>CAZSTP010000012.1:0-28974 GCA_964609325.1 uncultured Novosphingobium sp. | reverse complement strand
CTTCTTGATCCCGAAAATATCGAGCCGCTGGCCGCCGGTCACTTTGACCATCGGGGCGTTGTACTTCTCGACCACGTCGGCAATCGCGCGCAATTCGCGTGGGTTGGTGAGCCCTCCCCACATGCGCGGAACCACCGAATACGTGCCGTCCTTCTGGATATTGGCGTGCATCCGCTCATTCACGAAGCGGCTTTTCTGGTCATCGACATATTCGCCCGGCCATGCGCAGAGCAGATAGTAATTGAGCGCCGGGCGGCATGACGAGCAGCCGTCAGGGGTTTTCCAGTGCAGTTCCTGCAAGACTTGCGGGATCGCGCGCAGGTTCTTTTCAAGGATCAGGCGGCGCACGTCATCATGGCCAAAGCTGGTGCATTTGCACATCGTCCTGGGGCCGGATTGAACCTCGCCGCCCAGCGTCAACGCCAGCAGGCTTTCCACCAGCCCCGTGCAACTGCCGCAACTGGCCGATGCCTTGCAGGTGGAGCGTACTGCATCGAGGCTGCAAGCACCCGCGTTGATCGTGGCGACGACTTTGCCTTTGGTAACGCCGTTGCAGCCGCAGATTTCTGCGTCGTCTGAAAGTGCTGCAACGGCGGCGTTAGGGTCCAGCAGTGCGCCCCCGGATGCGAAGGCCTGACCGAAGATCAGCGCTTCGCGGATGTCCGAGATGTCCTCGCCTTTGCGGAGAAGGTCGAAATACCACGAGCCGTCGGTTGTATCGCCATAGAGCACCGCGCCGACCAGTTTGTTGTCCTTGACGACCACACGCTTATAGAGCCCGCGCGCGGCATCGCGCATGACGATGTCTTCCGCGCCATCCCCGCCGGAAAAGTCGCCTGCGGAAAACAGATCAATGCCAGAGACTTTGAGCTTGGTGGACGTGACCGAGCCCTCATAACCGCTTGGCTGTTCGCAGGCGTGATCGGCCAGCGCGCGGCACATATCCCACAATGGCGCGACAAGGCCGTAACAATTGCCACGGTGCTGCACGCATTCGCCAACCGCCATCACTGCCGGATCGCTGGTGACCATATGGTCATCGACCACAATGCCGCGCTCGACTTCGAGCCCTGCGGCTTTTGCCAATGTCGTGCCGGGGCGGATGCCGACCGCCATCACTACGATATCAGCGGCAATTTCACGCCCGTCCTTTAGCTTTACTGCCGCGACGTGGCCGTTCTTGCCGATGATTTCAGCCGTATCGCCGCCGGTCACGATGGTCTGTCCGCGCCGCTCCAGTTCGGTTTTCAACAGATAGCCCGCTGCTTCATCCAGCTGGCGCTCCATCAATGTGGGCATCAGATGAACGACGGTGACCTTCATGCCGCGAAGCGAGAGGCCATGCGCTGCCTCGAGCCCGAGCAGGCCACCGCCGATCACCACGGCTGAACCACCCTTTTCAGCGGCGGTCAGCATCTTGTCGACATCGTCCAGATCGCGGAAAGTGACTACGCCTGCCAGATCCTTGCCCGGCACCGGGATGATAAACGGATCGGAACCTGTCGCGATCAGCAAGCGGTCATATGGTTCAACGCGGCCCGATTTTGCCACCACGGTCCTGGTTGCGCGATCAATCGCCACAACCGGATCGCCTGCAATCAGCGTGATCGCATTATCGGCGTACCAATCGTCGCCATTAATGATGATGTCCTCGAACGCCTTCTCTCCTGCCAGCACCGGCGAAAGCATGATGCGGTTGTAATTCACGCGCGGTTCCGCGCCGAATATGGTCACATCGAAGCGCGCCGGATCGCGGGCGAGGATTTCCTCGATGGCGCGGCATCCGGCCATGCCATTGCCGATTACCACCAGCCGTTCCTTCACGGCGGCGGTTTGGCGCTTTTCCATCATCGTCGTCGGCGCGTTCACGTGAACTCTTCCTTGCCAAACGCGCGACACAAAAAAGCCGCCCGAACGCATCCCGAATGGGGAAGGTCTGGGCGGCGACGTTGCCACGCAATGTTGATCTAGCAGGCAGTGCGGAGGTCCACCCGGCTTTGGGTGGCGCATATGCCTTGAGCTTTAAAGCTAACCGATTCTGCGGCTGCACTGCAAGTGTTATTTTGCAGTGCAGCACGCGGATCGATCAAAACGCGACTTCGGTCTGCAACCACAGGATCTGGCGATCAACGCCGAACCGGTTGGCGTTGTAATTGGCATACTTGACCAGCCAGCTTACCTTCTTCGTCTTGAACGCAAGGCTGGCATCCCATTCCGTGCCGAATTTCACATTGCCGATGTCACTGCGGAATTCGTGATAGATCACGTTCGCGGTAAGCCCTTGCACGGCCTTCACTTTTGGAAAGACTTTGGCGAGCGTGACGTAATAATCCTCAAGCCCGTTCCCCGGCGTTGTCAGGAACAAATCGGCCCAGCCGTTGAACTTGTGCAGCGTGGCCAGCGGCGTCTGGAATGACTTGCCCGCCTTGCTGTCAGCCCCAAGTTTTTCATAGGCACCACTCAGGGTAAAGCCCTTGTAGCCAAGGCCGACCTCTGCCAGCACAAAGTCCGCTTCATAGCGCACCGGATTTTTGCCCATCTCCTTCTGCCGCGCATAGCTGCCAAGGACGTTCAGCTTCACCGCGTTTGACAGCGGGAAGCTGCCTGAAACACGTCCGCCATAAGTCTGCGAGGAATTGGCGAAGGCAAAGGCTTCGTCATAGTCGATGAGGTAGGAAAACGCCTTGGCCGTTACCGGCCCCAGCTTGGTGCCCGCTTGCAGAAAGACAAAGTCCCCGTCCATCGTCCGGCGCGGACCGGCTTCCGATCCGAAGATGGAATCCTGCTGGATCGCATAAGTGCCATCGACCATGACCGCGCCCAATGTCGCCTCGGCGCGGACCGCATCGAACGTCTGCTCGTTCTGGCGCCATGCCACCGATCCGACAAAGCGCTGGTCGTCCAGATTGATCCGCTGGCGCCCCACTGTAAGCGCAAATGTCTTGGTCTTGTATTGCACTTGCAAGCGATTGAGGTCGATGCTTTCTCCATCAGCCACCACCGCAAAGCCGGGCCGACGTTGGGGTGACCCTGCCAGCGGGAAGGGAAATGCATTGTACTTGTTCACAAGGCCAAGCAGCCCTTCGGCTTCAACCAGAAACGACAGGTGCGATGGCGTGTGCTTGATCTCGAACCCCGCGCGCAACCGCGCCGTCAGTGCATCGGCATCAACCGTAGGCTGATCGACCCCTTCATAACGCAGGCGTGCATCGATAATCGGATCGAACGTCAGCGTATCGCCCATGGGCACGGGATCACCAAAAGCCTTATCCGCCGCAAACGCAGGGTGTGCGAGAGCAACCGGCGACGCGAGCAGCGCCGCCGCCAGAATACGTGTCTTCATGTTTTTCCTCCTGAAGTCCCCCCAGAACCGTCTGGAACAGGGCCAATCAGGCATCCTCGATTGTGCTAGGCCGCCTTCTCGGTCGGTCCATGATCGTATTCGGCAAGGAAGCGCAGAACCTCTTGCCGGTACGCGTAGAAATCCGGGTGTCGCAGCAAGGCCTTGCGGTCGCGCGGGCGCGGCAGATCAACTTTGAGTATCTTGCCGATGGTGGCATTGGGGCCGTTGGTCATCATCACCACGCGATCGGCCAGCAGGATCGCTTCATCGACATCATGCGTCACCATGATTGCAGTCACCTTGGTGCGGTTCCAAACCTCCACCAGCACGTCCTGCAAGTCCCACCGCGTCAGGCTGTCGAGCATACCGAAGGGCTCATCAAGCAGCAGCAGGCGCGGGCTGAGGGCAAAGGCGCGCGCGATACCGACACGCTGGCGCATGCCGTTCGACATTTCCGCCGCCATCTTGTCCATCGCATCGGCAAGGCCGACGCGCTCAAGATAATAGTCAACGATCTCGCGCCGCTCGCCCCGCGTGGCATGGGGGTAAACCCGCTCCACCCCCAATGCCACGTTCTGCCGCGCGGTGAGCCATGGCATCAGGCTGGGTGCCTGAAACACCACGGCCTTGTCCGGCCCTGCAACATCGATTTCGCGGTTATCAAGGATGATCCCGCCCTTGCTGATCGCATTGAGACCGGCAGCCATCGTCAACACGGTCGATTTGCCGCAGCCTGAATGGCCGATCAGCGAGACGAACTCGCCCTTGTCCATCATCAGGTTGAAGTCCTCGACCACGGTCAGCGGGCCTTTGGGCGTGGGATAGATCTTGTTGAGCTTCCAGAACTCCATGTAGCGCCGCGTCGCGCCCTTCTTCGCGGCGTCCTGATAGGCTTTGGGCGGAGGCGCAAGATCGAGCGGGGTAACATTGGGCAAGCTGCCGAATTCGCTCCCCTTTGCCGCCTTTTCGCCCGCCAGGCCGCCAAGATATGTGACGATCTCGGTGCGCAGTGCCTGGAATGCGACGCTGTCGTTCACCGCCTCGCGGTCGCGCGGGCGCGGCAATGTCACGGGGAATATCCTGCCGATCCGCGCTGCGGGCGCTGGCGTCAGCACGGCAACCCGGTCCGCCAGCAAGAGCGCCTCGTCCACGTCATTGGTGACCAGGATGATCGTGCGCTTCTCCTCTTCGCGGATACGGTCAATCTCGTCCTGAAGCTTCGCGCGGGTCAGCGCGTCGAGCGCCGACAGCGGCTCGTCCAGCAACAGGATTTCAGGTTCCATTGCCAAGGCACGGGCGACCGAAACACGCTGGCGCATTCCGCCCGAAAGCTGCGCAGGCTTGCGGTCCATCGCATGGCCAAGCCCCACCAGTTGCACCTTCTGCCGCACCAGATCCGCGCGGGCGTGCTTGGTGCGATCCTTGTGCACAGAATCCACCGCCAGCGCGACATTCTGTTCAACCGTCAGCCATGGGAACAGCGAATAGGACTGGAACACGAGGCCGCGATCTTTGTCAGGGCCGGTGATCGGCTTGCCGCGCAAAAGCATTTCGCCTGCATCGGGCTGCACCAACCCTGCGATCGAGGAAATCAGCGTGGTTTTGCCGGCGCCTGAAAATCCGAGGATCGCGATGAATTCGCCTTCTTCGACATCAAGATCGATGCCGCCGAGCACTTCGGTTGTACCGCCTGCTTTGCCGGTATAGCTTTTGCGCACATTCTTGAGCGAAAGGATCGTGGCCATAGTCCCGCTCCTTCAGACGTTGCGGTTGCGGCTGACGAAGGCCTGCATGGCCATCATCACACGGTCGAGAGCAAAGCCGATCAGGCCGATCACCACGACCGCCACCATGATCCGCGCCAGCGACTTTTCGGAACCGTTCTGGAATTCATCCCACACAAATTTGCCAAGGCCGGGGTTCTGCGCGAGCATTTCTGCCGCAATCAGCACCATCCAGCCGGTGCCCAAAGACAAGCGCATGCCGGTGAAGATATAGGGCAGCGATGATGGCAGCACCAATCGCGTCAACCGCGCAAACCAGCCAAGGCGCAGAACGCGGCCCACCGCGATCAGGTCCTTATCGATGCTGGCGGTGCCGATGGCAGTGTTGATAAGTGTTGGCCAGAGCGAGCAGAGCATGACCACCACGGCCGAGATGATGAAGCTTTTGGCAAGCGTCGGATCATCGCTGGTCACCGATGCCGAAACGACCATGGTCACGATCGGCAACCACGCCAGCGGGCTGACGGGGCGCATCACCTGCACCAGCGGATTGATCGCCGCATTCACGCGCTTTGACATGCCTGCAACAAGTCCCAGCGGCACGGCAAAAATGGTTGCCAGAACAAATCCCGCCGCCACTGTTTCAAGGCTGGTGAAAATCTGGTCCACAAACGTCGGTGGGCCGGTGTAGGCATAACCTGAAGCAACTGCTTCTGCCGCCGAGACCCGCGCCGCCGCAGCTTCATCCAGCAGTCCGAGGAAGGCTTCCCACACATCCCCCGGTCCGGGCAAAGCACCAAGCGAGGTTTGCACCAGCGGTGCCAGCACTGCCCAGAGCGCCAGGAACCCGCCGATCCCGGCCAACGGCGGCCACAGCGCTTCGAACGCGGCGCGACCCGAGGGCAGCTTAACTCCGAAGGGCAGCGCCTTTTCAGGCTTCGTGGCACTTTCCACAGGTGTCTCCGCTTTTGTTTCGGGGAGGAGTGCAACGCCGTCCTCCGTGACTTCCGCTTCGGTGCCGACGAATTCGTTCTTGCGCAATGCGACCGCGTTCATCGTAAGTGCTCCTGGTTTACTTCACGCCCGCCGGGGTAACGGTCTGCCCGGCCTTCAAGCCGATCGTGAACTTGGCGAGATAGGCGTTGGGCTGCTTGCCATTGAAGGTCAGGCCATCGATGAAGCCCGATTGCTCGGCCTTGTAGCCATCGGTTTCGGGAATGGAGGCCTTGGGGATCACGCCCTTTTCGGCCAGCTCGTTCGCCGCTGCGAGATAGAGATCGGGGCGATAGACGGCCTTGGCGGTGTCGAAGTACCACTGGTCGGGCTTGTCGGTGGGGATCTGGCCCCAGCGGCGCATCTGCGTCAGCGTCCAGATCGCGTCGGAATAATAGGGATACCCGGCGAACTGGTTGAAGAAGACATTGAAGTCCGGTGCGTCGCGTGTGTCGCCCGCCGCAAATGTGAATTTGCCAGTCATGCTTGCGCCGATCACGTCGGCGTCGGCCCCCACGTACTGCGGCATCGACAGGATCTTGACCGCCTCGGCGCGGTTCTTGCCGCCATCGGCATCAAGCCACTGCTGCGCCTTGATGATTGCACGCAACAAGGCTTTGACCGTGTTCGGATTCTTCGCCGCGAATTCCTCGGTCAGGCCAAAGACCTTTTCCGGATTGCCCTTGAAGATTTCCTCGTCGGTGATGACAGGAACGCCGATCTTCTTCTTTACTGCCGCCTGGTTCCAGGGTTCGCCAACTGAATAGCCATCGATGGTCCCGGCTTCGAGCGTCGAAGGCATCTGCGGGGGCGGTGTTACCGAAATCTGCATTTGCGCACCCGTGGTGCCTGCGGTGTCGCCCGGCAGGTAATAGCCGGGCTGGATGCCGCCTGCCGCCAGCCAGTAGCGCAGCTCGTAGTTGTGCGGGCTGAACGGGAAGACCATACCGAACTTCAGGTTCTTGCCCTTAAGGACCGAAGCGGAAATCGGGTGCTGCACTTTGCCGTCAGGCCCCTTGGGCAGCCCCGGCGCGATCTCGCTCCAGACCTTGTTCGATACCGTAATGGCATTGCCGTTGAGGTCGAGGCTGATCGGCGCGATCAACTTGGCCTTGGCGCCGATGCCCGCTGCTGCGGCAATCGGCTGGCCCGCCAGCATGTGCGCGCCGTCAAGCTGACCGCCCACGACTCCATCGAGCAAAACTTTCCAGTTTGCTTGCGGTTCGAGCGTTACGGACAAGCCCTCCTCGCGAAAGAAACCCTTTTCCTGCGCGATGGCAAGCGGTGCCATGTCAGTCAGCTTGATGAAGCCCAGCTTCAAGACAGGCTTTTCGATGCCATTGGCCGATGCAGCGGGCTTTTCTGCCGTATCGGCACTTTTCCCGCAGCCAGCGACCGCAATGCCGGCCAAAAGCGCTGCGATCATTCCCCGACGATTCATGCTCTGACGTCCACTCATCCGAACCACCCCTTTGCCCGGCGTCAGCAACACAAAAAAGCCGCCCGAACACATCCCGATTGGGAGGTCTGGGCGGCGACGTTGCCACGCAATGAAACTGAAAGCGAAGTGAAGCGTGATCCCGACCAACTTTGGACGGCGCTTCATCTGCTGAAGCCAAAGCTATGTGATTCGCCCCCTCTTGGGCAAGCACTTTTTGCACCGCAGCAGAATTTTATGGTTTTGCCTGTGCCGCCACATAGGCCGCAAGGTGATTGGGATCAAACACCTTTCCATCAAAAAAAGTGTTCTTTTCCAGAGTGATGACGCCCTGCTGCATGGAGACGGAGGTCGGCCCGGCAAGGCTTCCCTCAACCTTCGAACTCGCCCCCGGCAGTGGGTCTTGCGAGCCCAATAGTGCGCTGCGGTACACATCGGGACGGAACACCCGGGCGGCACGGCGCGCTTCATCGGCATCAAATCCGGTGCCGTCCCAACGCACCATCTGGCTGTACAGCCACTCGGCCTGGCTCACCCAGGGGAAGTTCGCCGCTTCACGATGCTGGAACATGAAATCGGGGTATTTCAGCACTTCCCCGCCGCGCGCCAGCAGCAATTCATCCGCAATCGCGTGGCGAATCAGCGCTGCGTTGCCATCAAGATATTCAGGCCGGGCCAGAATCGCCGCGTTGACCTCATGATTCGCCGGATCGACGAAATGCTCCCCCGCCTTGCGCAGCGCCCGCACCAGCGCCTCCACATCACCGCGCCGCTCTTCCATCACCGGTTCGCGCAATGCGAGGACCTTTTCCACCCCGCGCCGCCAGATCTGTGCGGTTACCAACACAATCTCGCCTGCCCCGCGTTCAACTGCGACACTGTTCCACGGTTCGCCCACGCAAATAGCGTCCACCTCGCCCGATTCCAGCGCATCGGCGCAGAACGGGGGGGCAATAGTCGTGATCTCAACGTCGATGTCGGGCCGGATGCCACATCCTGCCAGCCAATAGCGCAGCATGTAATTGTGGCTGGAAAAACGATGGACCACGCCAAAACGCAATGTCCGCCCCTGCCCTCGCTCGGCCTCGACCATTGCCTTCAATGCCGCGCCGACGGCTGCCGGATCGCCCAGCGTGCCGGTTTGCGCCACGCGCTGGGCCAGATCGCCGCGCATGGTGATCGCATTGCCATTGAGGCCCAGCACGAACGGCACCGATAGCGGCTGTGCAGGACGTCCGCGCCCGAGAGTCGCCGCAATCGCCAATGGCGCCACCAGATGCGCGGCATCGGTATGGCCATAAAGCAAGCGGTCGAGCACCGTCGCCCAGCTCATGTCCCTGACCAGCCGTAGCGACAGCCCTTCGGCCTCGGCGAAACCATGTTCACGTGCCAGAATCGGCAGGCAGGCATCGACCAATGGCAGGAAGCCGACAGTCAGTTCGGTCTGCATCACTTTCCTCCCATCAGCAGGTGCGCGGTGATCACCGCATCGGCGATTTCGGCAATTCGCTTGCCCTGATTCATCGCCGCCTTGCGCAATTCGGTATAGGCCTGAGGCTCGGTAAACCCGCGACTATCCATCAGGATACGCTTGGCTTTATCAATGCTGTCACGCTCTGCCAGCTTGCCTTTGGCCTCGTTCAGATCTGCTTGTAATCGCGCAAATGCGTTAAACCGCTTTACCGCCAGATCGAGAATGGAACGGATGCGATGCGGCGCAAGTCCGTCCACCACATAGGATGATACGCCCGCATCAATCGAGGCGCTGATCGCTTCTTCATCGCTTTCATCAACAAACATCGCGATGGGCCGATCAAGCACGCGGCTGACGGCGAAGTATTCCTCCAGCACGTCCCGCGAAGGGTTGCCAAGGTCCATCAACACGATGTCCGGCCCGATCTCCCCGATCCGCGCCACAAGCCCGCGCCGTTCCGTCAGGACGAAGATCTCGCAATCCGGAAGGGCCGCCAGGCCTTCCTGGATAACAGCCGCGCGGCTGGCGCTTTCATCCACGATCGCGATACGCATGTACAGCCTAATGCGCTGCAATGCAGCAATTGGCAACGTCAACCACGTTGGTCAGCCGGATGTCCTTACAATCGGTCGGTAACTGCCCTTCCCTGTTCCGATCGACGCGCCGGCTTCGAGCCTTTTACAAGCATCAATAACCGACCATTCCCGCCTTAGCATCGCTACATCAGGCGATAGCCGATCCCCGGTTCGTTGCGGATTATAGCGGGTTGCGATGGATCTGTTTCGATCTTGAGGCGCAAGGCCCGCACGGCAACGCGCAGATATTCCACGTCATTACGGTGGGCCTTTCCCCAAACGCGTTCGAGCAGGGTTGCATGGGTAATGATGCGGCCACCTGCTTCGACCAATACTTTCAGCACAGCATACTCTTTGGGGGTGAGCGCGACAGGTTGGCCGGCTATGTCAGCCTCGTGGCGATCGGGGATCATGCGGATCGGGCCATGGACCAAAACGCCGCTGTTTGGCGATGCAGGGCCCTTGCGCAACGCTACACGCAGGCGGGCGCGCAATTCCTCACCGTCGAACGGCTTTGTGACGTAATCAGCCGCACCAAGATCGAGCGCAGCCACTTTTTCGGCGACATCACCGCGCGCAGATACAACGATGATCGGAACAGGGGCCTGAGCCTTTATCGAGGCAATGAGTTCAAGACCATCCCGGTCCGGTAGCCCGAGGTCGAGCAGGACAGCATCAATTCCGCCCCGCGCCAGCAATGCCATAGCGTCAAGAGCGCTGGCGGCAGAAAGGACTTCATGACCGTCATGTTCCAGAACCACCGCCAGCAACCGCAATATGGCGGGCTCGTCATCAATGCACAGCACACGGCTCATGCACACGGTCTTTCGCTCAGCGGGAACACCAGCGTAAAACAGGCTCCACCATTGGCTGCGGTGCTGATCGAAACCGACATCCCCATAGCATCGGAAAATCCTTTGACGATAGCAAGGCCCAGCCCGCTGCCGTTTGCCTGATCGCTGCCTTCAAGGCGGATAAAACGTTCGAAGATACGCGATCTTTCGGCTTCCGGTACGCCGGGTCCGTCATCGCTGATCGCAAGGTGAACCACGCCATCGTCCTGCGTGGCCGCAAGAGTCACGGCCGAGCTTGCGTGACGCAGTGCATTGTCGATCAAGTTGGCAAGCACATGGTGCAATAGCACCGCGTCGGCTTTCACAAATGGCAGGTCAGCAGGAAGTGTCCGGGTAAATGTAACATGTGCAGGCAGGGTCATCCTGTCGCATGCAGACGCGATAACATCGACCAGGTCGAGACTTTCAAGGCTGGGCACGAGTGAGCTTGATTCAAGCCGCGCTGCACCAAGCAGGTCTGCCATCATTCTTTCGAGGCGTTGGGCTGCAACCAAAGCTTCACCAGCGCCCGGGCTGGATTCGGCCAAGAGCGCCAGCTGCCCGGTAATGACTGTCAGCGGTGTCCGAAAATCATGCGCCATCGAAGCCATGAAGGTACGGCGCAAGCGGTCACTCTGCTCCAGAATTTCCCGATCGCGTCGCTCTGCCTCCAGCATGTCGCGATCCCGGCACTGGCCGAGCAACAGGGCCAGTTGCCGCAAGTGATCCAACTGGCTTGCGCGCCGGATGGAACCATTGGCCGGACGGGCCAGCGCTGCAACTTCACGGGCCGGTCGGTTCTTGGGGACAAGCGGAAAGAATGTCCAATCAGCCGTGCCCATCACGCGTGTGCCATGTCCGGTGAGATCGCCATTATGGATGGCCCAGGCAGCTGCCGAAAGATCGAGCGACGAAAAGGCGGCACCGATAGATTGCAGATCATCTTCGGAGACCAGAACCATTTCGCCATACCGTCCCGAAATCAGATCAAGGCCGCCTTGCAAGGCTGATTGCGCCGGATGTGCGCCCAAAATTGCGGAGAGTTCGGCAGCCTCCTCCCCCATGCAGGCGCGCTCCAAAGCCTCGGCTTCGCGCGCCATCAGCTTTGTCGCCAGACGGCTGGTGACCATTGCCACTGCCACAAGCACCACCAGACTGACAAGATTATCCAGACCGTGGACGCGAAAGGTGAAGCGCGGTGGCAAAAGGAAGAAGTTATAAGCTCCAGCTCCCGAAAGCGCTGCAAACAATCCCGGTCCGACGCCGCCACGCGTTGCCGCGTAAAGGACCGGCAGCAAGAACAGCAAGGCTGCCGAAGCCAAGCCCAGCATGGCAAGCCAGACAGAACTCAGCCATGAAACCCCTGCCACAGCGATCAATGCAACAATGTAAGGCGATGCGGTGGATTTCATGGTGTCATTCATAGCTCAATCTGGCTGCCCAGTTCGACCACTCGATTGGGTGGTATTGAAAAGTATGCGGTAGGATCGGCGGCGTTGCGGTGAAGGAACATATAGATCACAGTCATCCAACGCGGCATCGCCGGCTTGGCTGCAAAGCGGATCGCGCTACGTCCCACAAAGAAGGACGTTCCTCCCGGCCCTACCAGCAAGCCTTGGTTTCGGGCAAGATCGCTGGGAACATCAATGGCATCCATATAGCCATAGCGCAGCCGGGCCTTCAAAAAGCGGTCATCGATACGTTCTAGCGAAAGTCGCTCTTCAGGCGCGATGTGCGGTGTAGACTGGCTATCCACCTTCAATAGTACATTCGTCCGGTGCAGCGCCTTATTGTGTTTGAGGTTATGCAGCAACGCCGAGGGCATGACATCCAGATCCTGCGTCAGGAATACCGCGGTTCCCTCAATGCTTGCAGGTGGACGTGCAGATATGGCCGCGATCATTTCATTCAGGGCGGTGCCTTGCTCGCTTGCCCGTTCCATTGCCGCCTTCCGCCCTTTCAGCCAAGTCACGACAACCAGACCGACGCATAGGGCGACAAGCAGCGGCACCCAGCCTCCTTCGCTGATACGCAGGATGTTGGCGCCAAAGAAGAACAGGTCGAGGGCGAGAAACGGGGCAATCAAAAGCGAGGTCCAGACAGGATCCCAATTCCAGAACTTCCACGCGATGATAAAGGCAAGACTGGTGGTCACGACCATCGTGCCCGTTACAGCGATGCCATAAGCAGCCGCCATGGCCGAGCTGGATTTGAACCCGAGGACAAGGATAAGGACGCCCGCCAGCAGCAGCCAGTTGACTCCTGGCATATAGATCTGGCCAGCCTGATGTTCGGAAGTCTGGCGGATGGTCATGCGCGGCAGCAAACCAAGCGCTATCGCCTGATGCGTTAGCGAATAAGCCCCTGTTATGACCGCTTGGCTGGCAATGATTGTTGCCAGCGTTGCCAGGATCACCAGTGGCGCGCGCAAGCTGTCAGGAGCCATGATGAAGAACCAGTCTGCATTGGCCAGTGGCTCTCCTGCCGCTTGTGCCACCGCCAGAGCCTTTAGGACCAGTGCGCCTTGGCCAAGATAATTCAGCGTCAGCGCGGGCCAGACAAATGCCAGCCAACCCAGTTGGATCGGCCTTTGCCCGAAGTGCCCCATATCGGCGATCAGGGCTTCAGCGCCGGTCACGGTCAGGAATACCGCGCCCAGAACAAACAAGCCGGTCACCCCGTGTGATGTCATGAAGCTGACAGCGTAGAGCGGATTGAAGGCCGCCAATACTTCGGGCGCATCTGCAATATGCCAGATGCCCAAAGCGGCAAGCGCCAGAAACCAGAGCGTGCAGACTGGTCCAAACAAAATGGCCATGCTGGCAGTGCCCCGCGCTTGCATGGCAAACAAACTGACAAGGATCGCGATGGTAACGCCAAGGATCGCCGTTTCGCTCATTCCGCCAAAGCCGGGGATTGTCTTGAGGCCTTCAACCGCAGAAAGAACCGAAAGCGCAGGCGTCAGGATAGCATCGCCATAGAACATCGCAGCGCCGGCACCACCAAGCAGCAAAACCACCAGCCAGCGCCCGTTGGTTGCACGCTTGGCCAGAGCCATCAATGATAGGACACCGCCTTCGCCATTGTTGTCCATCCGGCTGAGAAACAAAACGTATTTGAGCGTGACGACAATGATCAGCGCCCAGAGCGCCAATGATAGCACACCCAGAATCTCGATTTGCGAAATTCCGCCCTCGGCGGTCTGGGCCAAGGCCTCGCGGAAGGCGTAAAGCGGGCTGGTGCCGATGTCGCCATAGACAACCCCGATTGCACCAAAGGTTAGCGCAGCCAGGGAGTTGCGCTTGGTCGTGTTGGCAGTTTGCACAGGCAGTCTCCGGAAAGAAGAAATGCCCTTGCAGCCGAAGACCGTTAAGACGCCATGGGAATGAGGCCCTTGCCGCGTAAAGAACCCGTAAAATCAAAGCCGGGCAGTTGAACGGGCAACCTGGAACGCATTGTGGCGGGCATATTCAATTCAGCATCGGCACGGCCTTCGCTCCGGTTGCTCCTGCCCTGCAATGGTCGGAGCGCCCAATGTCGATCGTTGGCTTCAACACGCAGGCTGACCGAGGCGCAGGGTCCACAATCCGTTGGTCCGCCATTTGGCTGGTTGACGCACAGCGATGCAGTGCGCATCGTAGCAGGGTCGATGTCCGGGGATTGGCTTATCGACATTGGGGCCGCGTTTCATGCGTTATAGGTGCGACCTTTCAGGCACACGCCATGATTTCGGCGATCTGCGACAGGTCATGGCAGCGGCATCGCCAGCGCGGTCAGGCGATGAATTGGCAGGGCTGTGCGCCGCCAGCGCGCTTGAACGGGTCGCGGCGCGACTGGTCCTGGCCGACACGCCATTGTCGCAGTTTCTGACAGAAACGCTGATCCCTTATGAAGCCGACGAAGTCACGCGGTTGATTGTCGACAGCCACGCCTCCACCGCATTTGCGCCGATTGCGCACCTGACGGTCGGCGGCTTGCGCGATTGGCTGATGGCAGCCGATGGCGCGGCAATCCGTGCGGTTTCCCAAGGCCTGACGCCAGAGATGGTGGCAGCCGTGTCCAAGCTGATGCGCAATCAGGATCTGATTGCTGTGGCAGCCAAAGTCGAGGTTGTTACCGCCTTCCGCACCACCATCGGCCTGCCCGGGCGGCTTTCTACAAGGCTTCAGCCCAATCATCCCGCAGACGATGCGCGCGGCATTGCGGCGGCGGTGTTTGACGGGTTGCTGCACGGTGTGGGCGATGCGGTGATCGGCGTGAACCCTGCAAGCGACAGCATTGCAACAGCCGCAACGCTGCTGACGATGCTCGACGATTTGCGCCAAGGGTATGAAGTCCCCACCCAAAGCTGCGTGCTGACGCATGTGACCAATACCATTGCGCTGATCGAACGCGGTGCACCGGTCGATCTGGTGTTCCAGTCTGTGGCGGGCAGCGAGGCGGCCAATCGTGGCTTCGGCATTGATCTGGCGGTGCTCCGCGAAGCGCATCAGGCCGGACTTTCGCTGGGCCGGGGCACGGCCGGGCAAAACGTGATGTACTTTGAAACCGGCCAGGGCGCGGCGCTTTCTGCCAATGCCCACCACGGTGTAGACCAGCAAACGATGGAAGCGCGCAGCTATGGCGTCGCGCGCGCGTTCGATCCGCTGCTGGTGAACACGGTAGTCGGCTTTATCGGCCCGGAATATCTTTACGACGGCAAGCAGATCATCCGTGCGGGGCTGGAAGATCATTTTTGCGGCAAGCTGCTCGGACTGCCGATGGGCTGCGACGTTTGCTATACCAATCATGCCGAGGCCGATCAGGACGATATGGACAGCCTGATGACGTTGCTGACGGTTGCAGGCTGCACGTTCCTCATATGCGTGCCGGGCGGCGATGATGTGATGCTGTCGTATCAATCGCTGTCCTATCACGATGCGCTTTATCTGCGCACCACTCTCGGCAGGCGCGCCGCCCCCGAATTCGAAGACTGGCTGGAGCGGATGGGGATGCTGGAACCGCATGGCGGCCTCCGCACGCTGGCCGATCCCACCTCGCCACTTGTACGTCGCATCGCGCTGGAGAGCGCGCGTTGAGCTCTGCCAAAGTTCCGGCGACCGATATCTGGCAGGCCTTGCGCGCGGCCACGCCTGCACGGATCGGCCTTGGCCGCACCGGTGATGCCCTTCCGCTGCGCGCCGTGCTCGATCTGCAACTGGATCACGCCCGCGCCCGCGATGCGGTCCATGCACCGCTGGATGCCACAAAACTGGCAGAAGAACTCGCCCCGCTAAGGGTTGTGCATGTGAGCAGCGCGGCCCCGGACCGCCCCACCTATTTGCGCAGGCCCGATCTGGGACGTCGATTGGCAGAAGCCACGCCCCTGCCCGATGGACAAGGCTGCGATGTGCTGTTCGTGATCGGCGATGGCCTTTCCGCTTCGGGCGTACAAGCCGGAGCAGCGGCGCTGGTGCAGGCATGCATCGCGCAATTGCCGGAATTGACCATCGGCCCGGTGGTGATCGCGCGTCAGGCACGCGTCGCGCTGGCCGACGCAATCGGCGAGAGACTGCGCGCGCGCGTCACCGTCATGGTGATTGGTGAGCGCCCGGGTCTGTCGGTGGCCGACAGTCTCGGGATCTACATGACGTTTGCGCCGCGCGTCGGACGCGCCGATTCCGAGCGCAATTGCATCAGCAATATCCACGATGCAGGCGGGCTTTCAGTGGTGCAGGCAGCACAAACGCTGGGCTGGCTGCTGCGTGAATCGTTAAGGCGACAGCTTTCCGGCGTCGATCTCAAAGACGATCAGGCCAGTCTGCCATCATCTTCCGCCCTGCCGCTTGAAGGACCGCCATGACCCAGTCTGCGCAATTGCAAAAGAAGCTCGGCGCCTTGCATTTGTGGGCGATTGCGGTGGGCCTGGTGATTTCAGGGGAGTATTTCGGCTGGAGCTATGGCTGGGCCAGCGCCGGGACACTCGGCTTTCTGGCAGCCACGCTTGCCATTGCCGTCATGTATATCGCCTTCATCTTTTCATTCACCGAATTGACCACGGCCATCCCCAATGCAGGCGGACCATTTGCCTATGGCCTGCGCGCATTCGGCCCGCTGGGCGGCGCGATCGCCGGTTTTGCTACATTGATCGAGTTTCTGTTTGCCCCGCCCGCTATCGCGCTGGCAATCGGGACATACCTGCAAGTGCAGTTTCCGGGTCTTGATGCACGCCAAGCGGCGGTTGGAGCCTATGCCCTGTTTATTGCGCTCAACATCGCAGGGATCAAGATTGCCGCAACGTTCGAACTGGCTGTCACAGTGCTCGCGGTGGGTGAATTGCTGGTGTTCATGGGCGTTATGGCGCCAACATTCTCCATGACCAATTTCACCAGCCATGGCTGGGCAGGAGCAGACCGGTTCAGCGCTGCCGCCATTCCCGGCATGTTGGCAGCCTTGCCCTTTGCAATATGGTTTTTCCTTGCGATTGAAGGCGTGGCGATGGCCGCTGAAGAAGCCAAGGACCCGCGCCGCACCATCCCCGTCGCCTATATCACCGGCATTGTGACGCTTGTGGCGCTCGCATTCGGTGTGATGCTGCTGGCAGGCGGATCGGGCGATTGGGCGCAGCTTGCCAATCGCAACGATCCCTTGCCCGAAGCCATGAAGCGCGCGGTGGGGCAGAACAGCGGCTGGTTGCATATGCTGGTCTGGCTCGGGCTGTTCGGGCTGGTCGCCAGCTTTCACGGCATCATCATGGGCTATGCGCGCCAGATGTTTGCGCTGGGGCGAGCCGGATTTCTGCCACCGATCATGGCGCGGCTGCACCCGCGTTTTCGCACGCCGCATGTGGCAACGATTGCCGGCGGCGTGGTCGGCGTGGCCACGATCTACAGCGACAGCTTTGTGCAGATCGCCGGGCAACCGCTGACCGCCAGCATCGTCACGCTGTCGGCAATGGGCGCTCTGCTGATGTACACGGTGGCGATGGCCGCGCTGTTCCGGCTACGTGCCATCGAGCCCGATCTCGTCCGCCCTTTTCGCGCGCCGCTTTATCCGTTTCTCCCGGCACTGGCGCTGATGTTGGCCGCTGCTGCCCTCATCCTGATGCTGGTCACCAATCCGGTGATGGCAGCTATCTTTGGCGCGCTCATGGCGTTCCTGGTTACAGGCTCGCTCATTTATCGGCGTAGTGTTGGGGAGTAGCCGGAAACGACACTACGCCACTACACAGCGCACAACCGGCATCTGGCTAAAGTCTGAAGGGTTCCTCCGATCCGGAGGCCTTTGAATTCAGGCTCACCAATATCGGCTGGAGGCGATGGCTGCACCCTCAGACAGCGTAGCAAGCTTGGCCCAGACAATGTCCGGGTCGAGGCTGTTGCTACCGGCGTGGACCGAAAAGCCGCAGTCTACGCCTACCATGATCCGTTCGCGTCCCAACAGATCGGCATAACGGCCGATGCGCTGCGCGATGAGTTCGGGATGCTCGATATAGGGGCTTTGCGGTTCGATCATGCCGGGACACAGGATCTTGCCTTCGGGCAAGGGGTGCTGTTCGAAGAAGGCGAACTCGTGCGCGTGGCGCGGGTTGGCACCTTCCAGCAGCACGGTCTGCGGCTTGGCGGTCCAGATGATGTCTGCGATCTCTTCAAGCGCTACATCGCAATGATGCGGGCCGGGGTAATTGCCCCAGCAAAGGTGCATGCGCAGTTGTTCTGGCGGAATGTTTTGCACGGCGTGATTGAGGGCCGCGATGTTCATGCCGATGCGCTTGCGGAAGTCTTCCATGCTCAGATGTGTGAACTGTACGTGACGGCCCATGGCAAGGTCGGGACAATCGACCTGAAGTGTGATCCCCGCAGCAGCGATGGTTTCGTACTCGTGGCGCAGCCCTTCGGCGAGGGCGAAAACATATTCCTCGTCGCTGGCATAGTATTGATTGGGAAAGAACAGCGCGGTCACACCCGGAGACGCCGCCGACATGAATGTGGCATGCCCGTTGGCAAGCCGCTTGAGCCGCTCGGCATCGATCTTTGGCGCTTCCATGTCGATGACGGTGATAGGGCTGGTGCAGGCGGGCGCCGAACGTTTTGCGCGGCCCTTGTTGCCGAACACTTGCGCCTTTGCGCCCGGAAAAGCCTCAAGATCGGCGAATTCATACTGTCCCGCCTCGCCTCCGAAACCGGACAGCCTGTGCTTTATATAAGTGGCGTAACTGGGTTTGGACTGCTCGCCATCGTTGATGACGCTTACGCCGGCCTCGATCTGCCGCTTGATGACATAGGCGGTAGCGCGTTCGACCGCAGCATCAAAATCGGCCTCCGAAATCTGCTCGCCAGCTTCGCGCGCGAAGACGAGATCAAGCAGGGCTTCGGGCCTTGGCAGGCTGCCGACATGGGTCGTAAGAAAACGGTCAGATGCGGCCATTGACGAGATACTCCGGGAAGGATTCAGGCATTTACGGGAACGCAAAGAGGCTGCGCGAGAAAGGCACAAAGCACCGCATTGTACGCCAGTGGATGAGACAGGTTGCACAGGTGCCCTGCACCGCGCACAAATTGCACCTGCCCCATGGGCGCGCTTTGCCCCAAAGCCTGCGTTACGCCGCGCCGCCATGGCGTATCGGCATCGCCGGTTATGGCCAGCACGGGCATCGCAAGCGCAGAAACGCTATCGAGCCTTGCCGAGGGGCCGGCAGGGCCTGCTAGAAGGTCGCGGCCGTCATACCGGCTGAGCATCTCGGTGCCGATTTCTGCAGCCTCACCTGCAAGTCCGGCCATGAGCGGGTGCTGGTTCCAATGCCGTTTCATGCCATCAAGCCTTCCTTCACGGACCATCTGTGCATATTCCGCCAAAGGAATCGCGTCCGATGCATCGGGGTGATCGGGAATTCCGGCGAGCGAGATACCCTGCAAGACCAGAGAAGCAACGCGGTCACCATGTGCCAAGGCACAGGCAATCGCGGGGGAGCCTGCCTGGGACATTCCGACCAGATGGAAGGTTGCAAGTTCCAGATGATCGGCAAGCTTCGCCAGATCACCAACCTCGCGCGCACGGTCCGGCGGAGCGGTTGACTGGCCGAAGCCGCGCCGGTCTATTGCGATCAACGTGAACCGGTCGGCCAGCGCACGCGCCTGAAGCGCCCACATTTGCCGGTCGAGCGTCCAGCCATGCAGCAGCACGACAGGCGGCCCTTGCCCGACTTGTTCGGCTGCAAGCAAACCATCGCCGACATCGAGCCAGAACGTCTCGCCACCCAGCGCAGCGGCAGGCGGCATGATCGCGCAGGCGTGGCCCGGGAGTCTGTCCGGGCCAGCCATCAATCAGGCCGCTTCTGCGCTGCGGAACGTGTTGTTGTTGCTGTGATCCCCGGCAAGCCAGCGCGCCAGTTCGCCGCGAGCCTTGGCGCGGACATCGTCTTCGATGGCCAGTGCTTCGGGAGCATCGCACGTGAACTCGATGATCATGCCATTGGGATCTTTGACGTAGACCGACCGGCAATAGCCGTGTTCGAGGATATAGGTCTGCGGCTCGGTGATCCCGGCGGCGGCTATGCGGCGCTCAAGCTCTGCCTGTGCTTCATGATCGACATGCAGGGCAATATGGTGAAATGGCGATTCCGGGATCGGCGGGCTGAATTCGGCCTGATCGTCGGCATTGGCGAACTGGAAAAAGGCCAGTGCGCTGCCATCTTTCATCGCGAAGAAGCAGTGGCAATAGACGCGTTCCTTGCCAAACAGTTCGTCCTTTTCGCAATATGTTGCCACCAGCGGGAAGCCAAGCACATCTTCATAGAATGCGCGGGTCATTTCCAGATCGCGGGTGGTATAAGCGGTGTGGTGCAAACGGTTGACTAGTGCGCTCATCGCATCCTCCTTGGTCGTCGGCAAAAGCGGGCTCAGTTGGCCAGCTTGAGCGTGATTTTCGCCACATGTTCGCCCTGGAAGCGCGCGCCTGCAAGCTCGTTTTCAGACGGCATGCGCGATCCGTCACCGTTGGCGATGGTGCTCGCGCCATAGGGCGTGCCACCGCTGATTTCGGTCATGATCGTGTTACCGGCAAAGCTGTACGGCAGCCCGACGACGATCATGCCATGGTGCAGCAAGGTGGTGTGGAACGAGGTGATCGTGGTCTCCTGCCCGCCATGCTGGCTTGCGGTCGAGACGAAGACGCTGCCGGGCTTGCCGATCAGCGCGCCCTTGGCCCACAGACCGCCGGTCTGGTCGAGAAAGTTGCGCATCTGCGCCGCCATATTGCCAAAGCGGGTGGGCGTTCCGAAAATGATGCCGTCATAATCGGCAAGCTCTTCCGGGCTGGCAAAAGGCGCTGCCTGATCGAGCTTCATGTAGGCAGCGGCAGCGACCTCATCCGATACCAGTTCAGGCACACGCTTGACGACCGCTTCGCAGCCTTCAACCGCATTGACGCCTTCGGCGACGGCATTGGCCATGACCTCGGTGTGACCATAGCCCGAATAGTATAGGATGAGGATGCGTGCCACGTTTGGTTTCCCGTTATGCGAGGATCAGAACTTGTAGATTGCCTCTAGCCCGAAGACGCGAGGGCGGCCCTTGAAGACGAAGCCGCCGGGCGAGAACTCGGCATTGTAGCGTTCGTTGAACAGGTTGTCGGCAAAGCCGGTCAGCGACCACATGCCACCATCCAGCGTCAACCGCGCGTTGACCAGATCGACCGGGCGCCGCACGGTCGAGTTGGGCACATCGAACCAGGTCTTGCCAGTGCGGTTGTAATCCACGCGGATGCGGCCCTTGAGATCGCTGTTGCCCAGGTTGCTTTCATACTGCGTGCCAAGGTTCAACGTGTAGCGCGAGATGAACGGTGCTTCGTTGCCGATCACGGCAGGATCGGGGAACGCCTTGATTTCGCTGTAGGTAACGCCGAGGCCGAAATTGATATCAAGCCCGCGCGCCGGGCGCAGCGTGCCGTCGATCTCGAAGCCTTGCAGGCGCACCTCGGGCACATTGCCGAGGTTCTGCGTGGAGTTGGCCGCAAGGAAGACAAAGAAGTAACCGTTTTCCGACTTGGTGGTATAGGCGCTGGCATTCAGCGTCAGCATCCGGTCAAGCAGCGTTGTCTTGACGCCGAACTCGAATGTGTCGGCAATCTCTGCCTCATAGATGTCGGCCACGCCAACGACGCCGGTGCCAGCCGCCACCGCGCCGACGCCGGTCTGGTTGAACCCGCCCGAGCGGAACCCGCGGCTGTAACCGCCATAGACGGTAACATTATCGACCGGTTTGTAGGTCAGCGTGACCTTTGGCTGCCATGCATCGAAAGTCTTGCGGCGGACTTCATCTGTGCGGCCCGTAGGGAATCCTGGCACCACGGGGATGAACGCTGTCGGGGTGAGCGTGCGGTTGCGGCGGCGGTCACGGTCATAACGCAAGGAGGCATCGATGCGGAAGGCTTCGGAGAATTCATACCCCATGTTGCCATAGACCGCCCAGGCAAAGTTGCTTTGCGAGTCTGCGAGGAAGGTCGCCTGCGGATTGAGCGGATTGGTGCTGGGGCTGCGGAAAACGGGGAAGACCCCTGCCCCTGTGTCAACCATGTTGCCGGTCGAGATATAGCGTTCTGTATCGATCAAATAGCCGCCTACCGACCAGTTGAACTTCTGGCCATCGGCCGACTGGATGCGCAGATCCTGGCTGATCGCCTTGACGTCGAGGAACTGGCTCTGGTTAAGATCGAAGCCGAAGATGGCGAAGAACAGCGATTCCTGGATCGGCAGGAAGTTGAAGGCATCGCCGGTCAGGATTTCCGACAGGGTGTCATAGGACGTGACCGAGGTGATCTTGCCCCAATCGGCTTCATAATCGATTTTGGCAGAGACGTTGTAGATGTCACGGTCGTTCTGCCCGGCATTGTTGACCCGAACCGGCAGGCTGGTGTCGTTCGCATCGGCCACGATGTTGTAATAGAGCGCCTGCGTCCGCAGCAGCGACATGGAGGCGCGCAGATCGACGGTCAAGGAATCGGTTGGCGTCCACAGCAACTTCCCGCGCAAGGACACATCCTGCAGCGGATCCGCATCTTCGCCAAGGAAGGTGTTGGGAATGTAGCCTTCGGTATCGCGGTATGACCCGGACAGGCGGAATTTGAGCGTGTCGCTGATCGGTCCGGAAATTCCCGCGCGCAGGGTATAGCCGAAGCCGTTATCGATTCCGGCGAAGACCCGGCCTTCGAACTGGTCGCTAGGCTGCTTGGTGTTGATGATGATCGCGCCGCCAATGGCGTTGCGCCCGTACAAGCCGCCTTGCGGGCCCTTCAGGATTTCGATCTGTTCGATGTCGAACAGTTCCTGGCTGAACTGGGCCGCGTTGACCTGCTGCACCCCGTCCACGACCACGGCAACCGAAGGCTCGGAATTGCGGTTCTGGGTGATGCCGCGAATGATGACAAAGGCGTTACCCGCGTTCTGGGTTTCGATCAGCTGTACGTTCGAGGTCAGGCCGATGAAGTCTGCGGCCTTGTCTATGCCCGAGTTTTCGATCGACTCGGCATTAAACACGGTGATCGCGGCAGGCGTGTCTTGCAATGACGCGTCGCGGCGCAGCGCCGTTACCACGATCTCGCTGCCGCCGGCGGCTGCGCCAGACGTTGCTTCATCCTGCGCCAATACCGGTGTGGCACATACCAGCGCCAGCGCCGATACCGAACCTGTCAAAAGCATTTTGTTCCAAATGACGGACATAGCGACCTCTTCCCCTCATCCTGTGCTGTCCCGTCACGTCGTTTTAGAGGCCCGGAAGGGCCCCGCGGGCGGGTTACGCTTTCGGGCTAAGTGCTTCGCTTTACGAAGTCAAGTTCGATATTCGAATTTTATCGTCACTGCACGAAGTGCATAGTAAGCCACCGCCCCGAGGCCGGAGCGCTGTGTCATTCGACGATGGAAGCGGGATCAGGTGTGCTGGAGCGAGTGCATCAGCGTCGGCCAGCGCTGCAACGCATTGCCGATTTCGGCCGCCGCCTCGCGCAACATCGGCAGGCGGGTTCGGACCAGTTCGTCTTGCGAAATTCGGGTGGTCGAGGTCGAGCAATTGATCGCTGCGATGGCTTTGCGGTTGCCATCGAACACCGGCACGGCAACCGAAACGATCCC
This sequence comes from uncultured Novosphingobium sp., assembly GCA_964609325.1. Taxonomy (GTDB): domain Bacteria; phylum Pseudomonadota; class Alphaproteobacteria; order Sphingomonadales; family Sphingomonadaceae; genus Novosphingobium. Next base: position 5,492 of record CAZSTP010000012.1, on the reverse strand, counting down.
GTAATCAAGCTCGTCGAGCGCGGAATCATAGCCGGTCTCGCGCGCGCTCTGCAGGCGTTGCGCCATCGTATCGGCACTGGTCACGGTGCGCTCGGTAAAGCGCTGCAAGTCTGCCGTTTCCATGTATCTGGCGATCACCTGCTCTGGCTGGAACGCCAACAGCACCTTGCCAAGCGATGTGGCGTGCGCCGGAAACCGCGTTCCAACATTCGCGCCCAGCCGGATGCGGCGGTTGGTCGAGACGTGCGCCACGTAAAGGATGTCGCTACCCGATAACACGGCCATGGAGGAGCTGTCGCCGGTATCATCGCGAAGTTTCTGGAGTGTGGGCAGGATGACCTGCTCGACATTCATGGACGAAAGATAGGCGGTGCCGAAGGACAACACTTCGGGGCGCAGCAGGAATTTGCGCCCGAACTGTGCGATGTAGCCCAATTGCACCAAAGTGTTGAGGCAGCGGCGCGCGACGGCAGGGCTGAGCTGTGTAACCTGCGCCACCTCGCTCAATTGCATCTCGGGGTGTGTCGCATCAAACGCGCGCAGCACTTTAAGTCCCCGCTCCAGAGTGGAGAGATATTCGCTGTCCTTGCCGGACTGGACCTTGGCGGGTTTGGGCTCTGCTTCCATCGTAGCACCGCTAGCCCCTGTGGCAGAAGCAGGCAAGCTGATGCGCGTGGTCGCAGTCGGCAGCGTCACTCGGCAGCCGCCGCATTCACGGCTAGCCCGAGGATTTCGTCATTGTGCTGGCCCAGTACCGGCGGCGCGGTCACAGTTGTCGCGCGCTCGCCATCGAAGCTGACCGGCGAGCGTATGGTGCGAAAATGACCGTGCGGCCCGTCAGGGTCTTCGACGCATAGCCCCAGATGCTTGGCTTGCGCCGTCTCTATCACTTCAGGGGCGCTATAGACCGGTGAATGCGGAACCTCCAGTTGCTCCAGCGTGGCGCACCAGTCGGCGCGGGCGCGCGTGGCGAACAGGGGCGCCAGAAAAGCGGCGACCTTTTCGTAATTCTCGATCCGTGCGTCACGGCTGGCAAATTCGGGCCGTTGCAGCATGTCAGGCTGGCCGACGGCAAGCGCCAGATTCTCCCAGAATTTGGGTGGCGATGACATATGCAGCGCAAGCCAGCCGCCATCCTGGCACTGGAAGACATAGGATTGCGAGACATTCGGTCGGCTATAGGGACCCATGACCTGACCATCGGAAAAGTAGTGGGTGAAATCGTCGAGGTTGAAATGCGCCATCGCCTCGAACATCGAAACTTCCACAAGCCGCCCCTTGCCGGTGCTTTCGCGCTCATGGAGTGCGGCAAGCACGCCATAGGCACCGTAGAAACCGGTGATCGCATCGGCCAATGCCGGTCCGACGACACGGGGGTTCGCCGGGTTGACCAGCAGCCGCAAGAAACCGCTTGCGGCCTGCGCCACAGTATCGAAAGCCGGTCGATCGCAATCTGGCCCGGATGATCCGAAACCGGAAATCGACAGATAGATCAGCCGCGGGTTGATCGCGCGCAGACGCTCGGGGTCGATATTGATCTTGTCGGCAACGCCGGGGCGGAAATTCTGGATGAAGACATCTGCGGTCGCGATCAGCCGGTCGAACGCCTCCAGATCGGTTCCGCCGCGCGTATCCAGCGTTACCGAACGCTTGTTGCGGTTATAGGTCTGGAAGTGGGGGCTGTAGAGCCCGCCACGAAACGCGCGAAACGGGTCACCACCATCCGGGCGTTCGATCTTGATGACATCCGCCCCCATGTCGGCCAACATCATGCCTGCCGCCGGCCCGGTGATAAACGTGCCCATTTCCAGCACGGTGACATTTGCAAGCGGCTTGGCCATATTGACATCTCCTGTGTGGCCAACCATAGAAAATTCGATATACGAAATCAACTTCGCAAAACGAAGATTTTACGGTCAGCGTAAACCGGCACGCGGTTCCCCGGATAAGAAAGGACAAGTTGCATGCGCATCGGCAAACAGGATGCTCCCTTTACCGCGATATGCACTTCGGATTCGCACAGTATCACGGTGCGCGGGCGCGACTTGTGCGGCGATGTTATCGGCAAGATGGACTTCACCAGCTATTTCTGGCTGCTGGTGACGGGCAATGAACCGACCGAGGTGCAAAAGCTGTTCGCCAACGCCGTGCTTGCGGCCATCGCCGAGCACGGGCTGGTACCCAGCGTGGTCGCCGCACGGATGACTTATGCCGCCGCTCCCGAGGCGTTCCACGGTGCGGTTGCCGCCGGACTGCTGGGTTGCGGTTCGGTGGTGCTGGGCAGCGCGGAAGTGGCCGGGCGGTTCTATGCCGATCTGGTGGCCGAAGTCGGCGCAACGGGCAAGACCGCCGCCGATGTCGCCTTGGCAGGTGTGAAGTCGCTGCGTGCCACCAAACAGGCGATCCCGGGATTTGGCCATCCCCAGCATTCCGAAGGCGATCCACGCGCGCTGCTTCTGCTGGAGATGGCGCAAGAACATGGTATCGTCGGCGAGCATATCGGCATGCTCTATGCACTGCGCGACTGTCTTCCCGAAGCCTTGGGACGTCCCTTGCCGATCAACGTCAATGGCGCGATCCCTGCAGTCATGCTCGATGTCGGTTTTCCGGTCGGGGCGCTCAAGGGCATCTCGCTGCTTGCGCGGACGGCCAGCCTGATCGGTCATCTGCATGAAGAGATTGATCGTCCGATCGGCTTTGTCATGTCTGGAGCGGCAGCCAAGGCGATTTCCTATGACGGTTTGATCCACGTGGCGGACGAAGCTGTGCCTCCCGGTTGATATCGGGGGCGGTATCATCGCCGCTTATGCAAAACCGGCTTGGCAGGCCCTTACCAGCGGATGGTCTGTTGTGATCAGATCGGGCCGGTCGCGCGCGGTGAGCAGGCCCAGTGTCCGGCGGAAATCATAGTCTGCCAGCGGTACGCCCACGATGCCTGCGCGGAGCAGTGATTGCGGCGCGGTGGTCACACCCATCCCGGCGCGCACCATTTCAAGGCAGCGGTCATCGTTGGCAGAGCGCAGGAAGAACGGCGGGCGCACGCCGCGCTGGGTGAACCAGCGGCTCGTCTCGGCCAGAATCTCGCAGCTACGGCGCGCGATCATGGTTTCGGATGCCACATCGCGTGCATCGATGGACGCAGCCGATGCGAGCGCGTGGCCTTCGGGCAGGAGCAGGCGATAGCCCTCCTCCAGCAGCGTGACGGACGGGCGGTTGGCATCTTCGGGGCGCAGCAGGGTGATGATCGCATCGATCTGCCCTTCCCCCAGCTTGCGGCGCAGTTCGGCATCGGTGCCTTCGGACAGGGTCATCGGCTGCATCCGGCCCAACGCCCGGGCGATCAATGCCAGGCTGGCGGTGGCGATGGACGGGATCACGCCCAAGCGCAAAGGGCTGAGCGGCGCTGGCGCTTCATCAAACGCGGCTTCGGCAGCACGAAACTCGCGCTCGATCGCACGGGCATGGGCGACCAGCTTTGCGCCCGCTTCGGTCAGTCGCACTTGCCGCCTTTCGCGCTGGAACAGCAGCGTTCCGGCCATGCGCTCAAGCTCGGCAATGGCGGCGGACAAGGTGGGTTGCGCCACGCCCAGACGCTCAGCCGCGCGGGTGAAGTTCCCGGTTTCGACAAGCGCGAGGAACTGGCGGAGGTGAGCGCGTTTTATCATAGGGAAATTCTATACTCCCACCTGCAATAAATCAATTTTGAGCGCAGAATTGCTGATGATACCACTTGTGCCCGAAAACAACGAGAGGATGCAGCGATGAGCGCCCCTGTCCTGCCCAGTGCTTTGGATGCCAGCAGTCCGCAGGCCACGGCCCGCGCGGCGCACAACCGCGCTTTGGCCGCAGAGCTGCGCGCCCGCGTGGCCAAGGCGGCGCTCGGCGGCGATGAACGCAGCCGCGACCGCCATGTTGCGCGCGGAAAGCTGCTGCCGCGTGATCGGGTGGAGCGCCTGCTCGATCCGGGCTCGCCGTTCCTCGAAGTGGGCCAGCTTGCTGCCAATGGCATGTATGGCGATGAAGTGCCGGGCGCGGGGATCATCACCGGCGTTGGCCGCGTTTCGGGCCGCCAGTGCATGATCTTTGCCAATGACGCCACGGTCAAAGGCGGCACCTACTTCCCGATGACGGTGAAGAAGCACCTGCGCGCGCAGGAAATCGCGCAGGAAAACCGCCTCCCTTGTATCTATCTGGTCGATAGCGGCGGGGCCAACTTGCCCAATCAGGCCGAGGTCTTCCCCGACCGCGATCACTTCGGGCGGTTCTTCTATAATCAGGCGAACATGAGCGCGCTGGGCATTCCGCAGATCGCCAGCGTGATGGGCAGTTGCACCGCGGGCGGCGCTTATGTGCCCGCTATGTCGGATGAATCGGTGATCGTGCGCGAACAGGGCACGATCTTTCTCGCAGGCCCTCCGCTGGTCAAAGCCGCGACCGGCGAGGAAATTACCGCCGAGGCATTGGGCGGCGGCGATCTGCACGCACGCAAGAGCGGCGTGGTCGATCATCTGGCCGACAATGACGAACACGCGCTGACCATCGTGCGCGATATCGTGTCGCATCTGGGGGCTGTGCCTCCAGCGCATGGCGGAGACGCCCTGCCCCCGGTCTATCCCGCAGAAGATTTGTATTCGATCATCCCTGAAGATGTGCGCGCGCCTTATGACGTGCGCGAGGTGATTGCGCGGATGGTTGACGGCAGCGAATTCCACGAATTCAAGGCGGTTTACGGCACCACGCTGGTCTGCGGCTTTGCCCATATCCATGGGCTTCAAGTGGCGATCCTGGCCAACAACGGCGTGCTGTTTTCCGAAAGCGCGCAAAAGGGCGCGCATTTCATCGAACTGGCCTGCCAGCGCCGCATTCCGCTGCTGTTTTTGCAGAACATTTCGGGCTTCATGGTCGGCGGCAAATACGAGGCGGAAGGCATCGCCAAACACGGCGCGAAGCTGGTCACGGCGGTTGCCACCGCGCAAGTTCCCAAGATCACCGTGCTGATCGGCGGCAGCTTTGGCGCGGGCAATTACGGCATGTGCGGCCGCGCCTATCAACCGCGCTTCCTGTTCACATGGCCCAACGCCCGCATTTCTGTGATGGGCGGCGAACAGGCCGCATCGGTGCTGGCCACGGTGCATCGCGATGCGGCCAAATGGACGCCCGAAGAAGCCGAAGCGTTCAAGGCCCCGGTGCGGCAGAAGTATGAGGACGAGGGCAACCCTTATTATGCAACCGCGCGGCTGTGGGACGATGGCGTGATCGATCCGGTGCAGACGCGGGATGTGCTGGGGCTGGCGCTGGAGGTGTGTTTGCAGGAACCCGTGGCGGAGGTACCCCGCTTCGGGGTGTTCCGCATGTGATGGAACGTCAGATGATCAAATCCCTCCTCATTGCCAACCGTGGCGAAATCGCTTGCCGGGTGATCCGCACCGCGCGCCGCTTGGGCATTCGCACGGTGGCGGTCTATTCCGATGCTGATGCCAATGCGCTGCATG
>CAZSTP010000011.1:23530-34630 GCA_964609325.1 uncultured Novosphingobium sp. | reverse complement strand
GAAGCTTCCTGAGGCAATCACGGTGGATCAGATATACCGCACGACGCTCTAAATCCGGCCTGCAACAATTTGCCTAACGCCACCCCTTGCGGCGCAACAATCAGGGGTATATCTTGACAACTGTCCGGAATGCTGGCGGGCGACCAATCACGCTGGCAGTCGGGCGATAAAACAGGGCCAAAAATGGTCCATATCCTTCGCAGGAGAAAAGACATGAAGACCTTTGTTGCAGCCCTTGCGGCTGCTGCGGCGCTGTGCTCCGCCCTTCCGGCTTCGGCCGCATCGCAACGTGAAACCTTCAATCTTGCCATCGCGAGCGATGGTTATGATCTCACCAACCCGAGCGATATTGCCAAGCTGCACAAGCAGATCAATCTGGCGATCATCGAAGCGTGCAACCCGACGGATCGTCTCAGCAAAGGGCCGCAACCCAATCTGCAATGCCGCAAGGAAATGCGCGCAGACGCAGCCGTGAAGATCGCTGCCCTGACCAAAGACGCCAACAAGCGCATGGCAGGCCTGTAATCGACCTTCTTCGGCCCTTCCCGTTTGCGGGATGGGCCGAAAAGGAGGCAGTGTTTCAAGGGGCCTTGGCGGCGATGCCCTCAATTTCGACCAGCACATAGGGGCGGCCTAGCGCGGCCACTTGGACGGTCGAGCGCGTGGGTGCGTTGGGCTGTTCGGGGGTGCCGAAGAAGGTCTTGAACACCTCGTTCATCGCAGGCGCATCCATCCGCCCGCCGTTTTCGGGTGTGCCGACCAGAAACACGTTCATCTTCACCAGATCACCCATGCCAAGGCCCAGCGATTCCAGTTGCGCCTTCATCTTGGTGAGGATGTTCAGCGTTTGCTGGCGCGTGTCGCCCAGTTCTTCGGGCTTGGCCGGATCGATCGGCGATGCGGTTGATCCCGAAAGATAGATAATCGTGCTGCCCGGCGGGATTGTGGCTGAAGACGAGATCAGCGAATTGGGGTTGCTCTTGGTGCGGGTCACCGCAGGCTTGGCCTTCGCCTTGGCGGGGGCGGCCTGTGCGCTGCCGATGCTGCCTGCCAATAGGACGGTGGCAATTGCCAGTGCCTGAAGTTTCCTCGACATATCAGATCCTCGTGTTGTTTTTTCCGGCTTGAAAAGGAGAAGGGCGGGGCTGGCCTGTCGCCAACCCCGCCCCGCAAATGCATCAGAACTTGAAGTTCATACGGGCGTAATAGAACCCGCCATTCGTGCCATAGGTTCCGTGATTGAACGGGCCGTTGATGGTGGTCGTATTGTTGATGTAGGGCGAAACACCGGGGGCAACGGCAACCGGCAACAAGCCCGGAATTTCCGGAGTCTTGTCGAACAGATTGTTCGCACCCACCGCAAAGGTCAGCGAATCCGTGATGTCATAAGCGAATTCGAGATCGGTCAGCGGCGTTGCCTTCACGACGGCGGGAAACGGACCGAAACCGCTCACGCCCGGAAGCACCTCGATGGTCGCCGCGCCCTGATAGGATTGACGCAGCGAGGCGGTGAAGCGGCCCGATGTGAAGATCGTATCCAGAATGATGCGGTATTCGGGCTGCGCCGTTTCGAGGAAGCTGGCGGCTTGTGAATTGAACAATGTGCCGATGTTGTTCTTCACGACATCGTTCTTGTTGTAGTTCGCGCTCAGCGTGAAATCGAATTTGCCGAAATTGGTCTCGACGGGATATTTCGCCTGGAAATCGATGCCCCAGGTGCGGGTGTCGATACCGTTGGTGAATGTTGCCACACCGATGGTGTTGACCGCGCTATCGAGCGGAACATTGCGGGCTGCAATCGCGGCGTTCACGGCTGCAAAAGCGGTCATGCCGTTGATGATGTTCAACTGGGGCGTGCCGTTTGTGATGCCGCGAATGGTTGACGTTCCGGCAATGCGGTCCTTGATCTTGATGTAATAGGCATCAAGCGTGGCGACAAATTTGCCGCCCGGACGGAACACGATACCGGCAGATACGTTTGTCGATTTTTCCGGACGCAGGGCACCGAAACCGAGGATCGCCGATGCGGTCGAGCTTGGTGGCAATTGCACTGTTGCACTGTTCGGGGCCACGTTGGTTGCCGAATAGTTCGATTCTGCCAGTGTCGGGGCACGGAAGCCCGTGCTGGCCGTGCCGCGCAACGCGAATGATGGGCTGAAGTCATAGCGCGCGGTGATCTTGCCGATGGCAGTATCGCCAAAGTCGCTATAGTCTTCATAGCGTCCGGCAAGGTCGACCGTCAGATTTTCCACCGGCTTGGCGATGAAGTTTAGGTACACCGCTTTGGCGGTACGCTTGGCTCTCGTGGCATCGCTGGCGCGGAAGCCGGGGAAGGATTGGCCTCCTTCGACAAAGGTTGAAAGGTTGTCACCTTCCCCGATCTGGTAGGTTTCTTTGCGATACTCACCACCGAACGCAACCGTCAGCGGCTCGGCCATGCCCGCATCGAATTCCTTGGTCAGGTCAAGCGTGGTGACGAACTGGGTCAGCTTGAAGAAGCCGTTGTAGAACGATGTGGGGCTCTGGCCGGTTTGGAGGAACAGCGACCGGTTGACGGATTGCGTTGTGAAAATCTCGTTGTAATCGCTGCCATAGGCTGCGGACAGATCCCAGTTCCAGCCGCTTACCTCACCGCGCAGACCACCGTTGAGCGACCATTCATCCTGTGTCACTTCCTGCAGAGGAACAAAGCCTGTGAAGCCGGTGCGCTGGAAGCAGCTATTGGGATTGCTGGACGATGTGCAAACACGGTTTGGCGGACGATAGCCCTGCTTGGCCGAACCTTCGCGGCGGGCGATATCGCCGAACAGATAGGCCTCTACTCCGCCGAAATCATAGCCTGCGTTGAAGAAGGCAATCGACAGCGACGATTTGGGCTGGCCGCCGTTGATGTTTGACGTATCAAGCCCCGCATAGATAGTCTGGAATGCCGCCGGTACGGACGTGTTCACGCCGCCATTGATGTTCTGCACGGTAATCTGGCCATCGCCGACGAAGGTGTAATCGTTGCGGCGGTGGAACAGCGACAGATTGAAGAAACCATTGTCGCCCACGGCATAGCCGAGATTGCCGCTGACGCTGTAAGTCTCGCCTTCGCCGTCATAGAATTGACCGGCCTGGGCGCGCATGCTGGCACCAGTGTCTGCCGATTTGAGGATAATGTTGATCACCCCGGCAATCGCGTCCGAACCGTATTGTGCGGCCGCACCTTCTTGCAGAACTTCGATCCGCTGCACCGCATCGGGCGGGATCAGATCGATGGAAGGCGCGGCGGAACCCTGGAACGGGCCGGGGATGACTTGCAGAATGGCCGAGCCGTGGCGGCGCTTGCCGTTGACCATGACCAGCGTGTGGTTGGGGCTCAGGCCGCGCAGACGGGCGCTGAGCGAGAAGCTCGACATGTCCACGCCTTGGGTCTGTGCCGTAAACGAAGGAACAAGCTGGGCCAGCGCCTGATTGAGGTTCGGCTGGGCCACACGCGCCAGCGAATCTGCACTGAGCAGCGTGACCGGTGCGGCGGAATCGGCAACCGCGCCGCCCGTTGCGCGCGATCCTGTAACGATGATTTCATCAGCGACAGGCTGTTCTTCTGCTGGTGCTTCTTGCGCGAACGCCGAGGTGAAGGCCGTGCTCGCCAGCAGAAGTCCGCAAATCGTCTTGGTAACGGTCGACATAAGGTTCCCCCTGAATTGTATCGACCTCTCCCACCAAGTGGCCGGAATCTGTGCTCTGCTGTATTGCAGGCTGACCCGGTCCGTTGTCATGGCTATGCCCGGAACCTCCCCTTCAGGTGTGCCCGGACGTTGCCTGAAAGCACGCTTTATCGCGGCGGTAAGACATACGCCTTTTGGCGTAAGGAGGGTGCCGGGGGGGTCGGTGCCCTTGTTAATAGTTTGATATATATGAATTAAGTTCTGAAATGGGGGTGCAACAAAGGAGTCAGCGCCGCCTTTTGCGCAAAACCCGGGTTGCACCTTCCGGCAAGGGCGGTCAGCTTGGCAGCGCACGTGCAACACAAGGAGTCCCCCATGCTGTCCATCCCATCCGTCGCCACCCGGTTTCTCGCTACCATCGGTCTTGCTGCGACGGCGCTGGCACTTGCGCCTGCCGCATCGGCACAAGTGACCAAGATCCAGTCGAACCCCACCGCGCTGATCCTTGATGCTGCCGATGTGAAGGCGGGGACAGACATGATCTTCCTGTCCGGCCAGCTCGCCTCACCCGTTGCACCCCCAGCCGCCGGTGCCACGCCCGATTTCGGTGACACGAAGACGCAGACGATCAGCGTCCTGAACAAGATCAAGACGCTGCTGGCGGCGCGCGGTTATACGATGGATGATCTGGTCAAGCTGACGCTGTTCGTCGCCGCCGATCCCAAGCTTGGCAAAATGGACTTCGCTGGTGCCAACGAAGGCTTCAAGATGTTCTTCAAAACGGCGGACAATCCCTCAACCGTCGCCCGCTCGACGTTTCAGGTTGCCGCGCTCGTCGCCCCGCAATTCCTGATCGAAATCGAGGCGATCGCCGCCAAGAAGCGCTGATACGCTGCCAAATGCGGGGAAGGGCGCAATAGCGTCCTTCCCCGCTGCTATATCAGTTGAAGACAAAGCCGATGGAAAGACCCACAGCAGTTTCGGCGAGGTGGATATCGGCCTCGCCGCCGCCATAGGGCATGGGGATCGAATTGGTCCCGCGAACGGTGTTACGGGGCGCGCGCAGCACATATCCGGTCAGTTCCAGCCGCTCTTTCACCCGCAAGGTTGCGCCAGCGGTAAAGTGATCGGTGACCACGCCGGGGGCCAGCGTATTGAGGAAGGTCTCCGATGCGGGTACGGGATTATCCGAACGGCCATAGCCTGCGCGCAAGGTGAGGACTTCGCTGGCCTTGTAGGCCGCGCCAAACTTGATCACATCAATATCGCGCCAGCCGAAGCCGGGGCCATTGTCGGCACCAAAGGGTGTGCCGGTGAACAAACGCGCCAGCGGATTGCCGACCGAGGCAATGCCGGCGTATTCGATCCGCTTGTAATCCGCGCCAAGCGTCAGCCTGCTACCGGCCTTGACCGAAAGGCCAGCGCCCCAGGAGGCGGGCACATCAAAATCACCACGCCCGGCAAACAGTCCGGCATACTTGTCAAACCGGCCCGCCCAGACTTTGGACTGATAAAACGCCCCCAGCGAAACCGACGGGCCGAAGTGGCCGAGATAGCCGACGCGCAGTCCGGTGCCGATGGACCAATCATCGCCATTGTTCGTCATCAGTGCCGGTGCGCTGCTGGCGGCGGTGAACGGCTGGATGCCGGTGATCTGGAAGCTTTGCACCACGATAATCGGGGAGATTCCGATGCTGTGGTTGACATCAACGCGTGCGGCCAGAGTGGGGGTGATTAAAATCTGGCGCAAGTTCACCCCGGCATCGCCCGTCGCGCCAAAGCTGCTGAAGGGGTTGGCCTTGTAATTGGTATTCATCCCGCCGTTGCCGGTCAGAACAATGCCCGCAGCAAAATTTTTGCCGAGTTGGCGCACATAGCCGATCTCGGGCAAGATAAACGGATTGGCCCCGTTGCCCGACCATGTGCCGTTCAATCCGGCCCCATTGCCGCTGATTTGTACGCCACGTTCGGGCACGAAAACTTCAACGCCAATGTCCAGCCGCTCACCCAGATCAACCGCTGCAGCGGGATTGGCGGCAATCGAAACGGCATCTTCGGGCATGGCAATCGCAACGCCGCCCGCGCCCTTGGCCTTGGCACCCATGCCGTTCAAAAAGTAGCCGTCTGTGGCAAAAGCGGCATGCGGCGCAGCAATCGCTGATGCCGAAAAGGCCAGCGCAATGGCGGCGCGGCGGCGGAATGTCATGGTGTTTTCCCTTATGTGACCCGTTCAGCCAATGAATGGCCTTAATGCGGGTCGCTTATAAGGGGATGAGCGTTCGGGCAAACAAAGCTTTCGCTGTGGGGCTGGAAGCCTGCTTTGCAACGCATTGCCGGGGCGGCTTGCCTTGATGGCAATCCGCCCCGGCACCGATCATGCAGGCGTTTTTTCGAACTCCAGCTCGGGGAAGCCTGCGCTGGCGGACTGGTCGAGCGCATCGTAATAGGCGTTAGCCCCGCCGAAATAGATCAGCACGCGCGCCGGTTTGTCGTCGCGGTTGGCACCCATCATCCATGAGTGGACCTTGTCGCCTTGCGCCATCAGCGTCTGGCCGTGGATGTCCGCGGTTTGGGCGGTCCAGGCTTTTTCGGCCTCGGGGCGCGGTTTGAACACGGCAAGGCCTTCTTTCTCCATTTTGTCGATGCAGGCTGAAATCCAGATGGCGTTCTGTTCGATCGAGGTGGGCAGGTTGGCAAAGGGCGCTTGCGGGCCGGTGACCACGAACATGTTGGGGAAATCGGCGACGCATACGCCCATGATGCATTCCGAAACCGTCTGCCACTTCTCGCGCAGGGTCTGGCCGCTGGCGCCGATGATCGGGAAGGCTTCCAAGGCGCCGGTATAGGCCTTGAAGCCGGTTGCCAGCACGATGATATCGAATTCATATTCGTTCAACGTGGTGCGCACGCCGGTTTCGGTGATCTCGACAAGCGGCTCCTTGTCCTTGATATCCACCAGATGGACGTGGTCTTCGTTATAGGCCTCAAGATATCCGTGATCGAGCGGGGGACGCTTGGCAAAGAGCGGATAGGTCTCGAACGTCGGCGCGATCAGATCGGCAATGGCCGGGTCTTTCACCCGCTCTTTCATCTTGGCGATGATGAATTCCGACGCCATGCGGTTGGCTTCGGGATTGACCAGCAGATCGTCAAACGTCTCGAACACCCAGCGGAAGCTGCCCTTCCAGTGCTCTTCAAAGATGCGCTGGCGCTCTTCGGCGGGCGTATCGACGGCGTTGCGGCCCACGGGGCTATCGAAGGCCATGCCGAAGATGTGATTGCGGCACTTGGCGACAATCGCATCATAGTTGTCCTTGATTTCCTTGTCCCACTCGGGCGTCATCTCCTGCTGCATGGCGGGCAGGATGTAGTTGGGCGTGCGCTGGAACACGGTCACGCTCGCGGCGGTTTTGGCCAGCACGGGCACCATCTGCACCGTGGTGGCGCCGGCACCGATGATGCCAACGCGCTTGCCGGCATAGTCCAGCCCCTCTTGCGGCCAGCGTGACGAATGGAACAGCGGGCCCTTGAAGCGGTCCATCCCTGCGATCTTGGGGATTACCGGCTCGGAAATCATGCCCATGCCGCTGATGAAGTACTTGCAGGTGAAGGTTTCGCCGCTGCCTGTGGTGACCTGCCAGATCGCGCGGTCGGCCAGATAGCGGGCTTCGACGATCTCGGTGTTGAGCTGGATGTGCGGCCACATGTCGCACTTGTCGGCGACAAAGCGCATGTAGTTCTGCGTTTCCTCACGACCGGGATAGCGCTTGGTCCATGACCATTCCTGCAGGATTTCCTTGGAGAAGGTCAGGCAGTAATAATAGCTTTCGCTGTCGGTTGCAGCGCCGGGATAGCGGTTCCAGGTCCATGTGCCGCCGATGTCTGAAGCCCGGTCAAATATCTTCACCGAACGCCCGGATTTGCGCAGGTAGTGAATCAGGGCAAGGCCGGCAAAACCGGCGCCGATGCCGATGGCATCAAAATCAACGGCGGCAGATCCAGAAGTGGTCATCGCTCAGGTCCTCTTTAAAGATTGGCGGGACCTTTGGCTGGTCCTCGCCGTTTATCGGGTAAAATCGTTGCGGGCAGGGTGGCTCAGTGCAGCACGTCCATGCATTCACGCGAGTATGGCTTGAGTTCTGCCACCGCCCCGGCGCGCACTTTTTGCAGCCAGTTGGGATCGGCCAGCAGCACGCGGCCCAGCGCCACCAGATCAAAATCGCCGCGATCAAACCGGCGGGCCAGTTCATCCAGCGATTTCAGGGCGGGCACCGATTGTCCGGCCACGAAATCTTCCATCAGATCGCGGTCAAGGCCGACAGAGCCGACCGTGATCGTGGGCTTTCCGGTGATGTGTTTGGTCCAACCGGCAAGGTTGCGGTCACCGTCATCAGGGAAGGCGGATTCCCAGAAGCGCCGTTCCGAGCAATGGAAAATGTCCACCCCGGCATCGACCAACGGCGAGACCCACTGTTCCAGCTCGGCCGGATTGCGTGAGATCTTGGCGTCGTATTGATAGGTCTTCCACTGCGAAATGCGGAAGATCAGCGCAAAATCAGGGCCGACGGCGGCGCGGATGGCGGCCACGGTGTCTGCGGCAAAGCGCACCCGCGCGGCAATATCGGCCCCGCCGAATGCGTCATCGCGCAAATTGGTGGCGTCCCAGAAGAACTGGTCGAACAGGTAGCCATGTGCGCCGTGCAGTTCGATGGCATCGCAGCCCATCTTCTGCGCATCGCAAGCGGCCCGCACGAACGAGGCGATCACGCCGTCGATATCCTGCGTGGTCATCACCTTGCCGCCGGGAATTTCCGGTCCGGCAAAGCCCGAGGGGCTTTCCAGCGGCGGGTGGGGGGAGTCAGGATAGTTGAAGTCTTCGCAGCCGCCAACGTGCCACAATTGCGGGATGATCGCCCCGCCCGCCCCTTGCACGCCTGCGCGCGCATTGTCCCACGCCGCCAGCGCTTCTTCGCCGAAGAAATCGGGCACGGTATTGGCCGCAACCGATCCGGGACGATCAATCGCCACCGCCTCGGTAATCACCGAGCCAACGCCGCCTTCGATGCGCCGGCGGTAGTAATCGGCGGATTCCTGCGTGAGAACGCCGCCGGGCGAGAAATAGCGCGACATCGGCGCCATCATGAAACGGTTGGCAAGCTTCAAGGACTTGCATTCAAACGGCTTAAAGAACGGGTCCAGCAGGTGCATGGGCTAACCTTATTGAGTTGTGCTGATGTCAAAGGCCCGCAAGAAAGCGGCGCAAGACAGCGAGATAGGCCGGGGCATCTTCGATAAACGGCGCATGGCCGCAGCCCTCGAACACTTCGACGGTGCCATTGGCTGCTATTTCAGCAGCCGCCTTGCCCACTTGCGGATCAAGGATCGCGTCGGCCCCGCCCACGATGGACAGCACCGGAACCGTGAGGTCTGCGAGCAGACCGCGCTGGTCCACGTTGCCGAGATCGAGAATGGAATCGATCACGCCCGGTCCGCTGTCGACGAATGCGCTCCACATCCAGTCGATCATCTGCGGGCTGACTTCGCGCACGCAAACGCCTTCGGCGAGCCCACGAAAGAAGGCCGCGCGGTCGCCCGCCAGGGCCGCAGCCGTGGCCGGAAGCGATGCCGGATCGCCGCCATAGGGAAAGTCATCGCACTTGGTGAAACGGGGCGATGCACCACAGGTGAGGATCAGCCCTGCGGCATCGCTGCCCAGCAAATGCGCGGCCTGTGCCGCCACCGCGCCACCCAGCGACCAGCCGTTGAGAACAACAGGTCCGGTGCCGCAATGGCGCACAATTGCGGCCACATCGCCTGCCAGCGCATCAATCGACATGTCGTCAAAATCGCGGTCCGACTGGCCGCAGCCGCGATGATCGATCGTGATCACCGCATGGCCATCGGCCTTCAGCGCCTCGACCGTGCCTGCCCAGATCCGGCCGGACATTGCCCAGCCATGGATCAGGACAACCGGCGTGGCTGCGCCGCGATGGTATTCGTAATAGACAGACCGGCCATCGCCGCAGTCAAAACGGGCCATTGTTCACTCTCCCTGATACAGCCCGTTATTGCGGTGCTGACAACGTGATTCCGACCAGCGGGTTGAAGTGGTGCATCGTCACCTTGCGGTGGGCGATTTTCCACACGCCTTCGCGCCGTTCGAACCGGTCGGTATAGGTCGCCGCTACGGTCTGTGACTGGCCGTCGCTGGTGTTGCCGATGCAATAGACATCGCACATGCCCGATGCGGTATCCGCCCCTTCGGGCGTAACGCGCAAGTTGGTGGTATAGTGGGTGGACTGCTGCCACGCGGGCCACAGGATGTCTTTCACGGCATGGGTAATGCCGTCATGGCCGGTAAAGCTGCCGAACGGCGGCCCGATGTCCCACACGGCATCGGCCCACCAGATGTTCATGAACCGCGCAAAATCGCGCTTGTCAAAACCGTGGCAATAATCGCTGGTCAGATCGAGCAGCGCCATCCGGGTTTCAAGCGCTTCCAGTCTTTGCTCAAGCGATAGACTCATCACGATGCCTCCTGATCGAGGAATGCCGCGAATTTTTCCTGTGCTTCGGCGCGGCGGAACGGGGTGAAGTAGCTTGGCCATTGCCCTTCGGCGGGCTTGACGTTGCGCAGGATATCGCGGGCCACGGACACCTTGTGGACCTCGGTCGGACCGTCCACGATCCCCATCTCGGGCACATATTGCCACATATCCATCAGCGGCATTTCGTTCGACATGCCGAGCGAGCCGTGCATGTGCAGCGCGCGATAGATCACGTCCTTCAGCACGCCGGGCATCGCTGCCTTGATTGCCGAAATCTCGCGGCGGACGCGGTGCGAATAGCCCTTGTCCTGATCCATCAGCCAAGCGGCATAGAGTACGTGGAGGCGGAACTGGATGATCTGGGTGTAGCTGTCGGCGATGCGTTCCTGCACCATCTGCTTGTCGGCCAGACGCTCGCCTTTGGTGATGCGTGACACGGCGCGTTCGCACATCATGTCCATCGCCTTGTTCAGCATGCCCACCGTGCGCATGGCGTGATGGATGCGGCCACCGCCAAGGCGCGATTGCACCACGGTAAACCCGCCGCCTTCCGCGCCCAGCGCGTTGGAGCGCGGCACGCGGCAATCGGTAAAGCGAAGATATCCATGAACCCCGCTGCCGATCACGTCCTTGGGGCCGACGGCGGTGTTGCGCACGATCTCCATGCCCTTGGTATCGCGCGGCACGATGATCGTGGTTGAGCCTGCATGCACCGCCACATCGGGGTTGGTGATGCACATCACGATCAGGAATTCGGCCATGTCGGCATGGCTGGCGAACCACTTTTCGCCTTCGATCACCCATTCATCGCCATCGAGACGGGCAGTGCAGGTGAACTCGCCCGGATCGGCCCCTGCTTGCGGTTCGGTCATCGAGAAGCACGAGACGATCTCGCCATC
>CAZSTP010000011.1:0-23430 GCA_964609325.1 uncultured Novosphingobium sp. | reverse complement strand
GGGCCACGGAAAACAAGGTCCATCGGTTCGATTTCGCGGGCGACGAAATCCTTCATCCAATTCAGTGTTTCTTCAAATTCCGGTTCAGTGGAAAAATTCCAACTCATAACTCATATGCTCCAAAGAGATCAGCAGCCGGCATACCAGCCGCCATCGATCCACAATTCTGCGCCGGTGATGTAACGGGCCTCGTCCGAGGCGAGGAACAGCGATCCGTTGGCGATATCCATGGGGTCACCGACCTCTCCCATCGGGATCGAAGCCTTGATCGCGGCGTCTTGTTCAGGGGTAATGTCGCCCAGAATGGGCGTGCGGATCTGGCCGGGGAAAATCGTGTTCACGCGGATGCCCTGCTTGGCAAATTCCAGCGCGGCTCCTTTGCCCATCACCCGCACCGCAGCCTTTGAGGCATGGTAGCTGATCGCGTCGGGGCTGCCGATCAGGCCATAGAGCGAGGAGATGTTGACGATGGCGGCATTGCCGGCCTTGAGCAGTTCGGGCGCGGCGGCCTTCATGCCATAGAACACACCGGTCTGGTTGATCGCTACCATGCGATCCCATCCAGCTGTGGTCTCGGTCTGAACGCCGCCCGGGTGGAAGATCCCGGCGTTGTTCACCAGATTGGTAAGCTTGCCAAAGGTGGCAACGGTGAGGCTGACCGCAGCATGCCAGCTTTCCAGATCGGTCACATCAAGGCGCGTGAAGGCTGCGCGTCCGCCTGCGGCGATGATCTTTTCGACCACGCTTGCGCCCAGTTCTTCCTGCAAATCGCCGATCATCACGCAGGCACCTTCTTGTGCATACAAGATGGCCTGAGCCTCTCCGAGGCCGCTTGCGCCGCCTGAAATGAGGGCGACTTTTCCTGCCAGTCTATGGCCCATGATCCAGCTCCCAGTGGTCGATCTTGTTGGCTTCAAATGGATCACATTTACTAGTTCGAGACAAGCAAAAAAGTAAGGCATTGGCATTTGGGGCAGAATGAAAAATCGCGTGAAATTGCCATTTTATATGGATTTAACGCCAAATGTCCGATTCCCGATCCTACGCCAAACAGGTGCTGCTAATTATACTTGCTCGCGTATAGCAAGTTTGATAGTCCGCTGATCAACCAGCCATTCTTCGCGTTTCCGACCCTGCATCATGCAGCCGTTGAAAGCGCATCCGACGTGGTTTGGTCCGGTCAATTGGTCACGACGACAGAGCGTGAGAGATGGGAGAGTGAATGATGAGCATGTCGGGTAAAGCCGTGCGCGTTCTGTTGGCTGCATCGATATCGGTAGCGGCCATGGCAGCAACGCAAGTGCGGGCACAAGAAGCAGATGTCGAAGCCGGTTCGGGCCTCGAAACTATCGTGGTTACCGCTCGCAAGCGCGTTGAGAATCTTCAGGACGTCTCGGCATCGATCAGCGCTTTGGGCGCGACCGATCTTGCCAAGCGCTTCGATTCCGACGTGCGCGATTTCGCCAATTCATCCCCCAACGTGCTGATCGATGATACGCAACAAGGCCCCGGCGGCGTGGCTGCGGTCTACATTCGCGGCATCGGTGTGGCCGACGTGGAAAAGTCGGTCGACCCCGCTGTTGGTGTTGTGATCGATGATATCTACCTCGGACAAAGCTCGGGCAGCTTGCTCAAGGCGATTGACGTTGATCGCGTCGAAGTGCTGCGCGGGCCACAGGGCACCGTGTTTGGCCGCAATGCCACCGGCGGCGTCATCAACCTCGCGCGCTCACGCCCGACGCAGGAGCTCACCGGCAAAGTGCGCGGGTCGTACAGCAGCTTTGAAACCTATGACCTGCAAGGCGTTGTCAGCTTCGGTCTTGCCGAAAACGTCGCACTGAAGGTTAGCGGTGCCTACAATTCTACCGATGGCTACATCTTCAACAAGACGCAAAACCAGCCCGGCCAGAAGTCCGATTTCCGCGCCATTGGTGCGCAATTGCTGCTTACGCCCACCGAAGCGCTGGAAGTAAGCGTCAGCTACGATCGCCAATTGACCCGCCAGGACCCCGGCCAGTTGCAGGCCATCACCAAGCCGACCGATCTGTTCTGCGTGCTGGGCTATTGCTCGCCTGCTCCGGGCGTGCCGATTTCGGGCGACCGTTATGTGTCTGTGGGCAACGCGCCTGTCGACAAGAGCGCGCGCTTTGAACTCGATATGGCCATCGGCAAGGTCAAGTATGACCTCGGCGGCGATTTCGATCTGCAATATATCTTCGGCTATCTGAAGACGAACGAGTCGATCAATCAGGACTTCGATTCAACGCCCGAAACGCTGTATCACACCGACCGTCCGGCCCGCTGGCGCCAGATCACCAATGAAGTGCGCCTCAGCATGGGCGGCACGGGTCCGCTCACTTTCGTGCTCGGCGGTTATCACTGGGATTCGCGCTACACGATCAACCTGAAGAACTACATCGGCTTTGCCGGTGCGCCCTTGCTCACCAGTGCGCAGGACGTGACGCAGACGACGAAATCCTACGCGGCGTTCTTCGAGGGCGATTACCGGATCACTGACAAGCTGAAGCTGACCCTTGGTGGCCGTTATACGCACGACAAGAAGACCACGATTGTCAATGATGGCAGCATCTTCATCTATGGCACTTTGGAAGAAGCCAATCCTGTCGTCGTCATCCCGCCAAGCCCGGCTGCGGGCCTGATTGTCATGGCCAATCCGGTCGGGGCCGATTGGTCGAAGTTCACGCCAAAGGTCAGCCTCAGCTACAACTGGACAGATGATGTGATGACCTACGGTTTGTGGTCACGCGGCTATCGCGCTGGCGGTTTCAATGGCCGTCCGGCAACGCTCAGCGCGGCGACCACGCCTTACAATCCTGAAACGCTCGACAACTTCGAACTCGGCTTCAAAAGCCAGTTCCTTGATAACCGCGTCCGCCTCAACGGCGCGCTTTATCTGATGAAGTATTCGGACATGCAGCAGGATCTCGATGTTCCGGCTCCCGGCACATCGACCGGCCGTGAAAACCGCACGATCAACGCGTCCGAAGCCGAACTCAAGGGCTTCGAACTCGACCTGACCGCGCAGATCACCGAAAACTTCACGCTCAGCGGCAACGTCGGCTATCTTGATGCGAAGTACAAAAACTTCGTTGGCGATATCTACAGCACCGGCAATCCTGTCGATGCGACATTCCTGAAGATCCGCCGTGCGCCACGTTGGACGTGGGATCTGCGCGCTGCCTATGAACGCGAAGTCGGGCCGGGCACGCTGATGCTGAACGCCGAACTGCACCACATCGGCGGGCATGAAATCACGTTCCTGAACAACCCGAACTTGCGCAACGGATCGCAGAACATGCTGGATGCCTCGATCAGCTACAAGATCGACAACACCATGATCAGCGTATTCGGCAAGAACATGCTGGACGAGAACGGCTGGACCATCGGCTACGACGTGCAGAATGTCTGGAGCTATGCCGCGCCGCGTCCACCGCAGGCGTTTGGCGTGGCCATCACCCAGTCGTTCTGAACAAAGGGCTGATGGAAATGGCAATGGTTCCTGCGCAAACCGGAACTGCCGCCCGCCGTTGGCTGGTGACGGGGGCATCGCGTGGCATTGGCCACGCGATTGCCGCCATCGCCAGCGGGCGGGGTGATAAAGTGTGCCTGATCGGTCGCAGCCCTGATATTGTCAGGGTTGCCGCCGATCTGGGCGATGATGCCATCGGCATTGCCGCCGATGTTACCAAGTCTGATGATCTGGCGCGGATCGGTGATGAAATCGGCGCGCGCTGGGGTGGTCTGGATGTGCTGGTCAACAATGCCGGATTGCATCGCGGCGGCACGCTTGACCGTGTGTCCGATCAGGACTGGGATGAAACGCTGGCCACCAATCTGACCGGCCCGATGCGCGTGATCCGCGCGATGCTGCCGCAGATGTCTGCCGGAGGTTCCATCGTCAATGTCGGTGCCGTTGTCGGCTTCCGGGGGTTCCCCGGCGATAGCTGCTATGGCGCGTCCAAAGCAGGCCTTACCGGCTTGACCCAAGTCCTTGCCGCCGAACTCGCGCGCCGCCAGTTGCGCGTCAACATGGTGGTGCCGGGCTTTGTCATGACCGAGATGACATCGGGCGTTTCCGAACGTGCGAGCAAGGCCATCGTTTCGCGCATACCCCTGCAACGCATGGGCAAGCCCGAAGAGATCGCCGATGTCTGCTGGTGGGTAGCGGGCTCTACTTACATGACCGGTTCGGTGGTGTTCACCGACGGAGGCCTGATGTGCAACCTGTGAACACGCCAGCGCGGTTTGCAGAATGGCTGAGTGAGGCAACCGGATATAGCGACGTTGTGCTCGGCCCGGTGCTGGCGGGCGGCAATTCCAACGTCACGCGGCTGGTCGAAACGGCGCAAGGGCGGTTGATCCTGCGCCATCCGCCGGTCAATCTCGTATCGGACCGTGCGGCGGCTGGTATCGCGCGCGAATATCGCGCCATTTCGGCCTTGCATGGCCGCGCGCCCGTACCGCGCCCTGTTGCATGGTGCGATGATCTGTCGGTTCTGGGCCAGCCCTTCGCGGTGACCGGATGGATCGAAGGCGTCGCCCTGTCAGACGCGGTGCCAAATCATTGGGCTGACACTCCCGATACGATCAATGCGCTCGGCCTCGAAATGATGCGCGGGCTGGCCACCGTCCACGCCATCGAATGGACGGAAGTGTTGCCGTCCGATTTCGCCAAGCCCGACGGTTTCGTGCAGCGCCAGATAGAGCGCTGGCTCAAAGTGCGTGCGCAGGATCGCGTGCGGGATTTGCCGCTGCTGGAAAGCATCGGCCAATGGCTGCTGGACAACCTCCCCGCGTCCTCGCGCGCCAGCATCATTCACTGCGATTTCCACCTCGACAATTGCCTGATGGCGCCTGACGCGCCGCAATTGCGCGCGATACTCGATTGGGAAATGGCCACGCTGGGCGATCCGCTGATCGATCTGGGGCTGTGCCTGTTCTTCTGGCGGCGCGATCCTGCCACCCAGCCGGGATTTGCGCATGTTCAGGGCTTATCGAACCGGGCAGACGTTTGTGCAGCACAGGTCCTGGCCGATGCATGGTCGGCGCAGACCGGTTTTGGCCATGATGATCTTGCCTATTACATGGTGTTCGCAGCGTGGCGGTTGGCCGCGATTGTCGAAGGTGCTTGGGTGCTGTGCCATCAGGGCAAGGAAAACACCCCTTATGCGCGCGGGCTGGAGCATGATGTGCCTGCGCTCTTGCGTGAAGCGGCTGCAATCATCGACAAGGGCCTGATCTGATGGACAGCACGATGATGGATCATCCGCTGTCCACGCAGATGATCTTTGACCGCGGCGAGCGTCTCTTTGCCGATAGTCAGGTCGTCAGCTTTGACGGCATAGCCACTTCCACCACCAGCTTTGCCCGAACCGCCGACCGCGCGCGCCGCCTTGCCGCCGCGCTGGCGGCGCTTGGCCTGCGTCCGGGGGAAGTGCTGGGCAGCTATTGCTGGAACATACCCGCGCATCTGGAAGCCTATCTTGCGGTTCCGGCGATGGGCTGCGTGCTGCACACGTTGAACGTCCGCCTGCCTGCTGCGCAACTGGACTATGTGATCAACCATGCCGATGATCGCATGCTGCTGGTCGATGCGTCGCTCCTGCCGGGCCTTGCCGCGATCATGCCGGGGCTTGAACGGGTCAGCGATATTATCGTGGTCGGCCCTGCTGCCGAACCGATCGAGGGCTATCACGGCAGGATACACGATTACGAAAGCCTGATCGCCGCGCACGATCCGGTCAAATCTTGGCCTGCGCTGGTTGAAACCGATGCAGCCGTGGTCTGCTACACATCGGGCACCACAGGCCTGCCCAAAGGCGTGGTCTACAGCCATCGCTCGGTATTCCTGCACAGCCTTGCCTCGATGGCGGCGGACAGCTTTGCCATATCGAACCATGACCGCATCCTGATGGTGCCGCCGATGTTCCATGCCAACGCATGGGGCATGCCGTTTTCCGGCTGGCTGGCAGGCAGTGACATGATCCTGCCCGGGTCTTTCCTGCAACCGGCGCACCTTGCCAACCTGATCGAGAGCCAGCGGCCCACCCTGATGGCCGCCGTGCCGACGATCCTCAACGATCTGCTGCAAACCCATGCCCGCAGCGCCCTTGATCTTGGCTGCTTCCGCACCATCGTGTCAGGCGGATCGGCGGTTTCGACCGTGCTGATCGAGCGGGTCAAGGCGGCATGGGGTGTGGATATCGTGCAGGGCTGGGGGATGACCGAAACCAGCCCGATGTGCGTCCTTTCCTTCCCGCCGCGCGGCGTGAGCCCTGAGGCATCTGCCGAATGGCGGGCCAAGTCGGGGCGGCCTGTGCCCGGCATGCATGTGCGGATTGTCGATGACAATGGCCAGCCGCTCGCCGAGGACGGGCAGACCGTGGGCCACCTTCAATTGCGCGGGCCATGGGTGGCCAAGGGCTATTTCCGCGAACCGCCAGAGGCCGCACCGCTCAGCGATGATGGCTGGCTGCGCACGGGTGATGTCGGGCGGATTGACCGGCTCGGCTATGTGCAAGTGACCGACCGCGCCAAAGACCTGATCAAATCGGGCGGAGAATGGATTTCGTCGGTCGATCTGGAAAACGCCATTTCCGCGCTTCCCGGCGTGGTCGAGGCTGCCGTTGTGGCGATCCCCGACCCGCGCTGGGAAGAGCGCCCGCTTGCCGTTATCGTGATGGCTGCCGATGCCGCCGCATCGCCATGTGATATGCGCGCAGCCCTGTTAACCCAATTTGCGCGTTTCATGATACCCGAGTATTGGGCGACACTCGAATCCATCCCGAAAACGAGCGTTGGCAAGTTCGACAAAAAAACAATCCAGCAAAACTATAATGAGGGGGTCCTTGTAGCGGTGATTGAAACAGGCTTTGGTTCCGGAGAATAAGATTGCACACAAACCCCGCCAGCATGCGGACGCTGCCCGCAGAACGCCCCCGGCTCAAGCAGGTTGAGCGTACGGCCCTGTCCGATGCGCGGATGTTCGAAGCGGCGATGCATCTGATCGTCGAACGCGGAACCCACAACACCACGCTTAAGGAAATCGGCGAAAAGGCAGGCTACAGCCGTGGCCTTGCCAGCAACCGGTTCGGCTCGAAAGAGACCCTGTTCAGCCACATGGTGCGCGATTTCAACGAAAAGTGGGCGTCCGAACTGCGCCGCTTTGTTGGCGGCAATACCGGCCTGTCCGCGCTTGAAGGGGCGCTGGATGCGGTGGAGTTCTTCATGCTGAACCGCACCATGCAAATGCAGGCGATGTATATCCTGTGGTTTGAATCGATCACCAGTTACGCGGTCGTGCGCCGCCGCCTTGCCGCCAATCACATCGCCTATCGCCGCGATACCACCCGCTGGCTCACACAAGGGATCAACGATGGCGAAGTGCGCGCCAACATCGATCCCGAAAGCTTTGCCGTGGAATTCAGCGCCTTCATTTTCGGGCTGGTCTATCAATGGCTGGCAAACCCCACCGCGATCAACCTCCACACCGTGCTGCAACACTACCGCCAGAACACCATCGCCCGCCTCTCTGTCGGCGGGTAATTCTCTGACCAAAACATAAGGGGAGCGCAGGTTCGCGCTCCCCTTTGTTGTGTCATTTTTCCGCAGCCCGCTTCGGCTTGGCGGCTTCTTCGGGGGCAAAGACCATCAGGGCGTTGCCTGCCATGTGGCTATACATGCCATAGCCCGAATTGACGAAGACCTTGCCCTTCCACACCGCTGCGCCGGGGCCGCTCATGCTGCCACCTTTGACCGTGCCGCCATCGATGGATGGCATCGGCTGCGTCGTATCGGTTTGCCACAGGATAGCGCCGGTCTTGCTGTTGTAAGCGCGGAACATGCCGTCGAGGTGTCCGGCGAACACCACATCGGGGATGGCCGTTACCGCCGCAGAAATGCCCGGATCGCAGAACTTGGCGCCGTTGCACTTGGATGGCGCGCGGGCAAACCAGAGCACTTTTCCGGTAGCGGCATCCACAGCATGAAGGCCTGCGCCGCGCTGGTTTTCGTCATAAACGCGGGCGTCATACGTGTCGGCCATATCGTTCACCGGCACAAATACGGTGGACCCTTGAGCGGCCATGCCAAAGTGGATGCCACCTTGCGTGCCGCCATGGCCCAGACGCTTTTCCCATGCGATCTTGCCGGTTTCGGGATCAAGACCCCAAGCCTGCCCCGATTTCTGGCCGACCACCAGCATCCGGCTGTCCGGACCTGTGCTGACCAGCAATGGCGATGCGGCCACATCGTAATCCGGCCCGTTTTCGGCCGGGCAGGATTCGTTGCCGACCATGCAGCCGACATTCCATGCGTCATTCGCGGTCAATTGCGTGCGCCAGATTGGCTTGCCGGTGCGCGCATCTACTGCAAAGATTGCATCGGAATTCCCGTCTGCGGGGCTAGAATAGTTCTCGCCTGAGCCGAAGAACACGCGGTTGCTCTTGGCGTCATAGCTCGGGCTGTTCCAAACCGGCGCGCCTGATGGGCCAAGGATCAAGGTGCCCACGGCTGTCTTGCCGGTTTCCTTGGGCTCACCCGCTGTCCACGCGCGCCACACTTCCTCGCCCGTTGCCGGGTTCACCGCAACGACCGATCCCCGGAACGTGCAGCAGGCATATTTGGGATCCCCTGCCTGCACCACTTCCAGCGAGGATACCGGCACATAAAGCAAGCCGCCGCCCAGCGTTGGCGTGCCGGTGATCGTGGCATCGGCATGATCGCTCATGCGGTTGGCCCAAAGCTCCTTGCCGGTCATCGCGTCCAGCGCGTGGACTTTGCCCAGCAGGTCGCCAAAATAGAGGCGCTTGGTTTCAGGGTCAGCCACAATCGCGGTGCGCACTTCGGCGCTTAACCGCGTGGTCCAGCGGGTGCAGCCCGTATCGGGATCAAACGCATAGACGGTGCCATCCTGGCTGCCGACAAACAGCGTGCCCCATGCCAATGTCGGCTGCGAGCGGGCGCGGTTGGACGCAGGATAGGCAAAGGCCCATTTGAGCTTCAGGCGAGGCACATCGCCCGCGCCAAGCTGTGCAATATCGCCGGGCACAAACCGCCGGTTATCGCGGCCCCAGCCAATCGGCGCAGGCGTATCGGCCATGTCGAAGTTTGCCGCGCTGCCGGTGCAAACCTTTGGCGGTGCGGGCCGCTTGTAGGAATCATAGGGCGTGCGCGTGATGTATTCGGCCAATGCGATCTTGTCTTGCTGGCTGAGGTTCGCGCCTTGGGTGCGCATCACGCCATGCGTCAGCGAATTGACGATGGAATCGGGCGGCAGCATGCCAAGGAATGCGGGCGAGGGCGCTTTGGGAACGCCGCCCATGTGGCACATCGCGCAGTTCTGCTCGAAGATCGGCCTGCCCGGTGCGGTCGCCGGATCAATGCGCGGCGTATCGTAAACTTGCAGCTCTTCGTGCGATTTGATCCGCTGCGGGGTGGCCGCAGAGAGCAGCGAGGCCAACGATACCGTGCCCAGCGCAACTGCTGGCAGGCACAAGGCCAGCGCCCGTTTGATGGTGATGTTCATGCAAACTCCCCTTGGCTCACCCGAGTGAACGGTAAAAAGCGATAGTCATATCCTCGGCCAGACATTCGAGGATGGGCGGCACCAGCCGGTCGTGGAAATCGATGTGCATGTGCTTTTCGAAAGCGGCATCATCGCGGAAC
Source organism: uncultured Novosphingobium sp. (assembly GCA_964609325.1). Lineage (GTDB taxonomy): Bacteria > Pseudomonadota > Alphaproteobacteria > Sphingomonadales > Sphingomonadaceae > Novosphingobium. Next base: position 13,743 of record CAZSTP010000011.1, on the reverse strand, counting down.
GTGGCCACGCACTGGAACAGGTCCGGGTCTTCGTCCGATTGGAACAGCTCGTACACCAGCGCGTCCGGCTCGTGCGCAAACACCAGTTCCTTCAGTTCGGTTTGCAACGCGATCAACGCGTCACGCTTATCCGGCTTTGTGCGCAATTGCGCGATAAAGCTCTTTCCAGCCATGCTTGTCACTCTCCCGGTGTCGCAGAAAGATCGTGCAGCAATTCACGCGCATAACTTCCGTCCATGCAGGCGATCATGCTTTCAATCAGCGGTTTGTTATGATCATAGGCCATGTGCGCCGCATCGGCGGCTTCATCGACGAAGCTTTCATACACGGCAAACATGTGCGGCTCGTCCAGCCGATAGAACTTGTAGCCAAGCGTGCCCGGTTCATCCTTGGCCAACGCCTCCATCTGTGCGGCAAGGGCCAGAAACGTCTGCTCGCGATCAGGCGCGATGCGAAATCGCGAAAGGAATGAAAACGCCATTGATACTCTCTCCCGGAAGACGTCTGCTTTATGCAATTGTGGCTTGTGATAGTTCGTATGCGATCCAGTCTGCCGATCCTTCGGGGAAGTCTGCGGGCAGGGGATCGGCATAGGCATGATTGCGGTTGCGCTGGCCCAGAATGCCGGGATAGGCTTCTACCGGCACGTAATAGAGAAAGCCCAGCACGCGTTCGGCAAATTTCCAGCCGGCGGCTGTCCTGCGGTAACGGTCGGCATAACGGATCGCGGCGACCATCATCTGGCCGTTGCGCCACAGTTCCGCGTGGCCTGAAACCCGCCCGCGCGCGGCATCGTCACTCTCGAAATCGATCTGGATATCGTGCATCACATGGTGGCCCGGGCCAAGCACTGCAAAGCGGCCATCGAACTGCGCCATGATCGCATCAACACCCACGGCCTGCATCACGCCATCGTGTGATCGCAGCACCGCATCATCGGCAAAAAGTGCGCGCACCGCATCCACGCGCCGGTCATCAATGTCGAAGCTATAGCGGGCGACAAGCTGGCGGATTTGCGATTCGGCTTCGAGCCGCGCAATTCTCGATTCAAGATCGGCCATATCCAGCATTCTCCCGGCGAAGGCCTCTGCGGGCACTTACTGACGGATGATACGCCACCATCCTTCAAAAACAATCATGAATGTATCTATAAACCCATATTTGTGGGTGATTTTGCCCGAAAGTCTCGCCGCGGCAGCCTTGCCCGAAAGGCCCTGTAAAAAAACATACATGTCTGCTTGCAAAATACTGGCCAACGGTTAAAGTTTGGGCAACCCGCAACGATGGTGGGGCATGAGGAGAGACGGATGTTTAGCAGTTTCCTGCAACGATCAACGGCTGTAGGCGCTTTGGTCGCAGCAGCCATGGCAACGCCAGCTTTCGCAAACACTTCAGCCGATCAAGGCAGCACCCAGTCTGCCGATCAGGAAGTTAGCGAGCAGGCTGATTCCAGCCGGCTTGGCGAGATTGTGGTCACCGCGCTGCGCCGCGATTCAAACCTGCAATCCACGCCGGTCGCGGTTTCGGCAGTTGATGCGAACTTGATCCAGCAGGCGAGCCCGCGCGATCTTGGCGATCTGGCCGCATTCGTGCCAAACTTCTCGGCCAACACGATCACCAACTTCAACGCCGCTTCGTTCGCCATGCGCGGCGTCGGCCAGACCTCGATCATCGTCTACTTCGAGCCGCCTGTGGCCGTGCTGGTTGACGATTTCGTGGTCTCCTCGGTCCAGACCCAGCTGCTCGACGTGTTTGACGTTTCGCAAGTTGAAGTGCTGCGCGGCCCGCAAGGCACGCTGTTCGGCAAGAACACCACCGGCGGCGCGGTTACCGTGCGCACCAAGCGTCCAGAACTGGGCGTAATCGGCGTCGATGCGCGCGCCGAATTCGGCAGCTTCGATACGAAGCGCCTGCAAGCCGCAGTAAATGTACCCATCGGCGATACGCTGGCATTCCGTTTTGTTGGCGGCATGGAAAAGACTGACGGTTTCTACAAGAACGGTGCCTGCTATGGCCCGGTAACCGGCTTTGTGCCCAACAAGTTCAACGGCCGTTCGGGCTGCCTCGATGGCGCTTCGGCTGGCGGCAAGGATGTGCTCAACTTCCGCGCCAAGTTGCTGTGGGAGCCAAACGACCGCATCAGCTTCCTCGCCCAGTACGAACATCTGCGCGACAAATCGCAGACCGTTCCTTCGGTGAACGAAAACGGCCTCTACACCGGCACTGCGCCATTCCTGACCGATCTTCTCAATTCGGTCCGTCCCAATCCGAACAGCAGCGATCCGCTGGATAACGCAGCAGTCAGCTATCGTCAGGACGGCCTTATCAAGATGCGCAACGGCCAGCGCATCTCGGTCGACGGCATTTACCTGAACGGCGATATCGATTTCGATTTCGGCACGCTGACTTCGGTCACCGGCTGGCGCAAGCAGGAATCGCGCATTCCTAACTCTTACGCCGGCGCCGTGCCGATTGCGGCAGACGGTCAACCGCTGTCGATCTTCGATGCGACACGTGATGATGATCGCAAGACCTTCCAGCAGGAACTGCGCTTTGCCACCGATCTTGGCGGCAACTTCGATATGGTATTGGGCGGGTTCTATCAGCGCGAAACCATCGATTTCTGCGTCGCCCAGATCCTCGGCTTCCTTGATCTGACCAACGGCCCGCTGCCATTCGGCAACTGGAACGATACGCCTTACATCCTTTGCAACGCACAGAAGTCGCGTTCGAAGGCGGCCTTCGCCGAAGGCACCTACAAGATCACGCCGGAAGTCACGTTTACCGCCGGTGTGCGCTACACGTGGGAAGACAAGGAATGGTACGGACGTCAGCAGGTGTTTATTCCTGCGCTGAACGGCGGCTTTGATCCTTCGATCCAGATCGACGATGCACTTGATGCCAGCGTGTTCAAGTATCCTGCCGGTGTCATCCGCGTGGACAACAGCGCCCGTCGTGCAACCTGGCGCGCAAGCCTTGGCTGGCAAGCCACGCCCGATGTCTTTGCTTACGCGACGTATTCGCGCGGGTTCAAGAGCGGCGGCTTCAACGACCAGATCGGCGGCTTTGCAGCCTTCGGTGAAGACGTTAACGCCTTCCGCACAGCAGCACGCGCAACCAACCCGGAAACGGCAGACAGCTATGAAGCTGGCGTCAAGACCGAACTGTTCGACCGCCGCCTGCGCTTCAACCTCACCGGCTTCTATGTGAAGTACAAGGATCTGCAAAAGCAGCTCAACGTGCCGATCGTTGTAAACGGCCAGTCGAACCAGGTAACGATCTTCGTCAACGCGGCAAGCGCCACGGTGAAGGGGCTTGAAGCCGAAGCGACCGCCCGTCTGTTCGAAGGCTTCACCTTGCGCGGTGTGCTGGGTTATCAGGATGCGGCCTATGACAGCTACACTGCGCCCGGCGCGGGCTATGACCTGTCAACCGCTCCGCTTGACCGCGCGCCAAAGTGGCAGTGGACGCTGGATGGTACATATGAAACACCGGTCAGCAGCGAATTCAAGTTCGTTGCGAACGCATCGGCTGCCTACACCAGCCAAAACCTGAATACGCAGGCGATTGATGATCCACGCGGAAACACGTTCCTCAACGCACGCACACTGGTGAACGCCTCGCTCACCCTCGCGCAAGTAGACAACAAGTACTACTTCCGCGTGATGGGCCGCAACCTCACCGATGAGCGTTATCGCATTGCTTCGCAGAACGTCGCCGGACTTTGGCTCAACTCCAACTTCGGCGCACCACGCTACTTCGGCGCTGAAATCGGCGTGAAGTTCCGCGGCCCCTGATCGTTATCGTTCGGGAGGATCAAGAACCAGACATACGGCCGCGCTTCAGGGCGCGGCCGTTCCTGTCAACGGGAGACGGACATGAAGACCGATTTTGACCTTTGGAACATCCACACAGGCGCGCATCACCCGTTTAACGATCGCGCCGCGCGCATTGATAACGGCACCGGACGCCCCGGCCCGGATCGCTACACAAGCCCCGATTTTGCCCGCGAGGAGTGGGACAAAGTCTTTGCGCGCAGCTGGCTGCTGGCAGGCCCCGCATCCGACATCCCCGAATCCGGCGATTTCATGAAGTTCGATATCGGGCCGGAAAGCTTCATCATCGTGCGCGATGATGAAGACGTGATCCGCGCCCATTACAACGTCTGCCCCCATCGCGGCAGCCAGTTGGTCAGCGGTGAAACAGGTTCGCTCGACCGGTTTTCCTGCCCGTTCCACAGCTGGAAATTCGCGCTGGATGGCCGCAACATCGCCGTCACCGATGCCGAAACCTTCCGTCCCGAGGTGCTGTGCCACGGCACCGATCTTACCTCGGTCCGCTGCGAGGTGGCCGCAGGTCTGGTGTTCATTTCGATGGACCCGGATATCGAGCCCTTGCGCGATTTCCTTGGCCCCATCCTGCCGCAGCTTGAGCTTTACGAAATCGATCAGATGTATGTGGTGCAGCACCGCCGCTCTGATTGGGGGGCGAACTGGAAGGGCGGGGTCGATGCCTTTGCCGAGATCTATCACCTCCACGCCGTACACCCGCAAACGCAGTGCCTGATGGATGATCGCACGCAAATCGATCTGTGGCCGGGCGGTCTCAGCCGCCAGTTCGTGCCGTTCGCGCAGCCCAGCCAGCGCTATCCCGATCAGGAGGGCGTCAATCCCGGCATCCAGATGCTGCTGCGCGATGCGGGCATCGATCCCGAAACCTATCAGGGCACCGCGCAGGAAACCCGCGCCGCCGTGCAACAGGCCAAGCGCCGCCGGTCAGACGAACTGGGCCTGCGTTATGACCGGTTCAGCGATAGCCAGCTTTCGGATTCGGTCGTCTATTCGGTATTCCCGAACGTCCAGATCGGCTGCCATCCCGAAGCCGTGTTCCTGCATCGCTTCATCCCGCATGCGACCGACCCCAACCAGTTCACTTATGACACCTGCATCCTCTATCGCCATGTCGATGCACCGGGATATGGTGCGCCGGCATGGATGGGCATGGGCGACGATGTAGACCTGTCCGGCCGCACCCGGCCCGAAGTTGTGCATACAAAGCTGGGTGAACCGCCTTGCCTTGGCGAAGTGCTTGATCAGGACAGCGATCTTCTCCCCGTCGTCCAGAAGGGTGCCCATTCGCGCGGCTTCAAGGGCCCGCTGTGGAGCGAACAGGAAGGCCGCCTGCGCCACTTCCACGCCGAGCTTGATCGCCGCATGGCGCGCTGAAGCCGCATTTCAGGACAAAAAAGGGGGCGGTACCAATGCGGTGCCGCCCCCTTTTTTCTGTGCCAAAACCTCAGAACGGGCGAATGGTTACGCCGTTGTCGATCACCAGTTCCGCGCCTGTGATAAAGCGCGATTCATCCGATGCGAGGAACACCACCAGCGCGGCCACATCGTCGGGATGGCCGGGCGTGCCGTGCGGCAAAACGCCTGACGGGATTTCCTGCACTTGTCCCGGACGCCCCTCGGCCTGCTGCACCATCGGCGTTTCGATTGCGCCGGGATGCACCGAATTGCAGCGGATCTTGTAACCCTTCACTTGCGCCATGACCGCAACCGATTTGGTCATCGAACGCACCGCGCCCTTGGCCGCGGAATAGGCAAAGTAGATCGGATAGCCGAGCAGCGCGCCCACGGATGACATGTTGATAATCGATCCGCCGCCGCTTTTGTTCATCAGCGGGATCGCGTGCTTCATGCCCAGGAACACGCCGTCGGTCATGATCGAATTGACCCAGCGGAACTTCTCAAGCGAAGTGTCCTCCACGTCGGCATTCAGCACCACGCCCGCGTTGTTGACCAGCACGTGCAAGCCGCCAAACTGCTTTTCGATCTCGGCCATGACCGCGATCCACTGCTCTTCGCTCGACACATCAAGCGCCAGCGCAATCGCGCCGCCGCCGATGCTTTGTGCCACCGCCTGCGCACTGGCGAGGTTGACGTCGGTGACCACCACCTTTGCCCCCTCGCGGGCCAGCGCGGCGCTGTCTGCCGCACCAAGTCCCGATGCTCCGCCTGTCACCAAAGCGACTTTGCCTTCTACGCGGCCCATAACCTTCTCCCGATTTTTGTATGTTTAAGCGGCACCATCTTCCGAAAAGTAATCCGGCATACCCGCAGGCCAGATGACGCCCCATTGTGCCTGCCCGCCATCGATGATCATCAGATCGCCGTTGATGAAGCGCCCGGCGGGGGACGCGAGATAGGCGATAGCCTCGGCCACATCCCAGGCATTGCCGCGCATTTTCATCGGGTTGGCCTTGTGGAACCGCGCCAGCGCCTCTTCGGGGTACATCCGGAAACCCTCGGTCTCGATCACGCCGGGGCCGATGCAGTTGACGCGGATGTTCAGCGGGGCCCATTCGGTGGCCACTGTTTTCGAAAGGTAAATGACGCCCGCGCGCGCGGCACATGTGTGCGCCGCCTGCGGCATGCCGCGTTCCACATTGGCCACGATGTTGATGACATGGCCGGGCTTGCCACCCGCGCGCCAGCGTTTGGCCGCCTCCTGCATCATCCACCAGGTTCCGTTCAGGTTGGTGTCGATCACCGCCATCCAGCCCTTGCGGCTGAAATCGATGGCGTCCTGCGGGAACTGTCCGCCTGCGTTGTTCACCAGCGTATCAAGACCGCCAAAGTGATCGTGCACATTGGCGATCAGCGCCTCGACCGCATCGGGATCGCGGATGTTGGTGGATTGGCACAGGATTTCGCTGCCGGTGCTTTCGCGGATCAGCGCAGCCGTCCCCTCCAGCTTTTCCATATCGCGGCCACAGATCGCCACATTCGCGCCAAGCCGCGCGGCAAGATAGGCCGAAGCCTTGCCCATGCCGCTGCCAGCGCCTGTGATCAGGATGGTGTGCCCAGCCAGAAGATCATCGCGAAAAATGCTGGTCTGCTGCACCAGCGTCTCATCGTCCAATCCCCGCCTTGGGCGGCCCGGGTCTCCCGGCTCTGGTCGGAAAATTCGCGGTTCATTCGTCTTCGGCGCGTTCAAAGGCTCTCCCCTCGCGGTTCGATCATAAGTCTGGTCCCGTCGAACCGGTTGGCGCACAGGCTAGCGCGATGCAATAAAAAAGACAAACAGGTTTGATTTTGATTTTGCAAATTAACGCTCTATCGCAAGTCCCGTTATCGGCGCGGTTGTGCTGCCGGGAGGTCGGAAATGCGGGTTCATCTGGTTGCCTCGGGCAAGTATCACGATATCGATTTCGCGCGGCTCGAATTGCTCAAATTGCTGGCCGAACATGCTGAAATCCGCACCTCTGTATCCACCGATTACGCTGATCTTGGCGCCATTGGCGCGGCAGATCTGCTCATCACATACACTTGCGATGTCCTGCCCGATGTTACGCAAAGCACAGCGCTTGAACAATTCCTGAAACGCGGTGGCCGCTGGCTGGCGCTCCATGGCACCAATGCCCTGCTGCGATTCGCCGATGATGGTGTGTGTGAAACCCCCGATGAAGCGCCTGAATTCATGGACCTCCTCGGCACGCAATTCGCAGGCCATCCGCCAATTGCCCCGTTCAAGGTCGAGGTTACCCGCAGCGATCACCCTATGACACAGGGGTTGCGCGCCTTCCGGGTCGAGGATGAGCTGTATCTCTCGCACCGCCGCGCTGATATCGATGTGCTGTTGCACACCTCGTTCACTGGTTCATGCCCTGAATTCCGCAATTCCGAATGGGACGAGCCTGAAGTGCCCGTGCTTTATGAACGCAAGGTCGGGGAAGGGGCGGTCCTCTATCTCACGCTGGGCCATTGTCGCGGGCACTATGATCTGCGCCCGATCAGCGGCTTCTGGCCCCACCCCCAGCGCTGTGCGTGGAATTATCCGGTATTCTACGAATTGCTCAGGCGCGGTATCCGCTGGGGGATGCCAACCTAAGCATTGATAGGCCTCAGGCGTTGGCAGGCGGCGCCAGCGCGCCGATCTGCCCTTCGAGATGGCGCAACATCGGTTCGACCTTTGCCGCGTCCATCGCGCCGGTTTGCAGGCTGATCGCCATGCCCTCCAGAATGGTTTGCGATAATGTCATCGCCAGATCGAAGTTGGCCGGAACCGCGGCCCATTCGGGAAAAAGCTGTTCGGCCTGCGCGTTGAACTTTTCGCGGAATTCATCCTGCAACGGCTTGAGGATCGTGGCCAGATCGGCGTCGGTGCGCGCTGCTACTGCCAGTTCGTGAAAGGCAATGAACGCAGGCTTCTGCAATTGCCGCCAATAGGTTTCGACAAGGTCGGTCACCTCATGATCGGGCTTGTCTGCCGCGCGGCGGAAGGCGCGCAACCGCTTTTCGTGCAATTCGGCAATCGCGGCCTTGATCAATGCTGTGCCATTTTCAAAATGGTGCATCATCGCACCGCGCGAAAGGCCCGCTTCTTCGGCCACTTTGGGCGTTGTCGTATTGGCGTAACCGTGTTTGACCAGACACCGCACCGTCGCATCGATCAGACGCGCGCGCGTCTGTGCAGCCTTGGCGGCCTGAAGCTGGGGGCCTTTGTCTCCGGCCGGGCGCGGTTGCCGGACGGGCCGGGTTACCCGTGTGCGTGAAAGTGCCATTCTTGATCGCCTGATATCTTACCTGAAGCCGAAATTGCACGTATCTTATTAACGCCCTTAGCGCGATGGCGCGCGATGGCGCAAGAACCGCGATGCGCAAAGGTTCAGCGCACCGTCCAGCCCCCAACGTGGTAGGCTCCAGCACGATAAAATGCCTATAAAAAAGACAGATATGATTGTCTTTTTACGCTGTCCGTGTATCATTTCTCCATAAACATCAGCGCCAGCATTGCTTGGCAAGCTGGAATGGCCCGGACGGGCAAGGGGATACAGGGTGCGCCGGCAATCAATCTATACCATGGGTGCAATGATCAGGGCGTCGGCACAGGAATTCGGCGATGCCGAAGCGCTTGTCTTCCCGGATCAGCGAATCAGCTACCGTGAACTTGATCGTTCCGCCCGCCGTTGGGCGCGGGCAATGATCGCGCTGGGCGTCCAGCCCGGTGAACATGTCGGGCTGCTCATGCCCACGTGTGTTGAATTCATCGAAGCGTTCTATGGCATTGCGATGGCAGGCGCGGTCGCCGTGCCGATCAATGCGCGCTATCAGGCGCATGAACTGGCCTATCTGACGCGCGATGCCGATCTGGTCATGCTGATCGCAGCGGGCCGGTTGACCGATTCGCTCGACTATTGCGAACGCGTCATCGCCGCCCTGCCTTCGCTGTCCGGCCAGATCGCAGCACAAGGCCTCGATCTGCCCGAAGCGCCCAAGCTGCGAACCATCATCTCGCTCGACGCGGTGTGCGATGCTGCGATGATGTCGGCCGCATCGGCGCTCACACAGGGCGTTTCGGTGCCGCAAAGCGATGTCGATGCGCGGATCGATGCGGTTGATCCGCAGGATACCGCGATGATCCTCTACACTTCGGGCACGACCTCCAGCCCCAAGGGCGCGCTGATTTCGCATCGCGGGCAGGTGGGCAACAGCCGCAATCTGGGCACGCGCTATGAATGCACGGCGGCGGACAAAGTCTGGTCGCCGCTGCCGATCTTCCACATCGCGGGCATTCTGCCGATGACGATGATCCTCGATCGCGGCGGCTGCTATATGACCGTGCCGCACTTCGAACCGGGGCTGGCGCTCGCCATGCTGGGGCGCGAAGGCGCGACGATTGCCTATCCCAGCTTCGTCACGATCATGCAGGACCTGATCAATCACCCGACGTTTGCGCAAACCGATCTGTCGCGCCTGCGCGTGATGAATTCCAACTTCGCGGTGCAACCGGCCTGGATCAAGGAAGCGGTCAAGGCCGCGATGCCCCACACCATCCAGGTGGGCACGTATGGCCTTACCGAAGCGGCGGGCACGGTTTCGACCAGCCGTTTGAGCGACAGCTACGAAACGCGCACCGAACGCTGCGGCTATCCGCTGGATGAATGGGAAGTGCGTATCCTCAACGCGGAAACCGGCGCGCCATGCGGGGCAGGGGAGCATGGCGAGATCGTGCTGCGCAGCCCCAACATGCTCAAAGGCTATTACAACGCGCCTGACAAGACCGCCGAAGCCCTGCGCGATGGCTGGTTCTACACCGGCGATATCGGCTCCATCGATACCAATGGCAACGTGATGTTCCATGGCCGGACCAAGGACATGCTCAAGGTCGGCGGTGAAAACGTCGCTGCGGCGGAAATCGAGGCCATGCTGCAATCGCATCCGGCGGTGAAGCTGGCGCAAGTCATCGGCCTGCCCGATGCCCGCTATGTTGAAGTGCCCGCAGCCTTCGTCGAACTGGCCGATGGCGAAAGCGCCACCGAGGCAGAGCTGATCGCCCACTGCAAAGGCAAACTCGCCAGCTTCAAGATCCCGCGCTACGTTCGCGCGGTTCAGGAATGGCCGATGTCGACCTCGAAAATCCAGAAGTTCAAGTTGCGCGACATGCTGATCGCAGAATTGCAGCCCGACACTGTCTGACGGTGTCGGGCTCCGGATTGTTATGAGATAACCGCCCCGCTTGCCGCCAGCGCGGCGATTTCATCCGCGCTGAACCCGGCTTCTTGCAACACCGCCTGATTGTCTGCGCCCAGCACGGGGCCGGGATCGCCGATTGCGCCGGGCGTGCGCGAAAATGTGGTGGGGATGCCGGGAAAGCGCAGGCGTCCGGCTTCGGTCTCGCGCTCTTCCCAAAAGCCGGTCTGCTCAAGGTGCGGATCGCGCAGCAGTTCGCTTAACGATGCTATCGGCGTGGCGGGGATTTCGGCACGCCGGAACAGCGCCATCCATTCCTCGGTTGAACGCGTTTCCATCTCGCGCTCCACTTGCGCCAGCACCGTGCTGATATTCTCGGTCCGGCTGCGCAAGCTGCCAAACATCGGGTCTTTCGACCAGTCCGGATTGCCCAGTTCATGGAAGAACGCCTGCCACTGCTTGTCGTTGTAAATCATCACACCAACATAGCCATCGGCGGTGCGATAGGGCCTGCGCGATGGCGATGTGGCGCGCGGATATTCCGGCGGCCCCAACGGTGGTTCAAACAGCGATCCGCACAGATGCTCGACCGTGGCAAACGATACCATCGTTTCGAACATCGGCACTTCAATCTCCTGGCCTTCCCCGCTGCGTTCGCGCGCAAACAGCGCGGCGATCACCGCATAGGCACCGGTCAACCCGCTTACCTTGTCGGCAATCACATTGGCCGAATAAGTCGGCTCCCCGCCCGATAGCCGCGCTTGCAGATCGACAATGCCCGATGCTGCCTGCACGATATCGTCATAAGCCGGATAATCGCGGTACGGCCCGTTGCGGCCATAGCCATAAAGATTGGCGTAGATGATTCTGGGATTGGCCGCCGATAGCGCGGCATAGTCCAGCCCCAGCCGCGCGATGGCCTGCGCCCGCATCGAATGGATGAACACATCGGCATCTTTGGCCAGCCGCAGCACCGCATCGCGCGCGGCCGGCTGCTTCAGGTCCAGCGCAAGGCTGCGCTTGCCGCGATTGACGTTGAGAAACATCGCCCCGCGCGAGGAATCGGGGCCGGGGGGAATCGTGCGGGTGGTATCGCCGCTTGGCCCTTCGATCTTGATCACGTCCGCGCCCAGATCGGCAAAAATCTGGGTGGCATATGGCCCCATCAGCACCGATGTCAGATCGAGGATCTTCACACCGGCCAACGGCCCTTTACCGCGCCCGCTCATTGTTCGTTGCTCATTGTTGAATCATTTCCTTGTCCCGGACGCAGCGCCACAACGCTCATCTCCAGAAAATCCAGCAGCGGTTCGATCAGTCGCTTGTCCATCGCGCCGGTCAGGCTGGCAATCTGTATTCCTTCCATCAGGATTTGCGATAGCGCCATGGCAAGGCTCAGCCGTTCAGGCTCCTGCACCCAATCGGGATAGAGTTGCCCTGCCAAAGCCTGAAATCTCTGGGTGAATTCGGTTTGCAGCGGCAGCAGGATTTCGGCCAGCGCCGCATCGGTGCGCGCCGCCATGGCCAGTTCCTGAAACGCGATGAAGCCCGGCTTTTGCAATTGCTGCCAATAATCGCGCACCATTGATCGCACATCGCCCAGATTGGCTTGCGATGCCCGCTTGAATGCCTTCAGCCGCCGTTCGTGCAATTCCACAATCGTGGCGCGGATCAGCGCATCGCCGCTGACGAAGTGATGCAGCATTGCCCCGCGCGAAAGCCCCGCTTCTGCCGCCACCATCGGCGTTACCGTATTGGCATAGCCGTGCTGCACGATGCACCGGATCGTCGCGTCGATCAGCCGCGCGCGGGTGGCCGCGCTTTTCAGCGATTGGCGCCCGGGTTCCACTTTTGCCGCGGCAACCCTTGTTACGGCCTGCTTTGCCTCTGTCGCCATGCCTGTTTGCCCGCCTTCAAGCGGCCTTCCCCGTTGCGCTTTTGCGCCGCCGTTGCGTTGCGCCGATCATGCAACAGCAGCTTTTATCGATCCATCATGCGGCACCATAAAAAAGCATGCAAGCATGTTTTTTTGTTGCACTCCGGAGCATTGCCAATAGAGTGCGGGCCAAGGGAGATTGGATGATGCCAGCGGCTGCACCCCGATGGGGAATGCGGCGCGGCATCGGTGTCAGGGCACATGCCCCGGCGCTTTGCGGTTACGCCATGCCGCTCCACTCCCGCAGGTTGCGCGTTGCGTTGGGAAAGGATTGTTCATGGATCTCGGGCTGCAAGGAAAGAAGGCCATCGTCGTTGGCGGAGCGCGCGGCATCGGCTTTGCCGTGGCCGAAGTGCTCGCCCGTGAAGGCTGCGATATTGCCCTCAGCGCGCGCGGCGAGGATTCGGTCAAGGATGCGGTCGCATCGCTCTCGCGCTATGGCACCAAAGTCATCGGCAAAGCGGTCAACGTGCGCAAGGCCGATGAATACAAAGAGTGGCTGGCATGGGCGATTGAATCGCTCGAAGGCGTCGATGTGGTGATCCCGCTCACGTCTGCCGGCAGCGGTATCGGCAGCGAAAAGTACTGGTCCAACGCCTTTGAAACCGATGTGATGGGGCCGGTCCGTGCGGTTGAGGCCGCCATCCCGCACATGACCGAACAGGGCTCCGGCTCGATTGTGCTGGTCGCCACCACCTCCGCGCTCGAAGCGATGGGCGGCCCGCAAGCCTATAACGCGATGAAAACCTCGCTGATTACCTATGGCAAGCAACTGGCGCTCGCCCATGGCAAGGACGGCATCCGCGTCAATGTCGTATCGCCCGGTCCCGTCGAATTCGAAGGCGGCAACTGGGACATGATCAAGGGCACGATGGAGAAGTTCTACGCTTCGCAATTGCGCCAGCAGCCGATGGGCCGCTTGGGCAAGCCTGAAGAAATCGCCCGCGCCATCGTGTTCCTAGCCAGTGAAGCGGCCAGCTGGTGCAGCGGTTCGCACCTCGTCGTCGATGGTGCGTTCACCAACCGGACGCACTTCTGATGTGGGACACAGCGCGCATGGACGTAAAGCGCGTCGTCGATGTGATCCGTGTCGATCCGGAAACGTGCACCACGCGCACGCCGGTGGAAAAGGCTCCCGATCCGCAGCTTGGCACCGATGTTATCCCGGCGGCCCGCTATTACTCCGAAGACTTCATGAAGCTGGAGTGGGAGCGCATCTGGACCAAGGTCTGGCTGCTGGGCGGACGGGCTGACGACATTCCCGAACCCGGTGATTACATCTGCACCGATATCGGCAAGGAATCGGTGCTGATCGTGCGCCAGCACGATGGC
>CAZSTP010000010.1:0-35211 GCA_964609325.1 uncultured Novosphingobium sp. | reverse complement strand
TGCAGCGCGTGCTGGAAAACGCGGTGGTTTACGATGCGATGAACCCGCAGTTTGCACGCTATCGCGGGAGCAATCCGATGAGTTATTACATTGGGAAGCGGGAGCCGGGGTGAGCGTTGCAACCCTGACATTCGGTGCCGAAGCAGAACGTCTGATTTGCTCCGAAGATGAGCTACTTAAAGCACTGTCAGGGCTGAACAACCTTCAGCCAGGTGAGTTTGCTGCTTTGTGCTTTGGCCCAAAGAACTATATCCGCGCCGAGCGACATGGGGAGTTTTGGGCAGTCACAACTCAACGTGGCGGATATTTCACGCGTGCTTCCTTCACTGCGCAACTAACAACCGAATTTAGCGACAGGACAGTTAAGGCAGCAAGGGAATCCGGTTCGATCGTTGAGCGGATAAAGACTGTGCTTGGCGTCGTGCCGGAACGGAGCCTTAGCACCGCGCAGGTAGTGCTTCTGTTTGGCGAGTTTCTCGGCGGCCGCCGGTTCTCCATCCCGCAATCAGGCGCGTAAGAAGAAGCTGGATCCCGGGTCAAGCCCGGGATGACGGGGGTGGGTGAGCGTTGCCTAGTTTCTCCCTGTTTTTGCGGAGCACAAACGGGGAGGATTTGGTTGTTAGAACACCCCTCCCCTTTTAAAGCCACCCCATGAAACCTGACGGTCATCCTATTACCCCTGCCGGATTTGCGGCGATGCGCGCCCGCTACGATCATCTGCTGGGCACCGAGCGGCCCGCGATTGTCGAGATTGTCAGTTGGGCGGCTGGCAATGGGGACCGGTCGGAGAACGGCGATTATCTTTATGGGCGCAAGCGGATGCGCGAGATTGATCGGGAGCTGGCGTTTCTGGCGCGGCGGATGAAGGCGGCGCGGGTGATTGATCCGGCGAAGATGGAGGACCGCAGCCGCGTGTTGTTTGGCGCTTGTGTGGAAATTGCCGACGAGGATGATAACCGGCGGGTGCTGACGATTGTGGGCGATGACGAGCAGGACGCGTCTGCCAACCTGATCGGGTGGAGCGCGCCGATTGCCAAGGCCTTGCGCGGGGCACGGGTGGGTGACAGCCGAGTGGTACGTTTGCCAGCGGGCGAGAAGGAATGGGAAATCATGAGCGTTTCCTATCCTGAAGCCTGACGCTATGACGGCGGTCATGAAACAGGGCCGCTTCTATATCATGCGCCATGGCGAGACGGTTTATAACGCCTCTGCCCGGTTGCAATCCAATGCCATGCACACCCCGTTGACCAAGCAGGGCTTTGCGCAAGCAGCGGCTATGGGTTGTGCCCTGCGCGCCGAATTGGGCGACCGCCCCAAGGTGACGCTGCATGTTTCCGATACGGGCCGCGCGCTGCAAACCGCCGCGCTGATCGCCGAGGAACTGCGGATTGACTGGTTCGCCGCGCGGCGCACGATGGACCTCAAAGAGATCGACATGGGATCTTGGTGCGGGCGCTCCTATGGCGATTTGGAGGACGAAGTAGGGCCGATTGTGGTGGCCGATCACTTGTTGCGCCCTGCCCCTGATGGTGAGGATTATCCGATGATCGCGGAGCGGCTGAACCGCTGGCTTGGCGAGATTGGCGATCCGGGCGGCGATCACATCGTGGTGATGCACGGCATTTCCAGCCGCGTGTTGCGCGGGATCATGGCGGGTTATCCGGTGCATCCCGTGCATGGTGCGCCGATTGCGCCATCGTTGGTGCAAGGGTCTATCGCGCTGGTAGAAGGTGGCACGGAGCGCACGGTTCTGGGATCGACACGCGGGATCGAGCACGCCTGATGGCCGAGATTGTCAACTTGCGATCCGTGCGCAAGGCCAAGGCCAAAGCGGAAAAGGCCAACGTGGCGCAGGCCAACCGCGCGAAATTTGGCCGGACCAAGGCGGAAAAAGCGCGCGATAAGAGCGAGGCGGAGCGGGCGGCGCGGACCATTGATGGCGCATTGCGGGAAAAACCATGAGGAAGCTGCTGGTTTTGGCGGCGCTGTGCTGTGCCGGAACGGCCATGGCGCGCGATAGCCTTGGCGTTTTCGAGACATGGGGCGCATTCCGCGATCCGGCGGTGCCGCGCTGCTATGCCATTGCGATGGCGGACAAAAATCCGGGGCGCAAACAGGAGTTCCAGCCCTATTTCACGGTTGGGCATTGGCCCGCACGGAGCATTCGCGGCGCGGTGCATGTGCGGCTGGCGCGGCGGCTGGCGTCCGGTTCGAAAGTGACCGTATCGTTCCCGGAGGCCAACTTCACCTTGCAAACAGGGCAAGCTGATGCATGGCCTGCGGACCAGCGGACGAACGCCGGAATTCTGGCACAACTGCGCAGCGCGGCCACGATGGTGGTGATTGCGCGCGCGGCAGATGGCAGCAGTTTTCGCGATCACTATGAATTGCAGGGCGCGGCATCGGCGATGGATGCAGCCGCGTTGGGGTGTGCGAAGGGATAGGGTCCCTTGAAGTTACAGGCCCACCCCCGGCCCCTCCCGCATGCGGGAGGGGAGAAATTGCACAAAAAAGGGCGAGCCTTGCGGCCCGCCCTTTATTTTGGCTTGCGCTCTGACGGATCAGAAGCGGACGCCGACGCCTGCCATCACGTTGTGACGATCGGTATCGAGATCGAAGTTGCTTGAATCGGGCGTTTGGCCGTTGAAATCAAATTCGCCCCTGGCGTAGTTCGAATAGCGATATTCGAGTTTGACGTAGGCGTTCGAACCGAGCTTCTGTTCCACACCCGCACCGGCGCGCCAGCCATCGGTATCAAGACGCTGGCGCAGGTTTACGGTGCCGTTGCTGCCCTGCAAATTGAAGCGGGCGTTGGTATAGCCACCCTTTACATAGAGCAGCGTTGATGGTGACACGGCAAAGCCGGCGCGGGTGCCGATGTAGTATTGGCGCCCTGCATTGACATTGCCGAGATTGAACACGGTGGGTTCATCGTTGTTGTAATCGCGGCTGGCGCTGCTTTCGGTGATTTCGGCTTCGGCACCGATGGTCATGTTGGTGCCGACGGCGATATCATAGCCGACGACCGCACCATATTCGACGCCGCTGATCGATTGCTTGATGTCACGCGTGTTATCAAGGTCTTCGGTGCTGCCGGTGCGGATCTTGTCATAGCCGACAATGCCTTCGACGCGCAGGCCGCTGAAGGCTTCTGCCGGAGTGCTATCCTGCGCGAAGGCCGGGGCCGAGGCTGCGAGCGCGGTGCCGGCAGCGAGAATTGCGATAATCTTCTTCATGGTAAGCTCCATTCAACCAATTCTTGTCTGCCGATTGTGCGTTGCGGCATGACAGTGCCTTCCAAATGGACGGGGAGCGATCCGGTTTCCTGAACGTGAGACAACAATAAGATGTTGTATTTAAGACACATTTAATGCGACGAAGCGGTTGAAACAGGGGCCGGATGACGGGAACGGATGGGGCGGCGGCGCATTCGCGCGAGGGCTTTGCCGCAGCGTTTGCGCCGGTGGGGCTAAATGCCTATATGCGCGCCATGCAGACCATCAGCGAAAACGCGCACCAGCCCGCCGCGCACATGCCCATTCCCGGACACATCGATCCGGTTCCCGTGCCGCGCGAGGTGACCCCGCGCGAGGATGGCCGGATCGACCTGATCGGCCTGCCGCGCAAACAGATCGCGGATATCTTTGCCGAGGCCGGTTTGGATGCCAAGGCAGCCAAACTGCGCGCCAAGCAGGTCTATCACTGGCTGTACCATCGCGGCGTGACCGACTTTGAGGACATGACCGATATTGCCAAGACCATGCGCCCATGGCTGGCGGAACGGTTCGTGATCGGCCGGCCCGAAATTGTCGAAGCGCAAGTTTCCTCAGACGGCACGCGCAAGTGGCTGTTGCGCACGGCGGACAAGCATGATTTCGAGATGGTGTTCATCCCCGATGCCGATCGCGGGACGCTGTGTGTTTCAAGCCAGGTGGGCTGCACGCTCAATTGCCGGTTCTGCCACACCGGCACGATGCGGCTGGTGCGCAACCTGACGCCGGGCGAGATTGTCGGCCAGGTGATGCTGGCGCGTGATTCGCTGGGCGAATGGCCCAAGGCGGGCGGGACCTTGCCAAGCGGAATCGGGGCAGGTCTCGATTTCGATGACGAGGAAGGCGATGAGGAGGATGGCCTTTACACCGCCGACGGACGCTTGCTGACCAACATCGTGATGATGGGCATGGGCGAGCCGCTCTATAACTTTGACAATGTGCGCGATGCGCTGAAGCTGGTGATGGATGGCGACGGGCTGGCGCTTTCGAAGCGGCGGATCACGCTATCCACCAGCGGCGTGGTGCCGATGATGGCGCGTGCGGGTGCGGAAATCGGCGTGAACCTTGCCGTATCGCTCCATGCGGTGACCAAGGAGGTGCGCGACGAGATCGTGCCGATCAACCGCAAGTATGGCATCGAGGAACTGCTTCAGGCTTGCGCCGATTATCCCGGCGCTTCGAACGCACGGCGCATTACGTTTGAATATGTGATGCTGAAGGACAAGAACGACAGCGACGCCGATGCGCGCGAACTGGTCCGGCTGATCAAGCAGTACAACCTGCCCGCCAAGGTAAACCTGATTCCGTTCAATCCGTGGGACGGCGCGGCTTATGAATGCTCGACGCCCGAGCGCATCAAGCGTTTTGCCGAGATCGTTTTTGCCGCCGGCATTTCCGCGCCGGTGCGCACCCCGCGCGGGCGCGATATCGATGCGGCTTGCGGGCAGTTGAAAACGTCAGCCGAAAAGAAGAGCCGCGCGGAGCTCGACCGGTTGGCCGAGGAAAAGCAGGCGGCGCTGGGTTAGCCTACCTTGCGCTGGACGATCATATCGTAGTCTGACGAGATCGCGCGTGCTGCCAGCGCGGCCACGCGTCCGCTTTCGTCCAGCGCCAGCGGCGACGAGAATTCGACGCCCATGCGATCATCGCTGGACCAGCGGCAAGTGCCGGTGACGATGTGATTTTCGGCCAGATGGATGCGGAACATCGTGCCTGCGGGCACATTCCACAGGCCTTCGATCAGCGCGCCGGTCTGGCTGATATTGCGGACCATCGCATCATAGCTGTGTTCGGCATGTTCGAGCAGAACCTTGCGCAGCATCGACTGGCGCGCCGCGCGGGCAGAGCGCGGGCCGGTGGCAATGGCCATAAGGCCGGTGGATAGCCGCGCCATGGCGTGGACGCCGGAAAGCGGGCGTTCGTAGATATAGCCCTGCACATGGCTGCACCCCAAAGCGCGGACCAGATCGAGTTCATCCAGCGTTTCAACGCCTTCTGCGGTCGTTTCCATGCCCAATGCTTCGGCAAGGCTGACGATGGAGGCAATGATTGCGCCATTGCGGCTGCCGGGCTGGGTCGCGCCGCGCACGAAGGACTGGTCGATCTTGATCTTGTCGAACGGCGCGGTTTTCAAATAGCCGAGCGAGGAATAGCCGGTGCCGAAATCATCAAGCGCAAGGCGCACGCCGATGGCTTTGAGCGACTTGAACATCTGGTCGGTGCCCTCATCATCGTTGAGGAACACGCTTTCGGTGATTTCCAGCTCAAGCCGGTCTGCCGACACTTGCGCATTGGCCAGTGCGTTGGTGACGATCATCGGCAAGGACGGATTGGCAAACTGCAAGGGCGAGACGTTGACAGCGACGCGCACGGATTCAGGCCATGTCGCCAGATCCTGACATGCCTTGCGCAGCGCCCATTCGCCGATGGGGGCAATCAGGCCGGTGTCTTCTGCCACGGGAATGAAATCCGCCGGGCTGATCCAGCCTTGTTGCGGATGGTTCCAGCGTAGCAGGGCTTCAAAGCCGGTGATCTTCTCGGTCGAGGTCTGGACGACGGGTTGATAATAGAGCTCCAGCCCGCCGGTGGTGACCGCATCGCGCAGGTCTTCTTCCATCTTGCGACGCTCTTCGGCATCGCTGTGAAGATCAGACGCGTAGAAGTGATGGCGCCCGCGCCCGCCATCCTTGGCGGCATAGAGCGCAAGGTCGGCGTTGCGGATCAGGGCTTCGCTGGTCACGCCATCGTCTGGCGCAAGCGCGATGCCGACAGAGGCCCCGATGATCACGCGGCTGCCCTCGATCGAATAGGGCTGCGAGAGACTCTCGATGATCTGCTCCGCCAGATTGGCGAGTTGCGACCGCTCGATCTTGCCGGGCAGGATCACCTTGAATTCATCGCCGCCAAGCCGGCCGACGCGGCCCATTTTGCCGACAACCCGTTCAAGCCGCTGCGAGACCTGCTTGAGCAGCGCGTCGCCTGCGGGGTGGCCGAGGGTATCGTTGACCTGCTTGAAGCGGTCAAGATCGAGCAGGAATATGGCGCAGGCGCGGTTGTGGACTTGCGGCGCGAGCAGTATCTTTTCAAGCGTTTGCGACATGCGGAAACGGTTGGAAAGACCCGTGAGCGAATCGAAATGGGCCAGCCGCGAGGCGTGCTCCTGCGAACGGCGCTTTTCGGTCAAGTCCGTGCCCGAACCGCGAAAACCGGCGAAATTGTTGAAGGTATCATAGGTGGGCCGCCCGTTGACCGACCACCAGCGTTCTTCGCTTTTGACCGCAGCACGCACGGCAAGATCACTGAAACTTGACCGGGCCGACAAGTGGAAGGTGAGCGTGCGTTCGCCTTCGCCCGACTGCTCTTTGAGGTTGAACAGGTCTGTAAACGGCCGGCCGAGCAGGTTGTGCACCGAGCGGCCCAGTGTTTGCGCAACAGGGCCTGATAGGTAGGTCAGATTTCCCCGGCGATCGGTTTCCCAGAACCAGCCCTGCCCCGTTTCTCATAGTCAGCGAGAATTTCCTGCGCGCGGGTTTGAGCGCGTTGATCTTTTTCCAGCTTTTCGCGGGCGACTGCATCAATCCTGGACTGCCGCCGGTAGGAAATCCCCGCAATGGCAAAACCAAGCCCCAGCGCCAGATAGCCGCCCAGCGTGCTGGCGACGCAGGTAAAACCTGCCCAGGCAGAAACTTGCGCTGCCAATACCCCCAAAAGGCGGCCGGACTGGACGATCGTGGCAACAAGCGCGACTGTTGCGACTGCTGCAATACATTGGAACCAGGCAAAGGTACCTGCTGTCGCATAAAGTCCCATCGCGGACCCGAACAGGAACATGGGCAAGGCAACGACGATGCCCAAAATCGCCACCCGCTGCCCGGAACCCAGTGAGCCATTTGATTCGATCCGCGTTGCGATCAATCCGGTCAATGTCAGGCAAACAGCAACAAGCGCTATTGCCGAGGGTAATGCGGGCGGGATCGCAAAATTGACCAAGGCCAACAGGGCCAACGCCAGAGCCATTGCCATGGCCATTCTTGGCCATTCTGCGGAAATCAGATGGTTTGCCGGATCGTTCCCGAACAAAAAGCTTCCACCGGCTTCGCGCACGGCGGATGCGGGTGCCCGCTCTCGCCGACGCGTACGTGCGAAATCCCCGCCTGAATTCGCAGGCTTGGGTTCGGCATGGGAGGAATCAGGTTGGGTATCGGGGACCATAGGCTTTGCTTTGCATCATAGTCCTTTGAAAAAGAGTTAAGCTGGCAAGCAATCGAATGCTTTTGCGGCGCTTGCGAAGATGGTAGACATCGCGCCATTGGATATGAGGGTATAGTGGCCAAAACAGCACAATTATCGATGGTTGGCGTTGCCGGACGCCGCCTGCATCTTGCCCGCTGGAACGCAGGCGCCACCGCCCATACCCCACTGCTGATGCTTAACGGAATTGGCCTGAACCTCGAATTGCTGGCCCCTTTGGCCCGCGCCCTGCCCGAGCGGGAGGTGATCTGTTTCGATATGCCCGGTATCGGCAGTTCGCCCGATCCGATCATCCCATATACGATGTCCTGCATGGCCTTGACCACGGCGGCCTTGCTGGACCGTCTGGAATTAGAGCGAGTCGACATTCTGGGCATAAGCTGGGGCGGCGCGCTGGCGCAGCAGTTTGCATTCCAGCATCGCGCGCGGACAGGCAAAGTCGTGCTCGCCGCCACGACCGCCGGAGCCGCGATGGTGCCCGGAAACATGTCCATGCTCGCGCACATGGCCGATCCGCGCGAGTATACGGTCGAGCGCACACTGCGCCGCAATCTTGCCTCGATCTACAACGGCGGGGGGAATGAGCGTGTCTCGCTCAATGCCGTCAAAGCCCCGTCGCCATTCGGTTTTTCCTATCAACTGGCAGCGATCAGCACCTGGACAAGCCTGCCATTTCTGCCGCTGCTATCGATGCCCGTGATGATCATGGCCGATGAGCAGGACCAACTGGTGCCGCCAGCCAACGCCCAGATGCTGCACAATGCCATTCCCGACAGCAAATTGGAGATGTTTGACGGCGGCGGGCATCTGTTCATGCTGTCACAGCGCGATCGATTCGTTACCAGGATGCGCGCATTTCTCGACGAGGACTGATCGGGCCTGACGCTCTTCCTTCGGGTGTTTCTGCGCTTTCCTTTTTCCCGGCTTGCGATAGCATGACCATCGGGACGGGAAGCATGGAGACACTATGCGGCATATCGCGATAATCGGTTCGGGACCGGCCGGATACTACACCGCCGAAGCTGCGCAAAAGCAGTGGGGCGATGATGTTCGCATAGACATTTTTGATATGCTGCCGGTGCCTTATGGCCTGATCCGCACCGGCGTTGCCCCCGATCACCAATCCATCAAGGGCGTTTCGCGGCGCTATGAACAAACCGCCTTGTCCGAGAACGTGCGGTTTGTCGGCAATGTCAAAGTCGGGCAAGACGTTTCGGTGGCCGAGTTGCAGGGGCTTTACGATGCGGTTGTGCTGGCAACCGGCGCTCCGCGTGACAGACAACTGGGCATTCCGGGCGATCATCTGGCCAATGTTCACGGCAGCGCCGCGTTCGTCGGCTGGTACAACGGCCACCCTGAATTTGCGGGTCTGGCCCCCGATCTTTCCGGAAAGACCGCCGTGGTCATCGGCATGGGCAATGTCGCGCTGGACGTGACGCGCATTCTGGCAAAATCGCGCGAGGAATTTGCCGGAAGCGACATTGTCGGTCACGCACTTGAACGGCTGATGGAGTCGAAAATTCGCCGCATCATCATTCTCGGGCGGCGGGGGCCGCACCAGATCATGATGACGCCCAAGGAGCTTGGCGAACTGGGCCACCTTTCGCGGGCCGCGCCCTGGGTCGATCCCAAGGATTTGCCCGATCTTGCCGATGACGCGCTGCTGGAGCCCGGCATCCGCAAAGCGGTGACGCAATTGCGTTCGTTTGCGGCAATTCCGGAAAGCCATCGCGCCGATTTGCCGCTGGAGATTGAGTTTGATTTCTTCGCCTCGCCGCACGCACTGATGGGCACCGGCAAAGTCGAGGGGATCGAGGTCGAGCGTACCAAAATCGAAGCGGGCCGCGCCGTCGCTACGGGGGATTTCTACGAGATTCCCGCCGATCTGGTCATTTCGTGCATCGGCTATCAGACCACGCCCATTCCCGGTGTGCCGTTTGATGAACGCGCCGGACGCTTTGCCAATGACGAAGGCCGCATTCTGACCGGGCTCTATTGCGTAGGCTGGGCTCGGCGCGGACCATCAGGGACGATCGGCACCAACCGCCCGGACGGCTTTGGCGTGGTGGAAATGATTGCGCAGGACATCGGCACAGGATCGCGCAAGCAGGGCGGCAGCGGCTTTGACGCCCTGGCCGAAGCGCGCGGGCTTAACGTCGTGACTTTCCTGGATTGGAAGAAGATCGAGGAAGCCGAAGCATCCCGCGCCCGCGATGGTGCGCCGCGCGAGAAGTTCGTCGACATTGGCGAGATGATCCACGCGCTGGATTAGTCGCAGAGGATAAAAGCGTCAGGCTGCGTGGCGATAGCCCTCTGATCCACGGCTGGTTTCCAGACGGAACTTGGAAACCAGCGACGAAAGCCGGCTGGATTCATTGGCGAGACTGCGCGCAGCGGCGGTTGCCTCTTCCACCATCGCGGCGTTCTGCTGCGTCATCGTGTCCATTTCGCGCACGGTTTCGCGCACCTGGCCGATATTGGTGGCCTGCTCACTGGCCATGCGGGCAATGTTGCTGGCCAGTTCCGCCACATGGCCCACCTGTTCGACGATCACGGCGAAAGTATCGCCCGATTGGCCAACCAGATTGACGCCGCGTTCGACCTGTGTCGAGCTGGCGCTGATCAGGACTTTGATATCGCGGGCGGCATCTGCGGTGCGCTGCGCCAAGGCCCGCACTTCGGTGGCGACGACCGCGAAACCGCGCCCGGCCTCACCGGCACGGGCGGCCTCGACCCCGGCGTTGAGCGCGAGCAGATTGGTTTGAAAGGCGATGCGATCGATCACCGAGATGATCTTGCCGATTTCCTGCGCCGAACCGTGAATGTCCTTCATGGCCTCCACCGCCTCGCCGACCACAGCACCGCCCTTCATGGCCTCGCCGTGCGCCTGCTGGACGGAATCATGCATATGCGCCGCATCGCTGGCAGAATTGCGCACGGTGTCTGCCAGTGTCGTCATCGCGGCAGACGCCTCTTCAAGGCTGGCGGCCTGCTGTTCGGTGCGGCGGGCGAGATCATCTGATGCCTGGCGGATTTCCTTGGCCCCGATACCCACCGCGGTTGACGTTTGCGCGACATCGCCCAGCGCATCGGACACCTGCTGGCGCATTCCATCCAGATGCTTCTGGAGTTCGGCGAAGGCGGCAGGCAAATCTGGCACCTTCTTTGCAAAGTCGCCATCGGCCATCGCGCGCAATGAAGCGCTGACCTCGTCAATCACGGCGATGCGGGCGCGCTCTTCTGCCTTGAAATAGGCCGAGAGCGCAATTTCCATATCAAGCAGCGCCATCTTGATCAGCGATCCAACGGCGCGCGCCTTGCCTTTGGCACCCAACCCGCCGACTGGCCCGGCAAACAAGCCGTTAATGACGTGATCGAGCATCATCGCATAAGCGCCGATATACCAGCCAGGTTCCAGCCCGATGCGCGCATGGACATTGCCGACGACTTCGGCGCTTTGGAAGTAAGCGCGATCTGCGCGCCCGCCAAACATGCCCGCCCAATGCTGGATCTGCTTGTCGCGCGCGTGGTTCATCATCTGGCGTGAGCCGAAGAAGGACGCGGTCTCGGGCGTTGATGCAATTTGATCATAGAGCTTGTCGAGCGCCGCGGGTGCGTGCTTATCCAGCGCACGCGCCAGGACCGGAAACCTATCGAAATCAACTGGCCCAATATTATAAAACGCCAGCTTCTTTGCGATGCTTTGCTCGTCAGATCCCCGGTTCATTCGCGTAACTCCTGATCCGAAGGGAATTAGCCCTTCGCATCAGAGAATTATGACATATGATCCTGAAACACATTGTAACACATCAAGCGGTAAGACCACACGTTCGCGCACCCTCAGCCTTAACCAATTGTCAAGACCATTGCCTTGAAAACACGGCCTTACTTCGGACCAATCGGGATCAATATGCACCAAAGGCCGTAGTCAGAGCGCCCTAAACGCGCATAGGCATAAGCACGTAAAGTGCAGGTGATTTATCATCCTTGCGGATCAGTGTGGGAGCGCCCGCATCCGCAAGGTGCAGTTCCACGGTATCGCCATCGATCTGGCTGAGGATGTCTTTGAGATAATTGGCGTTAAAGCCGATCTCGAAGCCATCGGCCGAATAGTCTGCCGCGATTTCTTCAGCAGCAGTGCCGTTATCGGGGCTGGTGACCGATAGCGTTACGCGATCCTTGTCGAGCGCCATCTTGACCGCGCGGGTCTTTTCGGTGGCGATCGTGGCCACGCGATCGACGCCTTCGAAGAACGAGCGCGGATCGAGGCGGAGCAGCTTGTCATTGCCGGTGGGGATGACGCGGCTATAATCGGGGAACGTGCCGTCAATCAGCTTGCTGGTGAGGACCACGCCGTTTTCACCGCCCAAAGTGAAGCGCACTTTGCTGGCGGAAAGATCGAGCAGGACCGAGGAATCGAGCACTTCTTCGAGCAGCTTGCGCAGTTCGCCCACGCATTTGCGCGGCACGATCACGTCGGGCATGCCCTCTGCGCCTTCGGGGCGGGCAATGGTGAAGCGGGCGAGACGGTGGCCATCGGTGGCCGCAGCCTTGAGCACGGGCTGCTGGTCATCCGTCACGTGCAGGAAGATGCCGTTGAGGTAATAGCGGGTTTCTTCGGTGGAGATCGCAAAGCGGGTGCGATCAATCAGTTCAGCCAGGGTGCGCGCGGGCACTTCGAAGCTGTGCGGCAGATCGCCTTCGACGATGACGGGGAAATCATCGCGCGGCAATGTGGGCAACTGGAAGCGGCTGCGGCCGGCTTTGACGATCATGCGGTTATCAGCGGTTTCAAGGCTGACCTGGCTGCCGTCTTGCAGCTTGCGGGCGATATCGAACAGCAAGTGGGCCGAAACCGTGATTGCGCCGGGCGTTTCCACCGAGACGGCAGACATCGATTCAATGATTTGCAGATCAAGGTCGGTCGCCATCAGGCGCACGCGATTGTCGGGCAAGGCCTCGATCAGCACGTTCGACAGAATCGGTATCGTGTTGCGGCGTTCAACCACAGACTGGACGTGGGACAAGCAGCGCAGCAGCGTCGCGCGTTCAATCGTCGCCTTCATTTCGTCTCGATCCCCCAAGGAACAGGCAAAGCCCTTCCCCGTGCGTTAACTGGGCCGGGGAATCGCGTCCCCGACATACGGTTCGGACTATCTGTCTTAACGCGAGGGCGGGACGCGGCAAGCGCCAGCCCCGCCCTTGCAGCCTAAGCTGGGGATAAAATGCACGCAATCCGGGGAAAGCGGCGATAAAGCCAGCCGGAAAATCATCAGGACATCATCGCCATGCCGCCATTCACATGCAGCGTCTGGCCGGTAACATAGCCCGCTTCGCGCGATGCGAGATAGGCGACGGCGGCACCGATGTCTGCCCCCTCGCCCATCCGGCCCATCGGGATGCGCGCGTTGAGCGCGTCTTTCTGGGCATCGGGCAGGACTTCGGTCATCGCGGTGCGAATGAAGCCGGGTGCGACGCAATTGACCGTGACGTTGCGGCTGGCGAGTTCCTGCCCGAGCGACTTCGACATGCCGACAAGGCCCGCTTTGGCGGCGGCATAGTTGATCTGGCCGGGATTGCCGGTTGCGCCCACGACGCTGGTAATCGTGACGATCCGGCCAAACCGCGCCTTCATCATCGGCTTGGTGGCCGCGCGCATCAGGCGGAACGCGGCTTCGAGGTTGACACGGATCACCGCATCCCACTCTTCATCCTTCATCCGCATGGTCAGGTTATCGCGCGTGATCCCGGCGTTGTTGACCAGAATATCGAGCTTGCCCAATGTATCGAGCGCGGCGGGCACGAGATGTTCGACCTGTTCGGTGTTCGACAGATCACACGTGATTTCAACGTGATCCTGATTGTAGGTTTCGTTGAGCTCTTCGCGGAAAGCGCGCAACTTGGCCGGGTTGGTCCCCGAAAGCGCCAACCGCGCACCCTGAGCTGCCAGCGCGTGGCAAATGGCCGAACCAATGCCGCCAGCAGCACCGGTAACGAGGGCAGTCATGCCGGTAAGATCGAAAAGACGGTTTTCCATTTGGGGACTCCCAGTAAAATGTTTCGCGCAGAGGCGCAGAGGCGCAGAGAAGGTCAGATCGTTGGGCGATGGTTGTTTACCAGCCGCTTGATGCCTTCCTTCATCGTTTCGCCAGAGAAGTTGAGAAGAAGCCCTACTGGCTGTTTCAAAAGCCTAAGATACGTCAACACCTGCTTTGCGTGGACAGGATTTAACTTGTCCACGGACTTTATCTCAACAACGAGCCGATCATCTATCAGCAGATCGACACGAAATGCTGCTGGAAAAGTCATACCATCGAAGCATATATCGACCGGTCTTTGTCGGTCGACCTTATACCCTCTCCGGTTCAGGCTGGCCGCTAATACCTGCTCGTATACACTTTCCAGCAACCCCGGCCCAAGCTCTCGATGAATGTGGATCGCGCAGTCAACAACGTCAGCACTTACCAGATTGATATCCTTCACAACCAACCTCCTCTGCGCCTCCGCGCCTCTGCGCGAACCCCACTCAAAGAACCTTCAGCAGCGCCTCGATGTCGGCCATGGTGATGACGCTGGTTACGGCGACGTCGCCGGCCGAGCGGGTGATCATGGGGGTAAGGACTTTGCCGCCGAGTTCGACGAAGTGTTCGACGCCTGCGGCTTTCATCGCGATGGCGCTTTCGCGCCAGCGCACGCGGCCGGTGACCTGTTCGACGAGCAGGCGCTTCACGTCGGCGGGGTCGGTGACGACCGAGGCGGTGACGTTGGCGAAGAGGGCGACGCGCAAGGGGCCGGGAGGGGTCTTCTCGAAGGCTTCGGCCATCGCATCGGCGGCAGGCTGCATCAGCGGGCAGTGGAAGGGGGCCGAGACGGGCAGCAACACGCCGCGCTTGATGCCGTGATCCTTGACCAGCGCCACCGCACGGTCAATCGCGGCCTTGTGGCCCGAGAGCACGACTTGCGTGGGATCATTGTCGTTGGCGACAGTGCAAACGTCGCCTTCGGCAGCAGCCTCTGCCAGCGCGGTCGCCTTTTCGATGTCGGCCCCCAGAAGTGCGCACATCGCGCCGATGCCGACGGGCACAGCGGCCTGCATCGACTGTCCGCGCAGCTTGAGCAGGCGGGCGGTGTCTGACAGGCTGAACGCCCCTGCGGCGCAGAGCGCGGTATATTCGCCAAGGCTGTGACCGGCGACGAAACCGGCCTTGTCGGCCAGGCTGATGCCGCCCTCTTTTTCCAGCACGCGCAGCACGGCGATGGCATTGGCCATGATCGCGGGCTGGGCATTTTCTGTAAGGGTAAGAGCGTCTTCCGGCCCGTCTTTCATGATCTGGAAGAGCTTTTGACCGAGCGCTTCATCGACTTCTTCGAAAACCTCGCGCGCCACTGCGCTGGCTTCAGCCAGTTCGACACCCATGCCGATCTTTTGGCTGCCCTGCCCCGGAAAAACGAACGCTCGCATCAGACCCTCCACTTTTGGCCCATAAGAATGGGAGGCCGCCCTATGCCGAGCCGCATGGTCAAGCAAGACCGAACGGCACGATCTTGTTATCAATATCGTGGCCGATATCGGCATTTCCGAGGAAAGCGATGCCGGTGCGCGCGCACCAATAGCGCGCCATATCCGCAACCTCGCAGCCGAACGGGCGGTCGTTTTCGGGCACGTCGCTGACCCGGCCCAGCCGGAGACCAGCGATCCCGACTGAAGCCAAAGCGTTGGTAATGCTGAACAACAGGCGGTCGACCGCGTAATGGTATTCGGCCACTTCTTCGATCATCACCACATGGCCGCACAGGTTGGGCAACAAGGGCGTGCCGCAGAGCATCGCCAGCGTCATCAGGTTGAATGCGACCGCCGGGGCCTTTCCATCCAGCGAAGGCTCCAGCCCTTCGCGGGAACCATCAAGCCATGCCAAGGAGCGCCGCACGGCTGCATCCCCGCCGGTGCGGCGGATGTCGGTCGGCATCGGGGCGTGGACCTGCCGCCCGATCCGCGCATGATAGAGCAATGCGAGAAGAGTGCCTCCGTCCGAATAGCCGAGGAACTGCTTGTCATGCGCAGATGGCCCGAGCAGCGGCAGCGCGTCCATCGCGATGCGGTTTGCGCCATAGCCACCGCGCACAAACCACACGGCATCAAAGGCCGGATCATTGGCGCATTCCACAAAAGCAGCAAGGCGCTGTGCATCGCTTCCGGCGAAATGCCCTTCGCTGGCAAAGCATTGTTCGTGGAACACAAGGTCGAGCGCCGGAAATTCGGCCGCCGCCAAAGCCGTCACGCGGGCGGCATCAAACCGGCTGAACGGGGTGGAAGGGGCGCATATGGCGATACGTTTTGTCACGCGGGCATCCTAAACAGGTTCACGCCGCTGGTGAAACCGGAAATCTGGTGGTTGTCATGGAACGTGGCTGCGAATACCGCTGGAGCCATGACGAACACCGCCGAATTGTCGCCCGAAAGCCTCCGTGCCCGTGAATGGTTCTTTTGCGGGATCGGCGGATCGGGGATGTTGCCGCTCGCGCTGATCCTGCATGGCATGGGCGCGCGCGTTGCCGGGTCTGACCGCAGCCGCGATCAGGGGCGCACACCGGAAAAGTTTGCCTGGCTTGAATCGCTGGGGTTCACGCTGTTCCCGCAAGACGGATCGGGCATCACGTCGGCCGCGCAAGTGCTTGTCGCATCGGCGGCGGTTGAGGATACTGTGCCCGAAGTTGTCCGCGCCACCACACTTGGCTGCGCGCGGATGAGCCGCGCGCAATTGCTATCAGCCCTGTTCAACGCCAGCGCGCATTCCATCGCGGTGGGCGGGACCAGCGGCAAATCGACCGTAACCGGCATGATCGGCTGGATCCTGACCGAAGCAGGCCGCGATCCCACGATCATGAACGGCGCGGTGATGAAGAACTTTGTCGCCCCTGATGCGCCTTTCGCTTCGGCGCGCGTGGGAGCGGGCGGTATGTTCGTTTCCGAAGTGGACGAAAGCGATGGCTCTATCGCGCTATACCGGCCCGGCATTGCCGTGCTGAACAATGTCAGTCTCGATCACAAGAGTCTGGAGGAACTGCGCGAATTGTTTGGCGATTTTCTGGCGCGCGCCCAAACAGCCGTGATCAATGCCGATGACGAGGAGAGCATGGGGCTGATCGGGCGGGCGGCCAATGCCATCACCTTTGGCCTTGCCGAAGAGGCGGTGATCGGCGTGGCCGAAGGGACGATCAGCGAGGGCCCCACCACGATCAGCGCCACCTTGATCGACCGGCGCGATGACACCACCCATGCGCTGCGGTTGGCGGTGCCCGGCCGTCACAATCTGTCCAATGCACTGGCAGCCATTGCAGCGGCCAGCGCAGCGGGCATCGGCGTAGCGCAGGCGGTGGAGCATATCGCCAGCTTTACCGGCCTTGCCCGCCGGTTCGACATTGTCGGCACGACGGCTGACGGGATCACCGTGATCGATGATTTTGGCCACAATCCTGAAAAGATCGCGGCAACGCTGGCGACTTTGCGTGCGCACCCCGGAAGGATCATCGCGTTTTTCCAGCCGCACGGTTATGGCCCCTTGCGCCAGATGGGGGCTGAACTGGCCGAAGTGATGGCAGAGGGCCTTGGATCGAACGACTTAACGATCCTGTGTGATCCGGTGTACTTCGGCGGCACGGTGGATCGCTCGGTCGGATCGGAACGGATTGTCCGGCTGATCGGGATTCATGGCGGCAAAGCCGAGCATATCCCGGCCCGCGCCGATTGCGCGGAACGGATTATCGCGCTTGCTCAAAGAAATGACAGGATCGTAATCATGGGCGCGCGCGACGATACCTTGTCGCTCTTTGCGCGCGAGGTTTTGGCGCGGCTCTCGATAAAGTAAATTTTCTGAAAACCCTGTCTCAGCATTTGTATCGGGATGCTCTGCAATCGTTTCCATCGACCTTTTTGCTAAGGATACTCACCTATGCACTGAAGGACTTAGCATGCCCACCATTCGTAACAAAACAAAACGCAGCGGTATTGTACTGACTGCGGTAGTCGCAACAGTTATCTTTAGTGCCGGTTATGCCATGAACCACATTCGCGTTGGTGGCACGATCCATCAACGCGAAGCGCTGGTGAATGAATTTGTGGCCGATATCATGCCACCGCCTGCCTATGTGCTGGAACCGATGCTGGAAGTATCCGAAGTGATGCGCAACCCGGCGTCCATCGGCCAAAGAAAACTGGCATTAGCCAGGCTGGAAAAAGCTTATCGGGCACGTGCAACCTATTGGAACAACAGCGCCCTCGATAGTGATCTGAAGGCTTCACGCAAGGATGATGCGGGCATCAAGGCGGAAGCTTTCTGGGCAGAAGTGAACCAGTCCTTGATCCCCGCACTGGAACAGGGCGACACGGCTGGCGCAGAAGCAAGCTATCTACGAGCGCGCGATATGTTCGACGCCCACCGCAAGGCGATCGAAGGGTTGACGATGAACGCCACGGCGCGGGTCACGACTGTGGTGGGCGAGGCAGGGCAAGCCGTAAACTGGGCGATGGGTGTGATTGCGTTCCTGGGTCTGATCGCGATTGGCCTGATGGTGATGGCGATCCGCTGGTTGTTCCGGATGGCGCTGGACCCGCTGCAAACTGTTGCAGGCACGATGAACGGGATGGCCACGGGCGATCTTGACGTGAATGAATGCCACGACCACCGGACTGATGAAATCGGCGAGATCACCCGCGCCATCGAGGTTTTCCGCAACGCCGCGCGCGGCCGCAGGGTTGGCGCTGCGCAACAGGCCGAGGTCGTATCGATCATGGCCAATGCGCTGCGCAAGCTGGCGGAAGGCGATCTGGAATACCGGATGAACGATCCGCTGCCGCAGGACTATGCGGCCTTGCAATCAGCATTCAACCACACGCTTGAGCAGTTGGACTGCACCATCGGGAAGGTAAAGCTCGCCAGCGTTCAGGTGCGCACAGGTGCCAGCGAAATCCGCAGCGCATCGGACAATCTGGCCGAGCGCAATGCGCGCCAAGCCGCCAGCCTTGAGGAATCATCGGCTTCGATGGGCCACGTCACGGCGCTGGTCAAAGGCACGTCCGAACGCACATTCGAAGCGCGCGCGGCGATTGCCACGGCGCATGACGAAGCCGGTGGTGGCCGCGCGGTGATCGACAAGGCGATTGAAGCGATGGATGGCATCCAGCAATCGTCCGAGCAGATCACCGCGATCATCGACATGATCGAAGGTATCGCGTTCCAGACCAACCTGCTGGCGTTGAACGCCGGTATTGAAGCCGCGCGCGCGGGCGAGGCTGGACGGGGCTTTGCGGTGGTGGCGACGGAAGTGCGGGCGCTGGCGCAGCGATCATCAGAATCGGCTTCGAGCATCAAGGAACTGATCCGCACCAGCGGGCTACAGGTGGGTGCGGGCGTTGAACGCGTTGGCGAAACCGGCATCCTGCTTGAGCAAATCTCGACCAGCGTGCAATCTGCAAACGACGTGCTGGATGAGGTGACACGTGCCGCCATGGAGCAAGCGGCCAGCCTTGAACAGGTTACTGCGGCAGTGCGCGAAATGGACCTGATGACCCAGCAGAACGCCGCGATGGTTGAGGAAAGTACGGCGGCTGCGCGCGCCCTTGCAGGCGAAGCGACAGCGCTTTCTTCGCTGGTTGATGGTTTCCGCACCACACCGCCGCGACTTCACCACGAACTGCGCCGCGCGGCCTAAGCACCGAAAATATAAGTCCACTTTCCCCTGAAAAGCCGGTTCTTCGCACCGTCCTAACTGTTGTAGTTAACGCCGGGCGGAGAATTGGCCATGTGGCTTGATACCGAATTTGAGAACCTGAACGCCGAACGCCGCGCCCCGCGGGTTGGCATAGAGCTTCCGGTGCGCTGCA
This sequence comes from uncultured Novosphingobium sp., assembly GCA_964609325.1. Lineage (GTDB taxonomy): Bacteria > Pseudomonadota > Alphaproteobacteria > Sphingomonadales > Sphingomonadaceae > Novosphingobium. Next base: position 15,807 of record CAZSTP010000010.1, on the reverse strand, counting down.
AGCACGGTACGGAACGGTCAACGGTTATCCTTAAGGACCTTAACCAGTACGGCGCGCGGATCGAAGGCCTCGACAAGCTGCGTATCGATGAAGCGATCCGGTTGATGCTGCCCGGTCTTCGCCCGAAAACGGCGTTCGTGATCTGGTCGAAGGAAATGGTCGCCGGTCTGGAATTCGAACACCCGTTGCATGATGCCGTGTTCGAAAGCCTCGTCAGCGACTTTGCGATCCGGCATTACCGGGAAGCCCAGACTGTAAAGCCGGCGTCAATGCGCCGCGCTGCCTGACGCGCAACTGCCGGTCAGTGCTGCCCTCGCGCCTTGGCAACGGCATGCACACCGGCAGCGACAATCGCGCCGAGGATCACCCCGACCACCGCCGACAGAACAGCGCCGGTCAGCCAGCCGAGCACCCCGCCAAGCGCACCGGTGGCCGCCTCGACCGAATGCTGGACAGCGTGGACAACATCCGCCGGGCCATGAACGCCCAGCTCTTCAAGCCCGTGCAGGATGATCCCGCCGCCCACCCACAGCATGGCCGCCGTGCCGATCGTGGCGAGCAAGACCAGCAGCACGGGCATGGCGTGCAACAAGAGGCGGCCCGTCGCTTTGGCAAGCGCCGAAGCCTTTGTGGACAAGTGCAGGCCGATATCGTCCATTTTCACGATCAGGCCGACCGTGCCGTAGACGGCAATCGTGATCACGATTCCAACGACGGCAAGGATGACGCCCTGCTGCAACAAACCCTCGTTTGACACTTCGGCCAGCGCGATGGCCATGATTTCGGCCGAGAGGATCATATCGGTGCGGATGGCACCGGAAACGCGTTCGTTTTCGAAGGCGACAACGTCCTTCGGTTCATCCTCCAGCGTTTCGCCGATCTTTTCGGCCCCGAACTTTTCGATCAGCTTTTCAGCGCCTTCAAAGCACAGGAATAAGCCACCCAGCATCAGCAGCGGGGTGATCGCCGAGGGCAGCAACGCGCTGAGCGCCAAAGCGGCGGGGAGCAGGATCACCAGTTTGTTGAACAGGCTGCCCCGCGCGATGCGGAAGATGACCGGCAATTCGCGGTCCGGCGTGAAATTGGTGACGTATGACGGCGTTACCGCCGCATCATCAATCACCACGCCCGCTGCCTTCGATCCGGCCTTGGCCGCAGCTGCGCTGACATCATCGAGCGAGGATGCCGCAGCGCGGGCGATAACCGAAATGTCATCAAGCAGGGCAACGAGACCGGTAGGCATGGGAAAGGCGTATCCTGTAAAGCGGCAACAGTGGCTGCTGATGTGCGGGAACGCATGACCAAGCGCAAGGGTCCGCTTATGCGAAAAATCGCTCTATCCGTGATCGCGTGATCCGCGCACGGCCACCTCGATAAACTGCTGCCGCCCCTTTGGTCCGTCCCCTGCAGCGGCAGAGGCCATCGCCATCATTTGCGGAGACAGGCGATGGCGCGTGCACAGCCCGCCTGATCCGTCACTGACCAAAGGTGTTTCAAACTCCACCCCGATCATGGGGCCTTTGGAGCGGGTAACCACCGATACCGCAAGCTGTCCGCCGCCCAGATCAACGATCAGGTTGGTACCGACCGGCACGCCCAGCAGGCCATCGATCCGAGCGCCAACGCGCGACAAATCCCGCATGACCGCCTCATAGCGGTGATCTTCGTGGATGACGCCAACCCGCCGGAACACGGCACGCCGTTCAATCCGGTGGCGTGATGGGCCATTGGGTTCGATCTTCAGATCACCACATTCCACGCGGCGATCAACTTCGGACACCGGCATGGCATTGGCAAAGATATGCCCCTGTACGTGCCGGGCGCCAAGTTCGCGCACAACTTCCAACTGGTCGAAGGCCTCTACCCCTTCAACCGTTGTTTCCATGCCCAATGCATCGGCAAGGACGATGATCGCCGAGATGATCTTGGCGCTGTTCTGGTCTTCTGCGGCACATGTGGCAACAAAGCTGCGGTCTACTTTCAGCTTGTCGAACGATGCGGACTGCAAATAGCGCAAGGACGAATAGCCCCTGCCGAAATCATCCAGCGTCAACCGCACGCCCAGACTTTTCAGCGCGGCGAACGATTCATCGACCAGTTCGGTGTCCCGCATGAACACGTTTTCGGTCAATTCCAGTTCAAGGCGCTGCGGTTTCAGGCCGCTTTGCTCCAATATATCGGTCACCGTGGTGATAAAGCCGGGGTTGGCGAATTGCACCGGCGAGATGTTGACCCCGACCCTGACGTTGTCGGGCCATTGCAAGGCGTCCTTACAGGCCTGCCGCAGTGCCCAATCGCCCAGCGGCACGATCAGATTGCTTTCCTCGGCAATAGGGATGAACACCGAAGGCGGGATCGGGCCGCGCTCCGGATGATTCCAGCGCATCAGCGCCTCAAACCCGACGACGGTGTTATCTTCCAGCCGCACAACCGGCTGATAATGCAGTTCAAGCTCTCCGTTCGCCAAAGCATCGCGCAAATCACTGTTAAGGACACTGCGCTGGAGTGCCTCGTCCTGCAAATCGGACGAAAAGAACCGGAACTGTCCGCGCCCGCCATTCTTCGCCGCATAGAGCGCGAGATCCGCCGAAGCGATCAGGGCCTCGCGCGTATCGCCATCATGGGGTGCCACCGCAATGCCGAGCGACGCCCCGATCACCGCGCGTTTGCCATCAATCGCATAGGGCTGCGAAACCATCTGGATCAGCTTGGCGGCAAGATCGCCCATCTGCCCGCGATCATCAAGATTGGGCAGGAGTATCTGGAATTCATCGCCGCCCAACCGCCCGATCTCGCCGCGATCCCCAAGCACTGTGCGCAACCGGTCTGCGACCTGGCGCAGCAGTTCATCGCCTGCCGGGTGGCCCATCGTGTCGTTCACCTGCTTGAACCGGTCAAGATCCATCATCATCAGCCCGCAACAGCGCCCGATGGGCCGATAGGCCGCCAGTACCGCGTCCATCCGGCGGGTCATGCGATGACGATTGAACAGACCGGTGAGCGAATCAAATTCGGCCGCGCGCGAATCCTCGCGTTTGCGACGGTATTCGCTGGTGACATCGCGGGCGATGCCGCGATACCCTGCAAACGACCCGTCCGGCAGGGTATGCGGCTGCCCCGATAGCGCCCACCAGCGCAGATCCTCACAGGCGGCACCTGCAAAACGCACAATCAGATCGGTGATGCGGCTGCGCGCCGAAAGCTGGAAAGTCAGCGGTCGGCCAGAGCGTTCATCGGGATTTTCGGGGTCCGTTTCGATCACCGAGGTGAGCGTTTTGCCCACCAGGGCCGCCGCATCCGGCGTGGCTCCTGGCGAAACATAGGAAAGCCGGCCTTGGGCATCGGTTGACCAAAGCCACGCAAAACCGGCCTGTTCGAATTCATCAAGCACGCTTTGGCGTGCAGCCGGATCAGCGTGGGTGGTAAGGTCAACCGAAGGCGCTGGCGCAAAGGCAGAAAGCTGGGCTTTCTCACCAATGCGGCCAAGCGTGGGCGCACGCGCCAAGCCTTTCAGTATTCCTCGTACAACCATTGTGACTTGGCCCGATATGAAGCCGGAAACTACGTTTATGTACCTAACGAAGAATGGTTACTTTCAACCTAACACGGCAGACTTCGACGGCTTGTGCAATGAAGCTCTCGCTTGGGCAACCGGAAATGGCTAGGGACGCGGCCATGGCTCCGCCCCGACAACCGCTTCCGGCCCCGCCCGCGATCACACCGGTCAGCACCACAAGCCCGCGTTTGCATCATCTGGATGCTGCGCGCGCACTGCTGTTGCTGCTGGGCCTGCCGTTCCATGTGGCAACAAAGGCGATCTTCGAGAGCGAGCCTGCCGCGATTGCGTTCCAGACATCGCCTGTCATCGGTGGCTACCTTTCGACAACGCACATCTTCCGCATGTTCGCGTTCTTCATGCTGGCGGGATACTTTGCCGGGATGATGCGCGAACGCAAAGGCGCTGGTGTCTGGCTGCGCGAGCGGGCGCGCAGATTGGGATTGCCGCTGCTGGCAAGCCTTGCCACGTTGGGCGTTATCCAGTTCCAATTGCAGGATCTGCTGCTGCACAAACCATCGCCGCGCTTTCTGGGCCTGCCGATCGCGCTGGACCATCTGTGGTTTCTGATCGTGCTGCTGGGATATTGCGCCTGTTATGCAGCCATCCCCGTCCACCGCATCACCCCGGGTGAGCGCATCCGGCGTGCCATGCTGCTTTCCGGCCCGGGCGCGATGGTGCTGATGCTGGCGCTGGCCGGATGGGGCGTTCTCCGCATCGTGAGCGAACTGGGCGTGCCGCCCATTCCCGATGCTCCGTTCGAAACCCTGCTGTGGCAGCAATTCGTGTTCCACGCAGCACCGTTCGCACTGGGCGTACTGGCATGGCATGGCCGCATCGGCGATACGCTTTTTGCCTTGCGTCACCGGGCGATCTGGCCGGCCATCGCTGTGATGCTGCTGGTATTCACCCCGCTTGATCCGCTGATCCGCCCCGCGTTGGGCATGGAAATCTATCCTGACGAGACCGGCATGCAGATCATGCGCACGATGGAACTGCCGCTGGCCTATCTGATGTCATTGGCCCTGTTCCGCGTGCTGGCATGGCTGATCACAGGGCCAAGCCGCGCCATCACGTTCTTTGTCGACGGGGCCTTGGCGATTTACCTGTTCCACCTGATGTGGGCGATGATCATTCTGCCCAAAGCCCGCGCCCTGCCCATCGCGGCTGAATGGCAGTGGCTGGTGACAACGGGCGTCGTCCTGATGCTTTCAAGCGCCAGCTATCTGGCGGTGCGATCCACCAATATCACGTCGATCCTGTTTTGCGGGGCCGCGAAAAAGCGCGCCCCGCGACCCGGAGGCTGAAACCCCTAGCCCTGCGTGCGGCCACGCTCCATCACATTGCGGCGGCGCGCTTCGACATCGGCTGCATCGACCCGGCCATTGTGCGCGGTTGAACGCTTCACCTCCAGTGCCAAGGCCTCGGCAAACGGCAGGCCATAGCCTTCATCGATCAGCGCCTTGTAGCCTGCTGCCATGACCGGATCGATGGACGCCATGTCTTGCGCCAGTGCGATGGCGGCGGGCAGCAAGTCTGCTGCGGGCACCACGCGATTGACCAGCCCCCAAGCATCTGCCTGATCCGCACCGATGAAATTGCCTGTGAACGACAATTCCTTGGCCCGCGAAATGCCGATGATCCGCGAAAGCTTTTGCGAAAGGCCCCAACCCGGCATGATCCCGACGCGGCCATGCGTATCGGCAAAGCGGGCGTTCTCTGACGCAATCAACACATCGCACGCCAACGCCAATTCAAACCCGCCAGTAATCGCCACGCCATTGATCGCGCCGATCACCGGCTTGCGGCATTGCTCCACCGCCATCACAGGATTGCTGCGCGCCTCGCTGGCATTGGCAGCACCGAGGTTAGAGGTATCGGCCCCCAGCTCTTTCAGATCGAGGCCCGCCGTAAATGCCCGCTCGCCCGCGCCGGTCAGGACAACGGCCCGCACGCTATCATCGTCATTCAAATCGCGCATGACTTGCGCCAGATCTGCCCGCAAAGCCGCAGACAGCGCGTTCATCGCCTCAGGCCGGTTCAACGTGACCACGGCCACCGCATCATGGCGATCCACTTTGACGAGCATGCTTCTCTCTCCGGTTATCAATGGACCGGTTAGACCCAAGCCTCACCGTCTATGCAAGCACGCAAATCGGGACATCGCGCTTGCATTCTGCCACAAAGGCGCTAAGGGCCTGCGCTTCGCCGGTCATCCGGTGAACACCCAAGAAAGCCGGAGGGGCCCCGCAATACCGCGGACATGCCAGCGATCGGTTAAAGAGATAAGGACGCAAAAGCATGCCGCTCTACGAGCATGTGTTTCTGGCGCGCCAAGACTTGAGCCAGGCTCAGGTTGACGTGCTTGCCGCCGCCGCCACCGAAATCGTCGAAGCCAACAATGGCAAGGTCACGAAGACCGAAACCTGGGGCCTCCGTTCGCTGGCATACAAGATCCAGAAGAATCGCAAGGCGCACTTCGTGCTGCTGAACATCGAATCTTCGGGCGCTGCCATCACCGAGCTTGAGCGTCAAACCTCGATCAACGAAGATGTGATCCGTTTCATGACCGTCCGCGTGGACGAGCATGAAGGTGGCCCATCGGTGATGATGCGCAAGAATGACCGCGAGCGCACACGCCGCCGCGAACGCGAAGGGGAATAAGCAATGGCCCGTCCGTTTTTCCGCCGCCGCAAGAGCTGCCCGTTCTCGGGCAAGAACGCTCCAAAGATCGACTATAAGGACGTACGTCTGCTTCAGGGCTTCATGTCCGAGCGTGGCAAGATCGTTCCTAGCCGCATCACTGCCGTTTCGGCAAAGAAGCAGCGTGAGCTGAGCCAGGCGATCAAGCGCGCCCGGCACATCGGCCTCCTGCCCTACATCGTCAAGTAAGGAGCGCCAGACATGCAGATCATCCTGCTCGAGCGCATCGAGAAGCTGGGCGCCATCGGCGACGAAGTAACCGTCAAGGACGGTTATGCCCGCAACTTCCTGCTGCCAAACAAGAAGGCGCTGCGCGCCAACGAAGCCAACCGCAAGGTCTTCGAAGCCAACCGCGCCCGCATCGAAGCCGACAACGCTGCACGCCGTGATGAAGCCAAGGCTGAATCGGGCAACGTTGAAGGCAAGGAAGTCGTGCTCATCCGCGCTTCGTCGAACGCTGGCCAGCTTTACGGTTCGGTTTCGGTCCGTGACATCTCTGACGCACTGGTTGAACAAGGCGCCAAGGTGAACAAGGCCATGATCGTGCTGGAACGCCCGATCAAGACCATTGGCGTCTACGACGTCAAGGTTGCGCTTCACCCCGAAGTTTCGGTCAACGTCAAGGTCAACGTCGCCCGTTCGGCTGACGAAGCCGCTCTGCAAACCGCAGGCGTCAACGTTATCGACGCGATGTTCGATACCGAAGTTGGCGGCTTCACCGAAGCTTACGATCCCAATGCAGAGCCCGGCGAAATCCCGGCTGACCTTCTCGAAGAAGGCGAAGCAGAAACGGAAGCCTAAGGCTTCCCATCGCTTCGGCAACAAGATCAAGGGCGTCCCTCGGGGCGCCCTTTTTCGTTGTGCGCATATCTGCCCTTATTTGCATTGCCACATCAGCGCGCTACACTGCGTGCGATGATACCAACTGAAACCATCCTCGCCGAACTCATCCAGCTTTACGACAGCGCCGTTGCCCGGCTTCGCGAAGATATCGCGATCTATGCGAACACCGGCACCCCGCCGCCAGCCATCCGACGCACCGATGGCTCCTACAGCTATCCAGAACTGCGCATCCGGCTTGATAATGACCCGAACAACGAAGCCATCGGCCGCGCCTTCGGACGCCTGACGCAACGTGGCGATTATGCTTGCACAGTCACGCGCCCGGCGCTGTTTGCCGATTACCTGACCGAACAGATCGAACTGATCCGCACATCCTATAACGTGCACATTGAAGTGGGCCCATCAGCGCAGGAGATTCCCTTCCCCTATGTGCTGGACGGGGCATACGGTGCGCAAATCGCACTCGTAAGCCCGCAGGAACTGGCCAAGCATTTCCCCGCAACCGACCTTGCGCACATTGGCGATGAAATTGCCGATGGCGAATTCAACGTCGGCGATGGCCCCTTCCCGCTGTCGCTGTTCGATGGCCTGCGCACTGATTTCAGCCTCGCGCGCCTCGCCCATTACACCGGCACCAGCACCGAGGACTTTCAGCGCTATATCCTGTTCACCAACTATCACCGCTATGTCGATGAATTCGTGGATTGGGCGGCGCAACAGATCGATGGGGAGCGCTATGTCGCGCTGACCGGCGCTGGCGGATTGAGCCTTGATGCCCCCACCGAAAACGCCCGCGCGCGCCTGTCTGACACCGCATGGCGGCGGCACCAGATGCCTGCCTATCACCTTGTTGCGCCTGATAAATCGGGGATCACGCTGGTCAACATCGGCGTCGGCCCGTCCAACGCCAAGACGATCTGCGATCACCTTGCGGTGCTGCGCCCCGAAGCGTGGCTGATGATCGGCCACTGCGGCGGCCTGCGCCCCACCCAGAAGATCGGCGATTATGTGCTGGCCCACGCCTATCTGCGCGATGATCACGTGCTCGATCCGGTGCTGCCGCCCGAAATCCCCATTCCAGCCATCGCCGAAGTGCAAGTGGCGCTTCAAAAGGCCGCAGAGATGGTCAGCGGAGCGGGCGGAACAGACCTCAAGCAGCGCATGCGCACCGGCACGATCGTCACCACCGATGATCGCAACTGGGAACTGCGCTATACCCATTCGGCCCGCCGTCTCTCGCTCAGCCGTGCGGTGGGGATCGATATGGAAAGCGCGACGATTGCCGCGCAAGGCTATCGCTTCCGCGTGCCCTACGGCACCTTGCTTTGCGTTTCTGACAAGCCGCTGCATGGCGAAATCAAGCTGCCAGGCCAAGCCAACCGGTTCTATGAAGAGGCGATTGCCGCCCACCTTGCGATTGGCACGACGGCCTGCGAACTGCTCCGGCTGGAGGGCACCCGCCTGCATAGCCGCAAGCTACGCGCGTTTAACGAACCGCCGTTCAGGTAGGCGAGATAGACTGCCCACCCCCGACCCCTCCCGCCTGCGGGAGGGGGAAGAAACGCTTGTCACTCCCCTCCCGCAAGCGGGAGGGGTTGGGGGTGGGCTCTTATACTTCCAAACAAAAAAGCAATCCTTCGCGGCTAGCCCCGCTCGGGATTGCTCAGTTTGCGTCCCGCTCACATCTGTGAGCTTCGCTTGAAACTTTACTTGAAAACTTCGGTTCCCAGCGTGTCCATCGCGCTGCGGAACATGTCGACCGCGTTGGAGAACACCTCAAGGTCAATGCCTTTGCCGGTGACGACGTCCCACGTCATCATCACGGACTGGTCCTTGTCGAGCGAGACCGAGGCAAAGCGCGTGTTGCGATTGAACCGCACCGCATCATCGGCGGTAAACTTTTTCTCGGGCGTAAAATTGGCCACAAACTGCAACGATTGGCAGCCATCATGCGTCTTTTCGTTGCATTCGTAGAACAGCAGCGCGGCTTGCCAGCCGCCGATATCGGTGTTGATCAGCGGATCGCCATTGGCATCTTTGGCCAGTTCGGCCTTGTAGCCAAGGTTCTGCAACGCAACTGCAACGCTATCGGGCTTTACGGCGGTCACCGTTGCGCCGTTCGAAGTCGTCGCACCAGCAGCAGTTGGAGCCAGAATAGTGGCAAAGAGCGCGGCCGTAAGCCAGCGAGCTTTCATTGTATCCAAATCCCGTCACAAGGCTCTTTTCGGCCTTTGCGTTGTCAGGTGCTCAAGCTGCCATCAATCTTTGCATCCGGCAAGAGGCTATGAAAGGCTGATGCAAAAAGGATGGACGGGCGCATCATGCGCGCCCGCCCAACTGCGGTTTACCAGCTACACGTCTGGCCTTTGGTCTGCTGCGCCAGCCACTTGGTGAGCGGCGCGAAATAGCGGATCATCGCCTTGCCGCTCATTTCGCGCGTGCCGGTGAACGCCTCCAGAGCATCGGGCCAAGGCTTGGATGCTCCCATTTCGAGCATCGCGTTCAGCTTTGCGCCGACGTCCTTGTTGCCGTAAAAGCTACAGCGGTGCAGCGGCCCCTTCCATCCGGCCTGCTTGCAGGCTGCTTCATAGAACTGGAACTGCAACACCCGCGCGAGGAAATAGCGCGTATAGGGCACGTTGGCAGGCACGTGATACTTGGCGCCTGCATCAAAGGCATCGGCAGGCCGCGCAGCGGGCGGCACCACGCCCTGATACTTCAGCCGCATCGCGTCCCATCCCGCCTGATAATCGGCAGGAGCAATCTTGCCGGCAAAGACATCCCAACGCCACCGGTCAATCAGCAGGCCGAACGGCAGGAACGCGATCTTGTCCATCGCCTGACGCAGCAGCAAGCCGGTGTCCTTAGATGCTGGCGGCACTTTGTCGCGATCAAGCAAGCCGATCTGCACCAGATATTCGGGCGTGATCGACAGCGCCACGAAATCGCCAATTGCCTCGTGGAACCCGTCATTGGCCCCGCCCTGATAGAGCGCATCCTGCTTGTTGTAGGCGCGCTGATAGTAGTTGTGGCCGAGTTCGTGGTGGATCGTGACGAAATCATCGCCGTTGACCTTGATACACATCTTGATGCGCAGATCGTCCACATTGTCGAGGTTCCACGCCGAGGCATGGCACACCACATCGCGGTCACGCGGCTTTACGAATTGCGAACGCTGCCAGAACGTCTGCGGCATGGGCGAAAGCCCGAGCGAGGAATAGAACCCTTCCCCTGCCTGCACCATCTTGATCGGGTCATAACCCTTGGCGGTCAGCAATTCGCTTGTGTCATAACCGATATCGCCCGCGCCTGCCGGGGCCACGACATCATAGATGTTGCCCCATTCCTGCGCCCACATATTGCCCAGCAAATCGGCGCGGATCGGCCCGGTTTTGGCCTGCACCGCATCGCCATACTTTTCGTTGAGCTTCAGGCGGGTGTAGCAGTGCAACTGGTCATAAAGCGGCTTCACCTCGGACCAGATCTTCTCGGTCAAGGCCGCAAACTGTTCGGGCGACATGTCGTAATTCGAGCGCCACAACGCACCGGTATCGGCAAAGCCCAGTTCCTCCGCCCCGGCATTGCCGATTTCAACCATGCGGGCGTAATCGGCCTTCATCGGTTTGCCGACATTGTCGTTCCAGCTTAGCCACATCTCGCGCAATTCATCGGGATTGCGGTTTGTGCCCATGGCCGCTTCGATATCGCTGCCGTTGATCGGCTTGCCTTGCAGCGTGCCATTGCCTTTGCCGTAAATGCCCTGCAGGCGCGCTTGCAGCGTTGCGCCTTCCAGCGCGGCCCCCGGCGTGCTGGGTGCGGGGCCGGTAATCTGCGTGCGGATCATCACCAGTTTGCGCGCGATATCGGGCGCAATGCCGCTCACCTTGGCGTATTCGGCGGCCCGCTTGGCATTGGCCACTTGCATGGCGGTGGAGGCCGCCCCGGCATCCGCCACAAGGGATTCGGTATCGTAGGTAATGTTGGTGGCGTAGATCCAGCCGGTGCGCGAACCGACGACAATATCTGCCAGAATATCGGCCTCGGCCTTCTTGACCCAGTCAGACACCACGGCAGGCGTTGCCGCAGGTGTGCTTTGTGCAAGCGCGGGCGTGGCCAATCCGGCAGTCGCCGTGGCGATTGCCAGCACGGAAACAAACTTTTTCATTATCTTATGGCTCCCCAAAGAGGAGAGATTGGCTGCCAATCGCAACCGAACCTCAACTTCTTCAGGTTACGACTGAAACCGGGTTGGTCAAGCCTGCAGGCTCAAAAATGCGGCAATCTGTTCGCCCATATCAGGCTTTGTCACACAGCTCATATGCGTGCCCGGAATCAGCGCCAGCCGCGCATCGGGCAAGGCTTCGGCAAGCTTTGCCGCAGAGCCATTGTCATTGTCCTGATCGCCGCAGAGCACCAGCGTCGGCATGGTGATGCCGGCAAGGCTGGCCGGATCGGTATCGGCCATCGTGCCCAGCAAGAGCCGCGCCGCATCGCGGTCCACGCCCATGGTCTTGAGGAACTGCTGCGAGAAGTAGGCCGGATCATCCCGCTTGATCGTGCCGAAGCGGTCGATCACGTCGATGAAGAAATCCTGCCGTTTGGCCCAACCGGCAAGGCCTTCAAGCCCCATCCCGCTCAGCACCAGCCGCCGCGGTTTCATCCCGCCCAGCACCGCGCGCGCCGCCGTGCGGGAACCGAGCGAAAACCCGACGAGGTCAAAGTCGGTCAGCCCCAGATGCGCCACCAGCGCCCCGGCATCGCGCACCAGCACGTCTTGCGGATAGGCGCGCGGATCAAGCGGAGCCTCGCTATGCCCATGCACGCGCAGATCGGGCATCAGGCATTCAAAGCCCGCCGCCGCCAATTGCGCCGCGGTGCCATATTTGATCCAGTTGACGTCTGCCGATGAAAACAGCCCGTGCAGAAGCACCACCGGCCTCCCCGCGCCCATACGATGCAGGGCAAGCCGCGCATCGCCAAAGCCGGAGAAAAATTCGGTGGTGACTTCTGCCATGGCCGGATCAGCCCTTCTTCAAGTGACGGCGGCCCAACAATTCGGCAATCTGCACCGCGTTCAGCGCAGCGCCTTTGCGCAAGTTGTCCGAAACGCACCACAGCGAAAGGCCGCTGTCGACGGTCGGGTCTTCGCGCACGCGGCTGACATAGGTCGCATCATCGCCGACGCATTCGATCGGGGTGATGTAGCCGCCGTTTTCACGCTTATCGATCAGCATCACGCCCGGCGCTTCACGCAGGATGTTCTGCGCTTCTTCGGCGCTGATTTCGTTTTCGAACTCGATGTTGAGCGCTTCGGAGTGGCCCACGAACACCGGTACGCGCACGCAAGTGGCGCTGATCTTGATCTTGGGATCAAGGATCTTCTTGGTTTCGGCCACCATCTTCCACTCTTCCTTGGTCGATCCATCGTCCAGGAAAACGTCAATGTGCGGGATCACGTTGAACGCGATCTGCTTGGTGAACTTCTTGGGTTCGCCCAGCTCGCCCTGCGGCATGTAGATCGCACGGGTCTGTTCAAACAGCTCGTCCATGCCTTCCTTGCCCGCGCCCGAAACCGACTGGTAGGTGGCCACAACAACGCGCTTGATCTTGGCGGCATCGTGCAAGGGCTTGAGCGCCACCACCATCTGCGCGGTCGAGCAGTTGGGGTTCGCGATGATCATCTTCTTGGTATAGCCGTCGATGGCGTCAGGGTTCACCTCTGGCACGATCAGCGGCACATCGGGGTCCATCCGGAACAGCGAGGAATTGTCGATCACCACGCAGCCTGCGGCCGCTGCACGCGGGGCGTAGATTTCGGTCGGGCCGGAACCTGCGGCAAACAGCGCGATATCCCATCCGGTGAAATCGAAATGCTCGATGTTTTTCACCTTCAGACGGCGGCCGGTTTCGCCAAAGTCAATCTCGGTGCCCGTTGAACGGGGCGATGCAACAGCCGCGATCTCATCCAGCGGAAACTCGCGCTCGGCGAGGATGTTGAGCATTTCGCGGCCCACGTTCCCCGTCGCGCCAACAACTACAACCCGGTAACCCATGTCCATTCCCTTCAAGCGGCCCGTCCGCACGCGTTCGGACCGTTCCCTAGCGGCTGGTGCCGACCAGCCAAGTTAAAAACACTTTTGCCTCGAACACTCACGCTTGCCCGACGACACTCCATCACTTTTAAAACTGCCGTCATCCTGAACTTGTTTCAGGATCCATTTATCCGGTCGCACCACAGTTCGTGGTGAGAGATGGATGCTGAAACAAGTTCAGCATGACGATGGACGTGCTATCGTTGCCCGCCAGAGCCCTACTTCCCGCTCCCCGCGCCATTACGCTCAAGGAAGCGGAAAATCGTCTCGTACAAATGCTTGCTCACCTTCGGCCCGCTGATGCGGTGTGTGTAGCCGGGGTAGAGCATCATTTCGAACGGTACGGCCTCACCCTGCATCTTGGCGATGATCGCGCTGGCGTTTTCGAACACCACGTTATCATCGGCCATGCCATGAATAATCAGCAAAGGATCGCTGATCTTTTTGGTATCGGCCAATGCGTTCGATTTTTCATAGACTTCCGGCACTTTGCGCGGATCGCCCAGATAGCGCTCGGTATAGGTCGTGTCATATATCTGCCACTTGGTGACAGGGGCCACGGCAATGCCTGCGGCATAAGCGCCCGGATTGGCCTGAAGCATCTTGATCGACATATAGCCGCCGTAGGACCAGCCGAAGGTGCTGATCTTGTCGGCATCCACAAACGGCTGCTGCTTCAGCCAGTTTGCGCCCGCCAGCTGGTCTTCCACCTCGACCGAACCCATCGCATGATGCAGCGCCGAGGCGAACTTGACGCCCCGGTTTTCCGATCCGCGATTGTCGATGGCAAAGTAGATATAGCCCTTGTCGACAATGGCCTGCGCCAGCGCCCCTTGGAAGCCCTTGGTGACCACTTGTGCGGTCGGCCCGCCATAGTGATAGGTGAACACCGGAAAGGTCTTGCCGGGCTCCAGCGGCGGCGTGATCATCATGTAGTGCAGCGGCGTACCGTCTGCCGCCGGGATCGTGCCGAACTGCGCGGGGCGATGGCTGGCAAGGTAGGGCGCATAAGGGTGCGCCCCTGCAACCTTGTTCTCTTCGATCCACGCAAGACGCTTGCCGCTGGTATCGGCGATGAACGATTGCGCGGGCTGCGCGTCCGATGATCGCGAGATCATCAGCGTTTGCCCGCTACGATCCATCGTGGCGCTGTTGACCCAGCCCAGCTCGGTCAGGCGCTTCAGCTTGGCCGGAGCCTTCAGGTCCAGCGTATAGACCTGCTGCGCCAGCACATCGTCCCTTGTGCCGGTGAAGGTGAGATTGCCGCCCGCCTCATCCACACCAACCAAACCGGTGACGGTCCAATCGCCCTTGGTCAATTGCGTCCACTTGCCACCCTTGAGGTGATACAAGTGGCCGAAGCCATCGCGCTGTGACCACCAGATCAGGCTGCCGTCCTTGAGGAAGCGGTAGCTGTCCGACAGATCGATCCAGTGCTTGTCCGCCGCCTTCTCGCTGAACAACAGCGAAGACTTGCCGGTCACCGGATCGACCTTGAGCATATCGAGCACGGTCTGTTCGCGGTTCATGCGCTGCACATAGAGCGCCTTGCCATCAGGGGCCCAATCGACGCGGGCAAGATAGATATCCTGATCTGTGCCCAGATCAACCTGCACTTTGCCCGAACCATCAGGCGCCATCACCCACAGCGAGACTTCCGCATTGGGTGTGCCCGCAGCGGGATAGCGCTGGTCATAGGTTCTGGTGCCGTCTGCGCCAATCGCGGCGCGGGTGACGACGCCGACCATGCTTTCGTCAAAGCGCTCCACCGCGATGCGGCTTTCATCACCGGACCACCAGAAGCCGTTGAAGCGCGCCATTTCCTCTTGCGCGACAAATTCGGCCTCGCCCCAATGGACGTTTGCGTTGGCTTCTTCGGGCGTGATCGCCACGGGCGCACCGCCTGCAACTTTGCCCGTCCACAAGCGGCGGTCGCGGACAAAGGCAATGTGCTCGCCCTTTGGCCCCAGCTTGGGGTTCAATTCGCCGCCCAAGGTGCCCTCGATCTTGCGCACGGTGCCATCAAGGCCCGCCAGCAGCAGATCGCCATCCACCGGGACCAGCACCGACTTGCTATCGGCGGCCCATTCATAAGTCACGATGCCCTTGAGATCGCCGATGCGCTGACGTTCGCGCTGCATCTTCTCGGCTTCTGACAGGACGCGGCCTGAGGACAGCTTGAGCGAATCCACCAGCATCGTCCACTGCGACGTCTGGCGATCAAAGCCCCACAAGTCATAGCGTTCACGATCATCGGCGCGGTTGCGCAGCAGCGTCAGGTAACGGCCATCGGGTGACAGCTTCACCGCGCGCGGGGCCGGGCCGTTGAGGCCGGGGCTGGCGAACACGCGTTCGAACGTCAGGTCTTGTTCGGCGGCAGATACGGTGGTCATGGTTTGACCCTGTTGTGCGTGGGCAAACGGCGCGAACGCCATGGCAGAGAGCGCGCAAGCGGCGAGCAATGGCAAATGACGCATGAAATTCGGATATCCTCTTGCCCCGTCCGTAACGGGGGAATTTTGCAATGCGCCAAGGTGGCCCTTGTTCCTAGCGTTTGGAAGCAGAAAAGGCGCCCTGGCCGGTGAGCCAGGACGCCTTTTTAAACACTTTCGT
>CAZSTP010000009.1:18505-44456 GCA_964609325.1 uncultured Novosphingobium sp. | reverse complement strand
ATTTCACCGCCGCTGGAATCCCTCGCGATTCAGCGGCTGTGGAAAACGCTCTAAAATTCTTTGAGTTGAGGTGCGCGGCAATACGGGTGCGCAACCTTACGCAAGATTCCGGTTCCCCCGGTAGGAAAGGCAGCGTGCCGCCTGGCCTTCGGGGAGTATCGATGTTCAAGTTCAACATTTCAGCGAAGTTTATTGCTGCCTTTGCACTGCTGCTGGCGGTGATGGGCGGGATGGGGTTGTTCGCCATCTCGAAGATCGGCGAAGTCAACGCGATTGCCGCCGAGCAACGTGACCGCTGGATCCCGGCTGCCGCTACACTCGGCGATATTCACGCGTTCACCTCACAGTACCGCCTGAAGCAGGACGAGATGTTCAATGCCGGCTCGCCCGGGGGCATGGAACGCGGCCAGAAAATGCTCAAGAACGCGCGCCAAGCGATCGAGGGTGGGCTGGCCGACTATGAAAAGTTGGCCATTACAAACGAGCAAAAGGCAGCATTGGCCGCAATCCGCGAAGCCTGGGGCACGGCCTTGCAGCAGGACGAGCAAATGCAGGCAATGGCACTGGCTGGCGATGCCGCAGGCGCGCAAACCATGCATGACGCCGAAGGCCTCGATACCTTTTACACTCTGGAAGATGCAATCCTGGGCGCGATTGAAGTGAACCAGAAGGCAGCCGACGCGGTTGCCGCCCACAGCGAGGAAATTTACGAGACCGGCCGCAAGTTTACGCTGGCTGCCATCGGCTTTGGCTTGGTTACCGCTCTGGCTTTGCTGGCGTTTTTCATGCGCAATATCGCTCGCCCCGTGGTCCGCATGTCCGAAGCGGTAGGAAGCCTGATTGGCGGCAATCATGCCGTTGTCGTCCCCGGCGTTGATCGCAAGGACGAATTGGGACAACTGGCCCGGGCCCTTGACCAGTTCCGCGATGTCTTTGCATCGGATCATGCCCGCGCCGAGGCTGAAAACGCCCGCGCCCGCGAAACCCAGGTTACCATTGATGCCATTGGCGAGGGGCTTACCGCGCTGGCGGAAGGAAAGCTGACATTCCGCGTGCCTGAAAACGGCAGCGGTGCTTTGGCCAAACTGCACGTGGACTATAACGCCGCCGTCATCTCGCTTGAGCGTGTGCTGGGCAAGATCGCCGATGGTTGCAACACGATCCGCCTCGGCACAGACGAAATTGCCAGCGCCGCCACCGATCTGTCCTTGCGCACCGAACAACAGGCCAATTCGCTGGCCGAAACATCGCGCACGCTTGGCGAGTTTACATCATCAGTCCGCACGACAGCCGATAACGTCCAGCAGACCAGCTCACGGCTGACCGTGGCACGCAACACAGCCGAAGGCGTGGGCGATACCGCAAACCGTGCGATTGCCGCGATGCGGAGCATCGAAACCAGCTCTCGCGAAATGGCCGAGATTGTCGGTGTGATTGACGGAATCGCCTTCCAGACCAACCTTCTGGCGCTCAACGCAGGGGTCGAAGCCGCCCGCGCTGGCGATGCCGGCAAAGGCTTTGCCGTGGTCGCCACCGAAGTGCGCGCTCTGGCGCAGCGGTCTTCCGATGCGGCCAAATCCATCCGCGAGTTGATCAGCAAGAGCACCGACGAGGTGAGCGGCGGCGTTGCGCTGGTGGAATCGAGCGGTGAAGCCTTGCGCCAGATCGTGGCAGAGGTGAGCGCTGTTTCGACACTGGTGGAACAGATTGCCGAGGCCGCCGGGCAACAGGCTGCGGGCATTGCCGACATCTCGGCGATGGTCGGATCGATGGATGCCTTTACCCAGCAAAATGCCGCCATGGTTGAAGAAAGTTCGGCCGGTACGCGCAATCTGGCGACCGAGACCGTCGCGCTGGTCGAGCAATTGGGCCGTTTCCAATTGAGCGGCAGCACCTCCAGCTTTGCCCCGGAACGGCCAGCCATGCGCGAAGCCGCCTATGCGCCGCCCGCCGTGGCGCAACGCCCGGCGCCTTCATCCCCGGCACCTTCATCCTATGCACCGATGACAGTCGGCAACACCGCCCTGAAAGCCGACGCCGACGAATGGGACGAATTCTGAGACCCCTGAGTGAATATCGAGTCTGAACCAAACGCCACACTTCAAGGAGACAAACCCGTGCGAATGATTGGTAAACTTTCTTTAGCGTTAACCGCCCTGTCGATGACCCTGACCCCGGCCTTTGCGCAATCCCCCGATTGGCAGCGCCAGGTCGCCCGGATCATTGCCTCGAAGCAGACTTACCCCCGCACGGCGCAAATGCGCGGCGAGGAAGGCACGGCGAAGGTGAAGGTCTATGTCGGATCGGGCGGCGCGATCGAGCGCACGGAACTGGTTGCACCTTCGGGATCGAGCACACTCGACAAGGAAGCACTCGCCATGCCAACGCGCGCCGGATCGGTGCCACCGCCTCCGGGCGGAGCAACCACGCTGATCGTGCCGGTGACCTGGAAGCTGCTGTGATCTGAAGTTTTCCTCGCCGGCTCCCCTCCCGGCGACATGAATGGGGCGGCTCCGCAAGGAACCGCCCCCTTTTTTGTGCTCTACGCTACGGCAAACGACAGCGCGCCATCGCCTTCATCGATCGTCACCGTGCTGCCATCGGGAATTTCCCCTGCCAGCAGGCGTTCCGCCAGCGGATCCTGCAAATGGCGCTGGACCGCGCGCTTCAGCGGCCTTGCCCCATAGACCGGATCATAACCGACCCGCCCGAGCCAGCGTTTTGCCGCATCGGTAAGCGACAGCACAATCTTGCGATCCTTGAGCAGCTTCTGCACCCGACCGACCTGAATTTCGACAATCGGGGCCATATGTTCATGGCCCAGACGGTGAAACAGGATGATCTCGTCCAACCGGTTGAGGAATTCGGGGCGGAAATGACCGCGCACGATTTCCATCACTTGCGGCTCCACGCTGGCAACGTCCTGTCCGTCTTCGAGATTGGCGAGGTATTGGCTGCCAAGGTTGCTGGTAAGGATGATCAGGGTGTTGGTGAAATCGACCACGCGGCCCTGCCCGTCCGTCAGGCGTCCATCGTCGAGCACTTGCAGCAGCACGTTGAACACATCGGAGTGCGCCTTCTCCACCTCGTCGAACAACACGACCTGATAGGGCCGCCGCCGCACCGCTTCGGTCAGCACGCCGCCTTCATCATACCCGACATAGCCCGGAGGCGCGCCGATCAGGCGGCTGACCGAGTGCTTTTCCATGAATTCCGACATGTCGATGCGCACCATCGCGCTGTCATCGTCAAACAGGAAACCGGCCAGCGCCTTGGTCAATTCGGTTTTGCCAACGCCGGTGGGGCCGAGGAACAGGAAGCTGCCCAGCGGGCGGTTCGGGTCTTGCAATCCCGCACGCGCACGGCGCACCGCTTTGGACACGGCGAGAACCGCATCCTTCTGGCCAATCACGCGCTCACCGATCACGTGCTCCATTTTCAGGAGCTTTTCACGCTCGCCTTCGAGCATGCGTTCGACGGGCACGCCGGTCCACTTGCTGACAACCGCAGCAATATCGTCGGCGTTCACTTCCTCGCGCAGCATCGCGTTCTGGCTGACGCCTTCGGCTTCGACCAACTGCTTTTCAAGTTCGGGGATGCGGCCATAGGCAAGCTCACCCGCCTTGGCCAAATCGCCATTGCGCTGCGCCACTTCCAACTCGCTGCGGGCAGCATCAAGCGCTTCCTTGATCTTGCCTTCGGCGGCGATCTTGTCGCGTTCGTTCTGCCAGCGCGTGGTCAATTCCGATGATTGCTGCTCAAGGTTCGCCAATTCCTCGCGCAAGTTGGCCAAGCGGTCTTTCGACGCGGCATCGGTCTCCTTGGCGAGCGCCATTTCCTCGATCTTGAGCTGGATGATCTTGCGATCCAGCTTCTCGATTTCCTCGGGCTTGCTCTCCACTTCCATGCGGATGCGGCTGGCCGCCTCGTCCATCAAATCGATGGCCTTGTCCGGCAGAAAGCGATCCGCAATATAGCGGTGCGATAGCGTGGCGGCGGCGACAATAGCGTTATCGGCGATGCGCACGCCATGGTGCAGCTCGTACTTGTCCTTGATCCCGCGCAGGATCGAGATCGTATCCTCGACCGTAGGCTCGCCCACGAACACCGGCTGGAACCGGCGCTGGAGCGCAGGGTCTTTCTCGACATACTTCTGGTATTCATCAAGCGTGGTCGCACCGATGCAGTGCAGTTCGCCACGTGCCAACGCAGGCTTGAGCAAGTTCGACGCATCCATCGCGCCCTCGCCTTTGCCCGCGCCGATCAGGGTGTGCATCTCGTCGATGAACAGGATGATCTCGCCCTCAGCGCCTTTGACCTCGTCAAGCACGGCCTTGAGACGTTCTTCAAACTCGCCGCGATACTTCGCGCCTGCTATCAGGCTTCCCATATCAAGCGACATCAGGCGGCGGTCTTTGAGGCTGTCGGGCACATCGCCATTGGCGATGCGCAGGGCAAGGCCCTCGGCAATGGCGGTTTTGCCGACACCGGGTTCACCGATCAATGCCGGGTTGTTCTTGGTACGGCGCGCAAGGATCTGCACAGTGCGGCGGATTTCCTCGTCGCGCCCGATCACCGGATCAAGCTTGCCCTCGCGCGCGGCCTGCGTGAGATCGCGGGCATATTTCTTCATCGCGTCATAAGCGTTTTCGGCGCTGGCGCTGTCTGCATTGCGACCACCGCGCAATTCACTGATCGCAGCCTCCAGCGCTTGCGGCGTGACGTTTGCGGTTTTGAGCGCCTGCCCCGCTGCCGTAGTGGTGGCAAGCGCCAGCGCGACAAGCATCCGCTCAACCGTGACAAAGCTATCGCCCGATTTGGTGGCGATCTGTTCGGCAGAATCGAGCACACGCACCGCATCGTTATCCAGCCCCGGCGTCTGTTGCGCGCCCGATCCGGAAACCGCGGCGAGTTTGCCCAGCGCCTTGTCGACTTCGGCCTGCGCAACGGCGGCGTTGCCACCGGCGCGCTGGATCAAGCCGCTCGCCATGCCTTCGCTATCCTCCAGTAAAGCCTTGAGGATGTGCTCCGCCGTGATCCGCTGATGGCTCATGCGGATGGCGACGGTCTGCGCGGCTTGCAAAAAGCCCTTGGCGCGATCGGTGAATTTCTCGAGATTCATGGTTCGAGTGACCTCCTGTTGCGCTCAACATGGTGTTACTTATTTGCAACACAAGAGCTGCGCCGACGAAAGTGGTATAACACTCGGTGAGGGCGGTCGTTGATCTTGCGCAAGAGGGGTTCACGCAGAGGCGCGGAGAAGGAAGGCAGACGCCCCCACCTTCTTTTTCTCCGCGTCTCCCCTTCTTCCCCGAGCCTCTGCGTGAAACAAAAAAGAAGCGCTTACTTCACCAGATCAGCCGCCTTCGGCGCACCCGGCGCAAATTCCTTGCCGAAGAAGCTGCCCGCATACCAGCGCGGGCGTTCGTCCGCATTGGCCAGCGCATTGACGGTGAAGTAATTGACCTTGGCGAAGAGCGCGGCGGCATCCCAGTTGAACGGGAGCTTCAGATCGTCGCTGGGCTGGTGGTAATTGTTCTTGAGAAAATCGCGGAAGGCCTTTTCACCGGAGCCTTCGAAGCCTGTCATCATGAACACGGCGGGCACGCCCTGCTGCACGAAACGGTAGTGGTCCGAACGGGTGAACAGGCCCTCTTCCGGCATCGGATCGGGCGAAAGCTTGATCCCGGCCTTGCGTGCAGCTTCGGCGACGACCGGCCCCATGGTCGAATTTTCGGCCCCAAACGCCACGACATCGGAGAACATATAAGTCAGCACCGGCATATCGAAGTTCACGACGGCGACCAGATCGCCTTTCGCCAAAGGATTTCGCGAGAGGTAGTCAGAGCCGATCAGCCCGCCCTCTTCGCCTGTGAGCGCGGCAAACAGCACAGACCGGCGTGGCGTTTCTCTGGCGATGGCTTTGGCCACTTCGAGCATGGTGGCAACACCCGAGGCATTGTCCATCGCGCCGTTGTGCAATGTGTCCTCCCCCTTGCCGTGAATGCCGACATGATCGAGATGGGCGGTCATGCCGATGAATTCACTGCCCAGTTTTGCATCACTGCCCGGCAGCATGGCGACGACATTGGCGCTGGTGACATCGGTCCATGCGCTGGCATAGGAAAGGCTGGCTGTGGCGGGAAGCGCAAAGCCCTTTGGCCGTCCGCCCTTTTTGTCGGCGGTGGCAAGGATTTTGGCCAGCGGCATTTTGGCAGCGGCAAACAGGGGAGCGGCAGCATTGGGATTGAGCGTGACCGACGCCTTGATCCCCGGCGCGCGGCTGAAGGCTTTGCCATCCGTACCGACCCACCCCTTGGCCGGGCTTTCCGACATTTCGACCAATTTCGTCCATGGCCGGCGCGCAATATCAGCAAGCGTTGGGACCGCGATGATGCCGATGGCACCGCGCTTCATCGCCATAACGGCCTTATCGGAATTGAGGTGCGCGCCAAGTTCACTGGGCGTGCCCTTGGGCGATCCGGTGAGAACGACGACGATCTTGCCCTTCACATCAAGGCCTTTGTAGTCATCAAAGCCCAGTTCCGGCCGATCAAAGCCGAAGCCTGCAAAGACCATGCCCGCTTCAACGCCCACTCCCTTGTCGGTGAGGCTGGGACGCACCAGCACTTGCGCAGCATCGGAAAGCAGCATTTCCTTGCCGCTGAAGCTCAGCGTCAGCTTGGGCGGACCTTCAAGCCGCGCTTGCCGCACGGTCATCTTTTGAAAAAACGTGCCATCTACGGCGGCAGGTTTCAGCCCCATCGCGATGAACTGCGCCGCCACATAGTTTGCGGCAATATCATACCCGCGCGAGCCGGTATCGCGGCCCTCCAGCAGATCATCGGCCAGAAAAGTCACATGCGCCCGCACCGCTTCGGCATCAAACACCGGGTCTTGCGCCAAGGCGGGGGTGGCGACGGTAGCAAGCAGGGCAGCGATAATGGCAGATTTGACGTTCATCATTCTCTCTCGGTCTTTGGGCGCTTGGGGTCCGGGAGAACCTGCCCTTAGGCACGGCCCTCTTGCATGTGCGATCTTGGCGATTAGAAAGTTTCCATACAAACTAATTTTTGGCTACTCTAGCGTAGTTTCGTTCAACTGGCTCCGCTCTCAGCTTTCGTTCATCAAAGCGGGCATAGCCAATGCGCCGCCATAACTTCGGGAACACCATGCGCCGACTTCTTTCCGCCAGCCTGCTCGCTATCACCGCCACGCTGCCTGCCCAGACTTTTGCCCGCGAAGCGCAAGCGGCATCTGCTGCGCCTGCCCCGCTGGCCGAACTCGTCAGCAAAGTGCAGATTCCGTATGAAAGCTTCAAGCTGGACAATGGCCTGACGGTGCTGGTCCACACGGATCGCAAAGCGCCGGTTGTCGCGGTATCGATCTGGTATGCGGTAGGATCAAAGCATGAGCCCAAAGGCAAGACCGGCTTTGCGCACTTGTTCGAGCATCTGATGTTCAACGGCACCGAAAACGTGCCGGGTGATTTCTTCCAGCCGCTCATGCAGGTGGGAGCCACCGACCTGAACGGGACAACCTGGTTTGACCGCACGAATTACTACCAGACCGTCCCCACCGGCGCGCTCGACCTGACGCTGATGATGGAAAGCGACCGCATGGGCCACCTGCTCGGCGCGGTGACGCAAGAAGTGCTCGATAACCAGCGCGGCGTCGTCCAGAACGAAAAGCGGCAGGGCGATAACAACCCTTACGGCATTGTCGAATACGAGCAGCTTGAGAACCTGTACCCCTCAGGGCACCCCTATCACCACTCTACTATCGGTTCGATGGCCGATCTGGATTCCGCCAGCCTTGATGACGTAAAGGGCTGGTTCAAAGACAATTACGCGCCCAACAACGCAATCCTTGTGCTGGCTGGCGATGTTGATCTGGCCACGGCAAAGGCAAAAGTGACCAAGTGGTTCGGCGATATTCCGTCAGGCCCTGCGGTAAAACCTGTCAGCGCGCCTGTGCCCACTCTGCCTGCGCCGCTTGCCAAGACGATCAAGGATCAGGTGGCGACCACGCGGATCTATCGCCTATGGGCGGTGCCGGGGCTGGATAATCCCGATTATCTGCCGCTGGAACTGGCAGGATCGGTGCTGGGCGGATTGGCTTCGTCGCGCCTGGATGATGCGCTGGTCCGTCAGCAGAAGATCGCAGTTTCAGTCTCGGCCAATGCTTCGATCTTCGCGCAAGCCGGACAGTTCGAGGTGATGGCCGACGTGACGCCGGGCCAGGACCCGGCCAAAGTTGCCGCAGCGCTTGATGCCGAAATTGCCAAGTTCATCAAGGAAGGCCCGACGGCGGATGAAATGCTGCGCGCGGCCACATCTGCCACGGCAGGCGAAATCCGCGGACTTGAAACAACCGGCGGCGGCCACGGCAAAGCGCCCACGCTGGCCGAAGGCTTGCTCTACAACGGCGATCCGCAGCACTATCGCACCGAACTTGCCCGGATTGCCGCCATGCAATCGGGCGAAGTAACGGCTGCCATGCAAAAGTGGCTGACGCGGCCCGCTTTCGCGTTGACGGTTGAACCGGGCCAGCGCGAACAGGGCGGCGAAGGGCGCGGCGGCTTCTTCACCAAGGACGCTACGGGCAGGAGCCCTGCCTACTACCTTGATCCCGATGCCATGGCCAAAGGTGCGCCACTTGCCAACATTGGCGCAGCAGACCGTTCCAAGCTGCCTGCCGTGGGCGATCTTGCCCCGCTGGATTTCCCAACGATTGAACGCGCCACGTTAAAGAACGGCATTCCCGTGTACTTTGCGCGACGTACGGCGGTGCCAACCGTGTCGGTGCGCGTCAGCTTTGATGCAGGCTATGCCGCTGATCCGAAATCCGCGCTGGGCACGCAATCGCTGCTGCTCAACCTGATGGATGAAGGCACACAATCACTCGACAGTTCAGGGCTGGCGCGGGCGCAAGAACGTCTGGGTGCCAGCATCCGGCTCTCGGCCAATTCCGATACGACCTCGTTCCAGCTTGATGCGCTGTCGTCCAACCTTGCGCCATCGCTTGGCCTGCTATCGGACGTCGTGTTGCATCCGGCGCTTGATCCGGTTGAATTGGAGCGCGTGCGCACGCAGCAACTGGCCGGCATTGCGGCAGAGATGAAGAACCCTGCCGCACTCGCGGGGCGGGTGCTCAATCCTGCGATCTACGGCCAGCAGTTCCCTTATGCTTTCCCGCCCAGTGGCACGGGTGATCCTGCCGTGGTCAAAACGCTGAAGCGTGATGATCTGGCCGCGTTCCATGCGCGCTGGTTCCGCCCCGATACAGCCCGGATTTTCGTTGTGGGTGATACCACGCTGGATCAGGTGGTGCAGACGCTCAACGGATCGTTTGGCAACTGGAAAGCCAACCGGATGGCGCGTCCGACCAAAGACTTTACCGCCCCCATCCCAGCCCCCAAAGCGCGCATCATTCTGGTCAATCGCCCCGGATCGCCGCAATCGTACATCACCGGCGCAAAGGTCATCGATGCCAAGGGCACCGATGACCTGCTGGCGCTGGGAACTGCAAACGACATTCTGGGCGGCAATT
This sequence comes from uncultured Novosphingobium sp., assembly GCA_964609325.1. Classification (GTDB taxonomy): domain Bacteria; phylum Pseudomonadota; class Alphaproteobacteria; order Sphingomonadales; family Sphingomonadaceae; genus Novosphingobium. Next base: position 34,904 of record CAZSTP010000009.1, on the reverse strand, counting down.
TCCTTGGCCGGATCAACATGAACCTGCGCGAAAACAAGGGCTGGAGCTATGGCACCTACAACGGCGTAACCGAACCGCTTGACCGGATCACGTTCCGCGTGGTCGCGCCGGTACAGACCGACCGCACCGGCGAAGCCATCGCCGAAATCCGCAAGGAAATCGCCGCGTTTTCAGACGCCAACGGCGTGAAGCCCGAAGAGATGGAATGGTCCACCAAGAGCAGCGCGCGCGAATTGCCCGGCATGTTCGAAACCAGCGGCGCAGTGCTGGAAGGCATGGCGAAGATCGTCAACTACCAGCGCCCCGATGACTATTACGAAACGCTGGCCGCCAAGTACAACAAAATGACCGCAGCCGATGCCGACAAGGCCTTCCGCTCAAAGATCACAATGGATGGCATGGTCTGGGTTGTGGTGGGCGATGCAGCCAAGGTGAAGCCGCAGTTGGCTAACCTTGGCCTGCCCATCGAAGAAGTGGCCGAAGCGAAGTAGAACACGGCACGCCCCCTTCCTGCGCCGGGAGGGGGCTCAATCCGCCTTGCTATTGACATGTTTGCAGGCAATCTTGTGCCTACAAAAACGGGAGAGCATCCATGTCCGTATCAGGCAGTTACAATTGCGTCACAAAGACGCCGATGGGCGATCAGACCAGCACTTTCACCGTCAACGCAGATGGCGAAAGCTTCACCGGCAATAACTCCGGCCAAATGGGTTCGATGGACGTCGAAGGCGGGAAGGTTGAGGGCAACACCCTGATCTGGCAAATGAAAATGACCACGCCCATGCCGATGACACTCGACTGCAAAGCCACCATCGAAGGCGATACCCTGACCGGCACCGTCACCGCGGGCATGTTCGGGACCTTCCCGATGGAGGGGACGCGCGCCTGAACAAATGCACGCCTTGTTGACGCCATGAAATGGGGGAGCGGAGTAATATCTCTGCTCCCCCTTTCTGTTACAACACCGTCGACACCTTGGCCGGATCGGGAGCCTCTCCCACGATCGGAGCAGACTCGGCAACAGGGGCAGGCTTGACGGTCAGGTCAATTACCTTGTCGCGCTCGTACCGCATCACACCTTCAATCGGCATGACCCGGTCGATCTCAAGCCCGAACCAGTTCGGCAAGCGGTCCACAGGGGTAAAACCGGCGGCCACCACCATTGCTGCGGGTACGCGCGGATCACTGAATGGTGCCGGCGCGAAGGCCAGCGCGGTCACGCCTTCGGGCAGATCAAGCGTGGTTTTGATGCGCTGTTCCTTGGGTCCACGCAGCGAATCAATCCACGGCAGACGCAACTTGCCCAGCGACGTAACTTTGCCCGCCTCGGCCTTGAACGCCACGGTGCCAAGGCATGCACATATCCCGCCGGGTAAACCCATCACGACATTGCCATAGTACAGGTATTCGCCGGGTTCGACTTCCTGGAGATAAGTGGATGACCCGCCATCACCTTTGGCAAAGCGGTTCTGCGGCCCGATGCCAACGGTGTGAACCTGCTCATAGCGTGGCCACGAGAAGTTGTCCTCGGTCGGCTCCTGCGGCTCCTTGGGACGAGTGATTGACGGAGGCGCTTTGGCGAGCGTTGCCATCTCCTTTTCCCACGAAGCGTGCTTCTTTGCCCACTTGTCGTGTTCCTTGGCCAGTTCTTCGGCGCGCTTGGCCGCATGCTTCGCCGCTTCATCGGCACTAGGGCGCCTCATCAGCAGCGGGCTGAGCTGATAGTCGGCCTGCACCACGACATAAGCCTTGGCAGGATCAAGCACGATCTGCGGCTTGTCGGCCACAGCTTTGGTTTCCCACTTCTCCTTGTCATCTGCAGCATGGGCCGCCAGCGGATACAGGACCAATGCGCTGGAAAGCGCGAGTGTTTTCATAAGCTTCATTGCTTCAAGCTTCACCGGCCCAAATCCTTTCCTGCTGGAGCCGGGCCGGAGGCAACCTTGGCCTGCTGAGCCAGCAGCGTCTGCCGCTCGGCCTCTTTAAGCCCGTCAAAACCTTCCTCGAAATTGAACGGGCTCCAATTCTCCTTGGCCAGACCATAGCGGGAATAGCCCTTATAATGCATGCACTTGCGCATGTTGACGCGGCGCATGCGGCGCTTTTCCGAGGAGCCGAAGATCGCGCCGATCAGCGCGTTGGCAATCACGCCACCCGCTGCACCGGCCATCGTATAAGCATAGGGATAGGGCGCTTCCTGATAGCGATAGCCCGAATCCAGCCCGCGCGCGAGATTGTCGCATTCACGGATGTCGGTCAGCGCCTCGGCGAAAGACGTTTCCGCACGGTTGAACACATAATACTTGTCGAAGTCTTCTTCGATCAACGCCGTGGACGTGAAGGCCAGATCGGGCATCGGCACACTCGCCGGGTCCGGTATCGCTTTCATAACATCCTCGGCGCTTGCCTTCGCCGCATCTTGTGCGCGCGCAACACCGCTTGCCGCCAGCGCGGCACAGGCCAGAATGGCCAGCTTTCCTTTCATTGGTGCACCCCCTTGTCACGCTGCATTATGCAGCCGTAACAAGGGGCAGCGTAACCTGCAGCATCAAGGGCGGCAAGACTGCCACCCCCATGCCTGTGGAATTACGCCAGCTTCTTCTTCAGCAGTTCGTTGATGATCTGCGGGTTGGCTTTGCCTTGCATGGCCTTCATCGTCTGGCCGACGAAGAAGCCGAACAGGGCTTCCTTGCCTGACTTGTACTGCTCAACCTTGTCAGCGTTGTTGGCCAGAATGGTATCGATGGCGGCTTCGATCGCGCCGGTATCGGTCGTCTGCTTCAACCCGTCGCGTTCGACGATCAGGGCTGCGCCGTCACCGGTTTCCAGCATCTTTTCGAGCACTTGCTTGGCGATGGAGCCCGAGATCGTGCTGTCTGCCACCAGTGCCAGCAATTCTGCGCCAGCCGCAGGGCTGATCGGCGAAGTTTCGAGGCTTTTGCCGAGCTTGTTGAGTGCGCCGAACAGTTCGGAGATCAGCCAGTTCGCAGCCTGTTTGGCCACTTCCGCTTCGGGCTTCTTCGCCTTTGCCGCGGTTTCGGTCAGCAGGAGTTCGAACCAGCGCGCGGTTTCAACGTCTGCGGTCAGAACACTGGCGTTATAGGCCGAAAGGCCGAGCGCGGTTTCATAGCGCTGACGCTTGGCATCGGGCAGTTCGGGCAGGCTCGCGCGGCATTCCTCAAGGAACGCGTCGTCCAGCACCAGCGGCAGCAGATCGGGATCGGGGAAGTAGCGGTAATCGTGCGCATCTTCCTTTGACCGCATCGAGCGCGTCTCGTTGCGATCAGGATCATAGAGCCGCGTTTCCTGAACGACTTTACCGCCGTCTTCGATCAACGCGACCTGACGCTTGGCTTCCTGTTCGACCACGGCCATCACGAAGCGCACCGAGTTGACGTTCTTCGTCTCGGTCCGCGTGCCCAGTTCACCGCCCGGCTTGCGCACGGAAACGTTGACGTCAGCCCGCATCGAGCCCTGGTCCATGTTGCCATCGCATGAGCCGACAAAGCGCAGGATCGTGCGCAGCTTCGAAAGGTAGGCACCCGCTTCGGCAGGCGAGGTCATGTCCGGGCGGCTGACGATTTCCATCAGCGCCACGCCCGAGCGGTTCAGGTCGACATAGGACATCGTCGGGTGCTGATCGTGCATCAGCTTGCCCGCGTCCTGCTCCACGTGGATGCGCTCAACTCCGATGGTCTTCTTGGTATCGGGGTTCTTGTCGTCCAACTGGATTTCGATCGCGCCCTCACCCACGATGGGGTGGTAAAGCTGGCTGATCTGGTAGCCCTGCGGAAGATCGGCGTAGAAGTAGTTCTTGCGATCAAACCGCGACCATTTGTTGATCTGGGCATTGATCGCCATGCCGGTGCGCACGGCCTGACGGATGCATTCGAAGTTGGGCACGGGCAGCATGCCGGGCATCGCCGCGTCAACAAGGCTGACTTGCGTGTTCGGTTCAGCCCCGAAGGCCGTGGCCGCGCCGGAAAACAGCTTGGCATTGGTGGTGATCTGCGCATGGACTTCAAGGCCGATCACGACCTCCCACTCGCCGGTGTCGCCCTGAATACGATATTCGCTCATCTTACCACCACTTTGCCGGACGGGCTGTAAACTGCGCACGCTGTTCGAGCGCGAGGCTGGCGTTGAGCACGCCTTGCTCGTCAAATGCCTTGCCGATCACTTGCAGGCCGAGCGGCAAGCCGCTGCGGTCCAAGCCTGCTGGCACCGACATCGCTGGAAGGCCTGCAAGGCTGGCGGGCACCGAGAACACATCGTTCAGGTACATTTCCAGCGGATCGGCGCTCTTTTCACCCAGCGCAAAGGCCGAGGACGGCGCGGTGGGGGCAAGGATCACGTCGCACAGCTTGAACGCCTCGGTGAAATCGCGCGCGATCAGGGCGCGGACCTTCTGGGCCTGTGTGTAATAGGCGTCGTAGAAGCCTGCCGAGAGCACATAAGTGCCGATCATGATGCGGCGCTTCACCTCCGGCCCGAAGCCAGCGGCGCGGGTGGCGGCATACATGTCTTGCAGGCCGGCGCCATCGGGCAGATCACGCAAACCATAACGCACGCCATCATAGCGCGCGAGGTTTGACGAGGCTTCGGCAGGGGCGATGATGTAATATGTCGGCAGCGCGTACTTGGTATGCGGAAGGCTGATATCGACGATTTCAGCGCCCGCATCCTTGAGCCACGCGATGCCATCATCCCAAGATTTCGCCACATCGGGATCAATGCCATCAAGGCGGTATTCGCGCGGAATGCCGACCTTCTTGCCCTTCATGTCGCCTGAAAGATTGGCTGTCCATTCCGGCACTGGCAAGTTGAGGCTGGTGGAATCCTTGGGATCAAAGCCAGCCATGGCTTCAAGCATGATCGCGCAATCGGTCACGTCGCGCGCCATTGGTCCTGCCTGATCGAGCGAGGAGGCGAAAGCCACCACGCCCCAGCGCGAGCAGCGGCCATAAGTCGGCTTGATGCCCGAAATGCCAGTGAAGGCGGCAGGCTGGCGGATCGAACCGCCGGTGTCCGTGCCGGTAGCGGCAGGCGCAAGACGCGCCGCGACAGCCGTAGATGAACCGCCCGAAGAACCGCCGGGAGCCAGCGGGGCAGTATCGTTAGGACGACGCCACGGCGAGACGACATTGCCAAAGGCGCTGGTCTCATTCGACGAGCCCATCGCGAACTGATCGAGGTTGAGCTTGCCCAGCATGCCCGCTCCTGCATCCCACAGCTTCTGGCTGACGGTCGATTCGTACTGCGGCTTGAAGCCTTCGAGGATCTTTGATGCAGCGGTGGTTTGCACGCCGTGGGTGGCGAACAGATCCTTCATGCCGATAGGCACGCCCGCCATGGTGCCAAGCGGCTTGCCAGCGGCGCGATCCGCATCGATCCGTGCCGCCGATTCCAATGCCTTTTCCGGCGTGGTCACGATGAACGCGTTGAGCGCAGACTGCGCATCGGCAACCGCACTGTTGAAGGCGGTGGCGACTTCGGTGGCGGTAAACTCACCCTCCACCACGCCTTTGCGGATGGCGGCGATGCCGAGATCGGTAAGGTTCGTCATTATTCGATCACCTTGGGGACGCCGAAGAAACCGTGTTCGGCCGCCGGAGCATTGGCGAGCACCGCATCGCGCCGGTCACCGCCGGTCAGCGGATCAGCGTTGACGATATCTTCGCGCAGGCGTTGCGTATTGGGGATGACGGCGGTCATCGGTTCGATGCCGGTTACGTCAACCTCGCTGAGCTGTTCGACCCAGGCGAGGATGCCGTTCAATTCGGGCACCATCGCCTGCAAATCGGTTTCCGAAACCTTGATGCGGGCCAGCGAGGCGATTTTGGCCACCGTGGCGGTATCGACAGACATGATCGGATACTTTCGCGCAGTTAAAAATGGAGACGCCGCGCGCTACCAGAGCGCGCGGCGTGCTTCAAGCCGAGGCGAGACCGGATTGGCCCCTCCCCCGGCAAATCAGGGTTGTGGAGCGCCCTGCGGCATTGCAGGCATTCCTTGCGGCATTCCGCCCGGAGCGCCGCCAGCGCCGCCCTGCATCTTCTGCATCTGCTCCATCATCGCACGCTGCTGTTCCAGTTCAGCCGCGCTCTTGTAATCGATCAGTTCGATTTCAAAGACGAGATCGCTGTTGGCAGGGATGACAACTTCGCCGGTCTGCGGATTGCGCTTTTCTTCGGCGCCATATGCCTTGTCCGACGGGATTTCGAGGACGTACTTGCCGCCCTTCTGCATCTTGCCAAGGCCCTCGGCAAAGCCGGGGATTACGGTTTCCAGCGGCAAGACAGCGCGTTCACCGCGATCAAATTCCTTACCATTGGCAAGGCGACCGACATAGTTGATTAGCGCAACGTCAGACCTGGTTGGCGAAGCACCGGTTCCGGCCGTGACGGTTTCAATCGAAACGCCTTCGTAGCGGGTGGCATAAGCGACGCCCGAACCGATGAGTACGGCGGCGATAACGCCAAGCCAGATCTTGGTAAGCGAACCCTTGGCAACAGGCTGCAATGGGACGCGGGTAATTTCCGACATGTTTTCCCCTTTGGGTGACCCCGATGGAAGCGCGATTCGCGATAACCGGTTGGCCACGAATGATTCGCGATAACCGGATGTGCAAAAGGGCGCCGCAATGACGGCGCCCCTCTTGGCCCAGCAGGGCCAACGCGGCAAGTGGTTAGATGGGAGAGTTACCCCTCCCGATCCACCTACTTTGCGCCGTCACGCTCTTGACGCTTACGCTCAAGCTTGCGGGCGCGGCGAACGGCAGCAGCCTTCTCGCGAGCGCGCTTTTCCGAGGGCTTTTCGAAGTGGCGACGCAGCTTCATTTCGCGATACACACCTTCGCGCTGCAGCTTCTTCTTGAGCGCACGAAGGGCCTGGTCGACATTGTTATCGCGAACGAGAATCTGCATAAACCGCTACACCTCAATCAAATGGCAAGAGCCCGCTATGCCTGCGGGAGTTACCTTAAATCCAAGAAATACTTAACGCGCCGAATCCAACGGGACCGGCTCGGACCGCGGGCCACTACCCAAATCGGGCAGCAAAGGCAAGCAAAGTCGTGCAATTTGCGCACTGACAGTCTAAGGGCGCGTCATGAACTCTCCTTCGACATTGCAGGCTTCTACGCTTGTTGCCCTTGGCGGCGCAAGCGGTGCGGTGCTGCGCTACCATGCCGGACGCCTGATTGGCGGTATTTCCAGCCCCAACGCCGTGTTCCCATGGGGCACGTTTTCCATCAATTTCACCGGCAGTCTGGCCATGGGCCTGCTCGCCGGATGGCTGGCGCGCCACGGGAGCGGTGGCGAGGCATGGCGGCTGCTGATCGGCGTTGGCGTGCTCGGCGGCTTCACCACATTTTCGGCCTTCAGCCTCGAATCGGCATTGCTGATCGAGCGCGGGCTATTCACATCGGCGGCAATCTATGCTGCCGGATCCGTTTTCGCAGGAATTGCAGGGTTGTTTATCGGCCTTTATATTACAAGGGCTGTGGCATGAGCAAAGCACCGAAAAAATCAGGCGACGATCACGTTCGCCAATTCACCGTCCAGCACGACGATAACGATGTGCGGCTTGACCGCTGGTTCAAGCGGCAGTTGCCCGAAGTCGGCTTTGCCACCGTATCGCGCTGGGCGCGCACCGGACAAATCCGCGTGGATGGCAAACGCGCCGATGTGGATACGCGCGTTCTCAAAGGTCAGGTCGTGCGCGTACCGCCGGGTGGCGCAATCATCCCCGGCCCCAAAGGCCAACGTGAACGCAAGCCGCTGACCGATGCGCAGATCGAACTGGCCGAATCGATGGTTCTGGAAAAGGACCGCGCCGCGATCATCCTCAACAAGCCGCCCGGCCTTGCCACGCAAGGCGGCACGGGTACGTTCGAGCATGTCGACGGGTTGCTCGATGCCTTTGTCGGCGAAACCGATGCGCGCCCCCGTCTGGTCCACCGGCTCGACAAGGACACATCAGGCGTGCTGCTGGTGGCGCGTTCAGCCAATAGCGCGGCGTTTTTCTCAAAACGCTTTTCGGGCCGCACCGCGCGCAAGATCTATTGGGCGCTGATCGTCGGCATTCCCGATATCAAGGACGGCATCATCGAATTGCCCATCTCCAAGCAGCCGGGCACCGGCGGCGAAAAGATGATGGTCGATGAAAGCGGCGAAGGCCAATCGGCCCGCACCCGTTATCGCGTAATCAGCCGCGCGGGTAATTCTGCCGCATGGGTGGAACTGCAACCGCTGACAGGGCGTACGCACCAGTTGCGCGTGCATATGGCGGCGATTGGCCACCCGATCGTGGGCGATGGCAAGTATGGCGGGCAGACCGCATTCCTGACGGGCAGCATCAGCCGCAAGATGCACTTGCACGCACGGCGGTTGCGGATCGAACATCCCGAAGGTGATCTGATCGACGTTACCGCACCCTTGCCCGAACACTTCGCGGCGAGCATGGCGCAGCTTGGCTTCCATGAGGAAGACGGCGATCTGGCGATTGATCCGATCAAGCCGATCCCCGAAAAAACCATGCAGAAGCGCGCGGCCAAGGCGCACTCCAAGGAGTACCGCAAGGAACGCCGTGGCGAGCGCCGCAAGCGCGCGGATGGCGGAGTCGCTTCGGGCGGCGGCGGGCGCAAGGCGACAGGCAAGCGCGCCGTGGCCGAGGCTGCCTTGGCTCCCAAGCGCAAGTCCGGCCCGAGAAAGCCTGCGGAAGGTGCGCCTGCACGCTCGGGCACAAAGCCTGTTGGCAAGCCCCCGTTGGGCGACAAGAAGCCCGCAGCCCGCAAACCGGCGGCTCCCCGCTCAGCCCCAGCGCGCCCTAAAGGCCCGCCGAAGGGCAAGGCTGGCTAACACGCACCGATGCACCCCAACTCTGCCTTCCGCCACGACGACCGCGATCTGCACGAAGCGCTGATCGCGGAAATCGGCATGGGCATGGTATTTGCGACAACTCCTGATGGCCCGCGCGTGGCCCATGCACCGCTCTTTTCAACCGGCGATGGCGCGGTGCAGTTTCACTTGGCGCGTGGTAATGCACTGGCAAAGCATCTGGACGGAATGACCGCGCTGGCCCTGATCAATGGTCCGGATGGCTATGTCAGTCCGCGCTGGTATGCCGATCAGCGCCAAGTGCCGACGTGGAATTACGTTGCACTAGAACTGGAAGGCAGGGTGCGACGGATGGATCAGGACGGGCTGCATGCTCTGCTGGAGAACCTCTCGGCCATCAATGAAGCACGGATTACCGGGGGCACACCTTGGACGATGGACAAGATGCCGCCCGATGATTTGCGCAAGATGATGGCCGCCATTGTCGGGTTCGAGATGGAAGTGCAGGCATGGCGCCCAACCTTCAAGCTTTCGCAGAACAAATCCGCCGATGAACGTGCGCGCGTGGCGGCGGGGTTGGAAGCACAAGGCTCTCCCGCAATCGCCGAACTTATGCGAAAGTTGGTCCCATGAAACTGGCTATCTTCGATTGCGACGGCACACTGGTGGATAGCCAGGCGGACATCTGCGCCGCGATGGAGGCGGCGTTTGCGGCAGCAGGTCTCGCTCCGCCCGAGCGCCATGCCACCCGCCGCGTGGTGGGTCTTTCGCTGCATGAGGCAATGCGGCAATTGCACCCGCAAGGCGCGCATTCGGTTCACGCTGACCTCACCCAGCTTTACAAGGACGCCTTTCGCGCGCGGCGCGAGGCAGGGTCTGTGGCCGAGCCGCTCTATGATGGCATTGCCCGGCTGATTGAACAACTAGCCGGTGACGAATGGCAACTGGCGGTCGCCACGGGCAAATCGGACCGTGGCCTTGCCCATTGCCTTGCCGCGCATGGCCTGACCAAGCACTTCGTATCGCTACAAACCGCAGACCGGCATCCATCCAAGCCCGATCCTTCGATGATCGAACAATGCATAGCCGATGCCGGAGCCGATCGCACCCGCACGGTGATGATCGGCGATACGGTCTATGATATCGCGATGGCGTGCAATGCCGGCGTTACCGGCTTCGGCGTGGATTGGGGCTATCACGAAACGCAAGAATTGATCGAGGCAGGCGCCGCAGACGTTGCCACCAGCGTGGCACACTTGCGCGATCTGCTAAAGGGCATCGCATGACCGAACAACCTGATCCTGCGGCAAGGCGCTTTGCTATGTTGCAATTGGCACGGGCTTCAGGCGCTTTGATCATGCTGCTGGCGGTCTTGGTAATCGCGGGTAAAGCCCCAGCCATGCTCGGCAGCATCCCCAAAGAAGCGGGCTATGTCCTCGCGACAATCGGCCTGTTCGAATTCTACGCGCTGCCGCGCTTTCTTGCGCGCCGCTGGAGGTCTCCAAAAGAATGAAGCGTTTTTACCGTGAAGTGACTGTCGTCGAGGCCGGGGCAGGTTTCGGCGTGCACCTGGATGGCCGTGCAATCAAAACCGTGAGCGCGCGTCCACAAGTGGTGCCAACCCGTGCGCTGGCCGAGGTTCTGGCCCAAGAATGGGCCGAGCAGGGCGACGAGATTGATGTGGCGCGCTTCCTGTTCCGCGATATGGCCGATTATGCGATCGACGTCGTCTCGCCCGATCCGGCTGCCGCGATTGAAAGCCTGCTGCCTTATGCCGCCACCGATACGCTGTGCTATCGCGCCGAACCGGACGAACCCTTCGCGGCCCGCCAGCGGCTGATGTGGGAGCCTTTGCTGGCGAGTGCGGAAACCCGGCTTGGCGTGAGGTTCGTGCGGATATCGGGCGTGATGCACAAGCCACAGCCGCCCGAAACGCTGGCACGGTTGCGCGATGAACTGGCAACGCTCGATGCCTTTGCGCTGGCTGCTTTGCGCAACACCGCAGGTCTTGCCGCCTCGCTGGTAATCGGCCTGGCCGCACTTGATCCGCAGGCAGATATCGACGCGCTCTGGGACGCCGCCAATCTTGAAGAAGACTGGCAGGTGGAACTGTGGGGCAAGGACTGGGAGGCCGCTGAACTGCGCGCCAAACGGGCGGCAGCGTTTGCGGCTGCAGTGCGGTTTGCGCAATTGGCCCGAAACTAACGCATCGCGTCGGTATCAGGGGAGAAAATTCACCCCACCCAATCCGCAACCGCTTGCGCCACGGTATTGGCCGCCTCGTTCAATGCCGGACCGACATATTTCGCCTCGGCTTCGTTCACCGGAACAATGCTTTCAAACCGGCGCGTTTCAATTCTGCCGCCCGCCTGCTTCACCGCGTCAAACCGTACCACCACCGAAGCCGTGCGCACATCATAGCCCATATCAAGCAAACGGCCCGACAGCTTCGGGCCACTGGTGCCTGAATCATTCTCGATCACCAACTGTCCGCCCTTGGCGCGGATCGTTTCAGCCAGCAGGCGCTGGAACAAACGTGCGGGCCGTTCGACCCACATCGTTTTCTTGAGATAGGCCACGTTGGCATCATCAATTTGCACCGGCACGCGGGTTACGCCCAGTCGTGCATCAACCACAGGCTCCAGAACAACCAGCGCCGTTTCTGCCGTTCCGCTGGCCGTAGCGCCCGCAGCAGGTGCATTCGTCGTTCGCAACGAAAGCAACGTGTCCGGCGTTTTCGCACCCAAGCTGACGCAACCTGCCAGCACTGCGGACAGGCCCAATGTAATCAGGGTTTTGGCGTACATGCGTCTCGCCTCCTTAGTCTTTGTAATCAGGCAGCTTGGGGCCGCCAACAATGCCGCCGATGCCATCGTTGTTGATGCGATCTGTCACCTCGCGCAGCGATCTGGTGGTCGCTTGCAGATCGCGGATGGCAGCTTCGGCGGCCGGCAAAGTGCGTTCGTTCAACTGGCGCGCAGCTGGCCGCGCGTCATTCAAGGTCGCTTGCAATTCGTTCGCCGCACCTTCTGCCGAAACCAGCGTCTTGCGCAATTGCTTGGCAAGGCCGTGGCCTTCGTCATTGATCATCGCATCGGCAGAATTGGTCAGCTTCTCAAAGCTGGCCAGCGAGTAGTTTGCCTGCCGCAGCGTGGCTTGCAACTCGGCCAAAGTCCGCTTGATATCAGGTGATGCGTCGGCAAGATTGCCGGTCAGCTTATCGGTATTGGTCAGGATGTTCTCGATAGACTTCTGGTTCTTGTCCGAAAGCACCATCGTCAACCGTTCCGTCAGCGTGGCAAGCCGCTCGAGCAGCAGCGGCGCGTTTGAAAGGATCTCGCCAAGGCCCGAGCGCTTGGTCGGGATCACCGGCACACCTTCGGGGCAAGTCGCGCGCCTGTTTTCCTTCGGGCATTCAATCACCGGAGCGCCTTTATGCGCGCCCGAAAGCTGGATCGTGGATACGCCGGTAAAGCTGCCCTGCAAGCTGGCGGTGGTCCCCTGCAAGATCGGCACCTTGCGATCAACCGCAATGCGCACACGCACGAATTCGGGATCACGCTCCCACAATTCGATGTCCTTTACCTGGCCGAACGGCACACCCGAGAATGACACTTCCGATCCTTTGGCCAAGCCATCGACCGATTGCTTGAAGAAGATGTCATATTCATTGAGCTCGCCCTGATTGAGCCGCGCAATCCAGATCGTCAGCATGGCCGTTGCCGCCAGCAGCGCCAGCGTGACCAGACCTACCCATATGTGGTTTGCCCGCGTTTCCATGGCCTGTCCTTATGCCTCGCCCGCTGTTGACGAAATCTGCTGTGGCGCAGCACTGGCCGCCACACTTGCGCGCGCAACGTCTTGCCGTGCCTGCGAATCTTGTGCAGCCCGCCCGCGCGGACCGTTAAAGTATTCCTGTATCCAGGGATGGTCGAGCGCAAGCAGTTCAGGGATCGTTCCCACCGCGATCACGGTGCGATCCGCAATCACCGCCACCCGGTCGCAAATCTCGTACAAAGTATCAAGATCATGCGTAATCAGAAACACGGTCAGGCCCAGCGTCTGCTGCAATTGCAGGATCAACTGGTCAAAAGCCGCCGCGCCGATCGGATCAAGCCCCGCCGTCGGCTCGTCCAGAAACAGCAGTTCGGGATCAAGCGATAGCGCCCGCGCCAGCCCCGCCCGCTTGCGCATGCCGCCAGAAAGCTCTGACGGATACTTGCTGGTCGCTTCGGCAGGCAGGCCTGAAAGCAGCACTTTGTAGCGCGCGATTTCGTGCCGCAGCTCATCACTGATTTCGGGATAGAACTCGCGCAAGGGCACTTCGACATTCTCGGCCACAGTCAGTGTCGAAAACAGCGCGCCGCCCTGAAACAATACGCCCCATCGGCTGCGGATATCGATATCGGCATCGTCGCGCGCATCGGTGATCGATTGGCCCAGCACTTCGACATCACCGGCTTGCGGCGTTTGCAGGCCGATGATCGTGCGCATCAGCACTGATTTGCCCGTGCCCGAACCGCCCACCACGCCAAGGATCTCGCCCCGGCGCACATCCAGATCGAGGCCATCATGAATAACATGATCGCCAAACACATTGCGGATGCCGCGCACGCGGATGGGGAATTCACCCCTCTCGATTGGCGCAACAGTTTCAGCTTCCGCCATCAGCCCCACCCGATTTCGGTAAAGAAGATCGCGAAAAACGCATCGAGCACGATCACGGTGAAGATCGCCATGACCACCGCCGCCGTGGTGCGCGCGCCCACTTCTTCGGCGTTGTTCTTCACCTGCATGCCCTGATAGCATCCGGCCAAAGCCACAATCAGGCCGAACACCGGTGCTTTGGTGAGGCCAACCCACACATCGTGCAGCGGCACCACTTCCTGAATGCGCACCAGAAACGTGAAGAACGGAATGCCCAAAGTGGTGGTTGAAAGAAACGCGCCCCCCACGATGCCAAGGAACGCCGAATAGAAGCCGAGCAGCGGCATCATGATCATCGTTGCCAGAATGCGTGGCAAGACCAACGCTTCCATCGGCGAAACACCGATGGTGCGCATCGCGTCAACCTCTTCGGTCAGCTTCATCGTGCCGATCTGCGCGGCAAAGGCCGAACCAGACCGCCCTGCAACCATGATCGCGGTCATCAACACGCCCAGTTCGCGCAAAGTCAGACGGCCGACAAGATTGACCGTATAAATCTCGGCCCCGAACTGCCGCAATTGCACCGCGCCTTGTTGCGCGATCACAATGCCGACCAGAAAACTCATCAAACCGATGATCGCCAGCGAATTGACGCCGACCAGTTCCATCTGGTGCACCAGTGCCTTCATCCGGAAGCGCGAGGGATGCCGCGCCAGCGTCCCGACCGAAAGAATGATCTGGCCCAGAAATCCGAGGACCTGCAAAAAGCCGCGACCCAGCCCTGTGATGACATCACCGACGTGTTCGGGAACCCGCTGAAGCAGAGGCAGGCGCGGAGCGCGCGTCGAATGGGCGTTGGAATCAGCCTTGCTGATCGCATCGATCAGCTTCTGTTGCTCAGGGTTGCAGCCGATGACTTCGGCACCCGTATCGCGTGACAACCGCCATACGGTCCACGCACCGACGGTATCCATCACGGTGACCGCAGAAACATCGATCTTTGCCAGAGAATCATCAGGCTCACGCAGGGCACGATCGGCCAGTCCGAGCGAAGATACGGTCATCGGCCCGCTAAATGCGAGCACGCTCCCTTGGTCCCCTGACCCGGGCGTGAGTTGAAAATCGGTTAGTGCCCGCATGTTGTCCGCTTCATGCGGTAATTCGGGCGGGGCGACAAGTGCAACACATGCGCTGTAACGCAGGAACTTGTCCCAAGGTTCCGCTTTTGCACCGCCTGCGTGCTTGCAGCGCGCCCACGGCAATGGCAAGGCGCGTCGCTATGACCGCACAGAATCCCGCAGAACTCGCCAAGACTTTCGAGCCCGCAGGCCTTGAGGCCAAGTGGTATGCCCATTGGGAGCAGAACAACCTGTTCCGCCCCGAACGCCCTGACGCCGCTCCCTATACCATCGTGAACCCGCCGCCGAACGTGACCGGGAGCCTCCACATCGGCCACGCGCTCGACAACACGCTGCAAGACGTGATGATCCGCTATGAGCGGTTGCGCGGCAAGGATGCGCTGTGGGTGGTCGGTACCGATCACGCCGGCATCGCCACACAGATGGTCGTCGAACGCCAGATGGAGGCCAAAGGCGACAAGCGCTCGAACTACACGCGCGAAGCCTTCATCGACAAAGTGTGGGAGTGGAAGCACGAGAGCGGTGGCACGATCACCGGCCAGCTGCGCCGCCTCGGCTGTTCGATGGACTGGTCCAGAGAGCAGTTCACGATGGACCCGCACTTCACCAAGGCCGTGGTCAAGGTCTTCGTCGAACTCCACAAACAGGGCCTGATCTATCGCGACAAGCGTCTGGTCAACTGGGACCCCAAGCTGAAAACCGCGATTTCGGACCTTGAGGTGGAAACCCGCGAGACGCAGGGCGGCTTCTGGCACTTCAAATATCCGCTGGCAGATGGCGTGAAGCGCGACGACGGGCTGGATTACATCGAAGTTGCCACCACGCGCCCCGAAACGATGCTCGCCGATATGTGCGTGGCGGTGCATCCCGAGGATGAGCGGTACAAGTCGGTCATCGGCAAGGACATCCTCCAGCCTTTGACCGGACGCCGTTTCCGCGTTGTGGCCGATGAGCACGCTGACCCCGAACTTGGCAGCGGCGCGGTGAAGATCACGCCGGGCCACGATTTCAACGACTTCGAAGTGGGCAAGCGCGCCGGGATCAAGGCCGCAGACATGCTCAACATGTTCGATGCCGAAGCGAAGGTTGTGCAAACCGCCGACGGACTGGTGCCAGACGAATTCGTGGGGCTGGACCGGTTTGACGCGCGCAAGCTGGTGGTTGAACGGATGAAGGAAGCCGGCTTCCTGATCCCGCACATCACGAAGGACAAGGAAGGCAACGAAATCGCCGCCGACTTCGAACCGCGCACGATCCAGACGCCGTTCGGCGACCGTGGCGGCGTGGTGATCGAACCTTGGCTGACCGACCAGTGGTATGTCGATGCTGCCGAACTGGCCAAAGCACCGATGGAAGCCGTGCGTTCAGGCGCTATCGAAATCGTGCCCAAGACGTGGGAGAAGACCTTCTTCAACTGGATGGAAAACATCCAGCCTTGGTGCGTCAGCCGCCAGTTGTGGTGGGGGCACCGGATTCCGGCTTGGTACGCCGAAGACGGCTCGATCTTCGTCGCTGAATCCGAAGAAGACGCGCAAAAGTTGGCGGGCGACACACCGTTGACCCGCGACAACGACGTCCTCGACACATGGTTCTCCTCTGCGCTTTGGCCTTTCGCCACACTTGGCTGGCCGAACGAAGACGCGCCGCTGTTCCAGAAGCACTACCCCAACGACCTGCTCGTTTCCGGCTTTGACATCCTGTTCTTCTGGGATGCGCGTATGGCGATGCAGGGCTTGCACTTCATGAAGGAAGTGCCGTGGAAGAAGCTCTATC
>CAZSTP010000009.1:3342-18405 GCA_964609325.1 uncultured Novosphingobium sp. | reverse complement strand
ATGGCGATGCAGGGCTTGCACTTCATGAAGGAAGTGCCGTGGAAGAAGCTCTATCTGCATGGCCTTGTCCGCGCTGCCGATGGCCAGAAGATGAGCAAATCCAAGGGCAACGTCGTCGATCCGCTGCTGCTGATCGACAGGTATGGCGCTGATGCCTTGCGCTTTTTCATGTGCGCGATGGAAAGCCAGGGCCGCGATGTGAAGATGGATGAGCGCCGCGTCGAGGGCTATCGCAACTTCGCAACCAAGCTGTGGAACGCCGCGCGGTTCTGCCAAAGCAATGGCATTACCGGCAGCACATCGGTCACCGCGCCTGCCGCCACCAGCGCGGTGAACAAGTGGATCATCGGCGAGGTCGTGGAAACGCTCGCCGCGCTCGATCAGGCGATGGCCGATCTGCGCTTCGATGCAGCGGCGAACACCGTTTACCACTTCGTGTGGGACCAGTTCTGCGATTGGTACATCGAACTGGTGAAGGGCAATTTCGACGACGAGACCAAGGCGGTTGCCGGTTGGGTGCTCGACCAGATCCTCGTCATGCTCCACCCGTTCATGCCCTTCGTGACCGAAGAACTGTGGCATGCATTGGGGGATCGTGAGGCAGAGCTGATCGTGGCGGCGTGGCCTGCGCCGGAGGCCGCAGTTGATGCCGCGGCCAAGCGCGAGGTCGAATGGCTGATCGCGCTGGTTTCTAGCATTCGAGCAGCTAGGGCAGAACTGAATGTCCCTCCCAGCGCCAAATTGAGGCTAATTGTTGAAACTGAAGAGCCTCTGGTTCTACCAGACCGCGTCACACGGAACCTAGCAGCCCTGATGCGACTCGCTCGCATCTCGGAAGTTGTGCCTGCACAACCCGTTGAGGTTACGTTGAAGGAAGGCACTGACAACTACCATATGCGCCTTGCAGCACAGCAAGGTGCAATTCAGGTCATTGTGGAAGGTGTGAATTACACTCTTCCCCTCGAAGGCGTGATCGACATCGCCGCCGAAAAGGCCCGTCTGGAAAAGGCGCTGGCAGTTTCGCAAAAGGAAGCCAAGTCGCTCGAAGGGCGGCTGTCGAACGCTTCGTTCGTCGAAAAGGCGAAACCCGAGGCTGTGGAAAAGGCCCGCGCCGATCACGCCATGCATGCTGCCGAGGCCGAACGTCTGGCAGCTGCGTTGAAGCGGTTGGGGTGATGACGAGCGCACCATTCCTCCCCCATCGGGGGAGGGGGACCATGCGCAGCATGGTGGAGGGGCACTCTCGGGTAGCGCGTTGCTCTGCCTGCCCCTCCACCACCTTGCAGGTGGTCCCCCTCCCCGTTCCGGGGAGGAACTGATGCTAGCCCTCGCCACGGTAAACCCCGGTGAGCCCGAGGTTTTCGCTTCGTTGCAAGGCGAAGGGCCATCGATGGGACGGCCATCCGTCTTTGTGCGGTTATCGCGGTGCAATCTTGCATGCAGGTGGTGCGATACGGCCTATACGTGGCGTTTCAGTGGCGATAATCGCCCGCATCGTGACGAAGTGGCGTTTGAACGCGGCGATAACCAACTCTCATTGGACGAGACCGAAGTTGCCGCGCTGATCCTTGCACACACAGAGGACCGGTTGGTGATCACCGGCGGCGAACCGCTGATGCAAGGCGCGGCTTTGGCAAAGCTGGTCGCCCAGTTGAAAGAGGCCCGACCATCGCTGCACGTTGAAGTCGAGACAAACGGAACAGTTGCCCCCCACCCCGCGCTCGACGGCCTGATCGATCAGTACAACGTCAGCCCCAAGCTGGCGCATTCGGGCAACGCAGCTGAACTGGCGCTGGTGCCCGAACGGCTTGAGGCGTGGTCGGGCGATCCGCGCGCGTGGTTCAAATTTGTGGTGGCCACGCCTGCTGATCTCGCCGAGATCGAGGGCCTGCAACAACGCTATGGCATTGCTGCGGATCACTTGTTCGTGATGCCCGAGGGCACGTCGAGCAGCATTCTGCGCGAACGGTCACGCTGGTTGGCCGAAGAAGCGCTTGAGCGCGGTTGGCGGTTTACTGACAGGCTGCATATCCATTTGTATGGGGATACGCGGGGGACTTGAGCGGCTGGGTTAACAGGCCCACCCCCGACCCCTGCCGCAAACGGGAGGGGAGGACTGCGCGCAAATCAAAACGGGATATCATCATCCAGATCATCACCGAAGCCGCCGCCGGCAGGTGCGCCGCCGCCACCAAAGCCGCCCGACGAACCGCCGCCGCCCTGATTCCAACCGCCGCCAGCGCCGCCGCGTGAACCGCCGCCCGATGAGCCGCCTTCATTCCAACCGCCCGAACGGCCACCACCGCCGCCGCCACCCGGAGCGCCATCGAGCATCGTGAGCACGGCACCGGGGCCTTGGAGGACGACTTCGGTCGTATAACGGTCAGCGCCGGACTGGTCCTGCCATTTGCGGGTGCGCAACTGGCCTTCGATATAGACCTTGCTACCCTTTTTGAGGAACCGTTCGGCAACACCGGCAAGTCCTTCGCCGAAGATGGCGACAGTGTGCCATTCGGTGCGTTCCTGCTTTTCGCCAGTATTGCGATCTTTCCAGCTTTCCGAGGTGGCAATGCGGATGTTGCACACTTTGCCGCCATTCTGGAACGAGCGCGTTTCAGGGTCTGCGCCAAGATTGCCGACCAGAATGACCTTGTTGACGCTGCCTGCCATCGAATCATGTCCCTTAGAATGTGACCGCTTGCCTAGCGCATCGGTGCGGGGTGGGGCGAGTCAGGGAGTGCGAGTTTTCCCAAAGCAATTGCTTTGTTTTGGCGGAGTCCGCGCTTGGCCCGGTTTCGCGCAGAGGCGCAAAGGAGGCAGAGAGCGCAGAGATCTTGTGCAAGGCCATCGGCCATTGTCCGAACACAACGCGCCTTGCACCAAGGCGGCTACGCCGAAAGCACGCCCGTCTCTGCGTCCTTTGCGAACTTTGCGCGAAAAACTCTTACCCCAGCCCCAAAGCCGTCGCTGTCCAGAATGTGGCGAGCGAGGCGAGATAGGCCAGCGCAAACAGGTACGCGAGCATGAACGAGGGCCACTTCCAGCCGTTGGTTTCGCGCCGCGCCACCGCGATGGTCGAAAGGCACTGCGGGGCGAAGACGAACCACGCGAGGAACGAGAGCGCCATCGGCAGGGTCCAGCGCGATTTGAGCTGATCGCCCAGCGCCATGGCAGTCTGGTCCTCGTCGTCGCTGGCGCTGACCGCATATGTGGTGGCCAGCGAACTGACGGCCACTTCGCGCGCGGCCATCGCGGGGATGATCGCAAGGCTCATATCACGGTTGAAGCCGATCGGTTCGAGCACGACGGCAAGGCCATTGGCGAGCGTTCCGGCGACAGAGGCGTTGATCTGGTCCTGCCCCGGCTCTGCGCGCGGGAAGTTGAGCAATATCCACAGCGCGATGGTGACGGTGAAGATCATCGTGCCCGCGCGACGCAGGAAAATCCAAGCGCGCTGCCACAGGCCGATGGCCAGATCCTTGACCGTGGGCAGCTGATACTTGGGCAATTCCATGATGAAGCCCGATGCCGCGCCCTTGGTGACCGAACGGCGCAGGACCAGCGCCACCAGCATCGCGCCGACAATCCCGGCCACATAAAGCGCGAACAGCACCAGGCCTTGCAACCCGACGCCGGGGCCGACCTTGTCGTTGGGAATGAACGCCGCGATGATCACCGCATAAACGGGCAGACGCGCCGAACATGTCATCATCGGCGCGATCAGGATCGTGGTCAGCCGATCCTTGGGGTCGGTGATACTGCGCGTGGCCATGATGCCCGGAATGGCACAGGCAAAGCTGGAGAGCAGCGGAATGAAGCTGCGCCCGGAAAGCCCGACGCCCGCCATCAGCCGGTCCATCAGGAAGGCAGCGCGCGCCATATAGCCGGTCGCCTCCATCGTCAGGATGAAGAAGAAGAGGATCACGATCTGCGGCAGGAACACAACGACCGAGCCGACGCCCGCAATGATCCCGTCAGTTATGAGATCGCGGAACAGACTTTCCGGAAGCGTGGCTTTCACCAGATCGCCGAGACTGCCGACCAGCGCTTCAAGGCCATCGGCAAAGGGCGTGGCCCACGTAAAGACCGCCTGAAACACCACGAACAGCAGCGCAAACAGGATCGGCGGCCCTGCCCATGGGTGGAGTAGAGCCTTATCGAGCTTGGCGTGAATGCGGTGCTTGGCAGTTTCCGAAATGATCGCCGCATGGGCGATTTCGTGCGCGAGCATCCGCCGTTCGGGCAGAGTGATGTGCGGGCGCGGGCGGGATTCGTGCGCCTGCGCGCGGTCCCGCGCTTCGCCAATCGCGGCGCCCAGTTCCGCCAAGCCGCGACGGCGCACGGCGACGGTCGGGATCACCGGCACGCCCAGCGCGGTTTCCAGCGCCGCCGGATCGAGCACCAGACCATCGCGTTCGGCAAGGTCAACCATGTTGAGCGCGACGACGGTGGGGCGGCCCAGTTCGAGCACTTCCTGCGCAAAAACAAGGTGTTGCTCAAGGTTCGAGCTATCGAGCACCAGCACGATCACATCGGGCTGCGCCTGCCCCGTCTGTTCGCCCATGATGACCTTGCGGGTCACTTCCTCGTCCGGACTGGTGGAGCCCAAGCCATAGGAGCCGGGCAGATCGACCAGTTCCACAGGCTCACCCGTGGGCAGGATCAGGCGGCCCGCTTTGCGCTCAACCGTAACGCCGGGATAGTTGGCGATCTTCTGGCGCGCGCCGGTGAGCGCGTTGAACAGCGCGCTTTTGCCAGCGTTCGGGTTGCCAACAAGGGCTGCGACGATCGGCATACGGCTCATGCGCCAATGGTTTCGGTGATGGGTTCAACCGTCATCGCGCGGGCATGGACGCGGCGCAGCGCCACAGTCATCCGGCCGATCTCGACCGCCAGCGGATCATGTCCGGCAAATACCCCGCGATAGGCCAGCGTCACCCGCGCGCCTGTATCAAGGCCAAGCGACTGCAACCGCTGCGCTTCTTCGGCAACCAGCGTTGACCAATCAACCGACGCGATTCGCGCAGGGGTGCCAAGGGGAAGTTGATCTAGTGTCACACCCTTGCGCTGCCATAGCGCGGGCGACTTTGCAAGTCATTCGCAATAGAATTGCGCTGGATCAAAATTCCGTGCCGTATCGGCCAGTTCAAGCAGCAGGATAGCGCAGACGCCCGAGCAGTCGTGTGAACGAGAAGGTCTCGTCGTCGCTCCGCCTGCTCCACTTGGCCTTGGCCTTTTCGAACTTCATCACGCCATCGATCCGGCGATCAAGGAAAGCGCGGGCGTCGGCATGGTCTTCGCTGGTATCGCTGGCAAAGACCGAGAGCGTGGCGGCGTAGATCGCGCCCAGCGTCAGCCGCTTGGTATAGTGGTTGTAATCGGTGGCGACATCGCCCGCCAAACGCCACATCTTGTCCGCGCTGGACCAGCCGAGGCGCGCGGCAGCGGGCACGTTCTGCGGCATGGCCATGATCGCCAGCGCGCGGCGCAGCGCTTCTTCCTTGCCGGTTTGCGCATCAAGCCGGAATTGAACCAGACGGCGGATGCGTTCACGGATCGGCAAGTTTGAAAGCTGTCCCTGTCCGAGCGCTTCGGCCATATCGGCATCGATTCGCGCGATCCATGCGGTGATCATCGCCATTGGCCCGCCATCGAACGCGAACCGCGCCAGCGCCGGATCGACGCCTTCCGCTTCAGCCGCAGCGGCAACGGCGGCTTCGGTCCATCCATCAAACACAGCGGCTTCGGCAATTGCCGGAGCGAGGCGGAGGCGCAAGGCTTCAAGGCTTTGATCGTCGGTCATGGCAGCTTGTCACACGCCTTAGAAGGAGGGGCCATATGTCTTCTTGGGACCGGTGCCTTTGGCCTCTTTCGAAGCGCGCTCGATTTCGCCCAGAACCGAACTGGTTTTGCCTTCAAGCGTGGCATAATCACGTGCGGAGCGGCCCGAATTATCCGGACGGTCGGGGTTGGCACCGGCTTTGATCAAGAGGCGCACCAGCGCCAGATCGCGGCGGTGCACGGCGCTGATCAGCGGGGTTTCCCCGGTGTTGTTGGCATCTTCAACGCGGGCACCGGATTTGATGAGTTCGTCCACACCTTCGATAAAGCCAAGCTCGCAAGCCTGCACAAGTGGCGACATGCCCTTGTTATCACGGACGTTTACATTAGCCCCTTTGGCGATAAGGAACTGGATCCAGGTCAGATCGCGCCGCGCCACAACGATATGAAGCGCCGATTGTCCGGTGGTGAAATCCTTGGTGTTGATGATCTGCGAACCGGGCTCATTCAAAGCCTCGGTCACTTTTTCACCATCCTTTTTGCGGACGGCTTCGAGGAACTTGTAGCTGTCGGAAAACTGCGCCTGTGCAGGGATGGAGACCGCAATGGCAAGCAGGATCGCCAAAATGGCCAGTGGCCTGCGCATGATCGACAGCATCAAATCCTCCTGTTGCAAGCCCGCGACGTGTTTTAGCGAGGCGGACTAGCCTCTTGCAAGCGCACGGTTAGCAGAGCATGAACCGGCACGCTATGGCCCAGAACTTCCGATCCCTTTTCATTGCCTTTGCGGCAACCTGCACTTTCGCGCTCTCTGCTTGCGGAGGCGCTCCCAGCGAGAGCCCGCCGCTGGAAGGCGCGGCTATCGGGGGCGATTTTACGCTGACCGGCAAGGACGGCAAGCCGGTGCGTTATGCTGATTTCAATGGGAAATATCGCATCGTCTATTTCGGGTACACGTTCTGCCCGGATGTTTGCCCGCTGGATTTGCAGAACATTGCCCAAGGGCTGAAGCTGTTTGCCAAGGATCACGCCGAGGCTGCTGCCAAGGTCCAGCCGATCTTCATCACGATTGATCCGGCGCGCGATACGCCTGAAGTTATGGGAAAATATGCCGCGAATTTCGGGCCTTCACTGATCGGCCTTACCGGATCGCCCGAACAGATCGCCGCTGTTGCCAAGCAATGGGCGGTGTTTTTCGGCAAGCGTGATGGCGGGGCGCCCAAGGACTATCTGATGGACCACAGCCGCGCGGCCTATCTGATGGGGCCAAAGGGAGAGCCGATTGCGCTTTTGCCTGCCGAGAAGGACGCCAAGGCGGTGGCCGGCGATCTTGAAAAATGGGTGCATTAACAACGCGATGAGTGAAGACCAGTTCTGGAAACGTCCGATCGAGACGCTGAACCGCGAGCAGTGGGAAGCGCTGTGCGACGGGTGCGGAAAATGCTGTCTGCACAAGCTGGAAGACGACATTACCGGCGAGGTTTATCACACCAATGTATCGTGCCGGTTGCTGGACCTGAAGACCGGGCGGTGCAGCGATTACAAGCACCGCCGCGTCTATGTGCCCGATTGCCTGCGGTTGACGCCCAAGCTTGCGCGGGATTTGCCTTGGTTGCCAAGCACTTGCGCCTATCGCTTGCGCGCAGATGGCGATCCCTTGCCCGATTGGCACTACCTCATTTCGGGCGATCGCGAGGCGGTGCACGCGGCGGGGCAATCGGTGCGGGGCAAGGGGATCAGCGAGACGATTGCGGGGCCGCTGGAGGAGCATGTTGTTCCGGCGGATTACTTTGATAACAAAGGCAAAACCGGTGCTTGATTGGCTGCGCCGGGCCGATACGCGGGCCAAGGAAACCCCGGCCCCGCGCAAGGTTGCCGCCCGCGTGATCGTGGTGGGTGAGCGTGAATTACCCCTTGTTATCCGCAAGTTAGGCCATGCGCGGCGAATGACATTGCGGCTGGCACCCGATGGCAGCGAGGCGCGTGTTTCGATCCCCGCGTGGTGCCGCGTGGGCGATGCCGAAGCTTTTGCGCGCGACCGTGCCGACTGGCTGGCTGGCCAGCTCGCCAACCTTCCCGAAGCGCGGCAGATTGCCCCCGGTGCGACACTGAATTTCAGGGGGGAAACGCTTTTAATTCAATGGACTGAGACAGCGCCGCGCAAGCCCGTGATCGAGGACGGGCGGTTGCTTATCGGCGGTCCGCCCGAGTCTTTGAGCCGCCGTTTGCAGCGCTGGCTTGAGGGTGAAGCGATGTGGCATTTTGGTGGCGATTTGACGCATTATTGTGCGCAAGCCGGACATCAGGTGCCGCGTCTGGCGCTTTCGCGGGCGCAACGGCGCTGGGGCAGTTGCGCTTCGGATGGATCGATCCGGATCAACTGGCGCTTGATCATGGCACCCGATTTCGTGCGCCGGTCTGTCGTTGCGCATGAAGTGGCGCACATGACGCATTTTGATCACAGCCCTGCGTTCCACGCGCATCTGGGCACGCTGTTCGAAGGCGATGTGGGCGCGGCCAACCGCTGGTTGAAGCGCAACGGGCGTTCGCTTTACGCGCCGTTCGGGTGATGGCTGGATTCTGCGGCCTGCAGGCCCTATCTAGACGGCTATGAAATCGTTTTTCCGCAATGTGTCGCCGCGCCGCGCGGTAGTGGACTTCTGGCAAGTGCTGGGCGCGCCGAGCGAGTATCGCGGCATCGCGCTGGTACTGGCAGGGATCATCACCGGCACCATCTTTGTCGCGCTGGGCAGCGAAGGCGGACGCGGGCTGCCTGATCCGCCCAAGGTGATCTATTTCCCGAGCCTGATCGAGGGCCGGACCGACGCCGAAATCCTTGCCGAGAACTTCGAGGCAACCGCCAAGGTGCGAGCTGAAGAGGCCGAGGAGGAAGCGCGGCAGGAGCGGATGCGCCAGATGTATCGCGCGGTGGGGGATGCGACCGGGGTCGATACCGCCAAGGCCTATGAAGAGGGCAAGGCCGAGCGCGCGGCGGAAAAGGCCAAGCTTGAGGCCGAGCGCAAGGCGATCCTCGACAAGCATCTGATCGACAATCCCGTGTTCGACAAAGCGAAGAAGGCGGGGCTGGCCGAAGCGCCATGAGCCGCGCTGACGATCTGCGCTGGATGCAAGCCGCCGCCGCTGTAGCAGCGCGCGGACGTCCGCTAAGCCGCCCGAACCCGGCGGTTGGCGCGGTGATCGTGAAAGAAGGGCGTGTGCTCGGGCGCGGATGGACGCGCACCGGCGGGCGGCCCCATGCCGAAGCCGAAGCGCTGGCGATGGCGGGCGATGCCGCGCGCGGGGGCACGCTTTATGTGACGCTGGAGCCTTGCGCCCATGCCAGCACGCGCGGACCCTCTTGCACATCGCTGGTTTTGGATAGCGGCCTTGCCCGCGTGGTGATCGGCGTGGAAGACCCCGATCCGCGCACGGCGGGGAGCGGTGTTGCAGCGATAAGGGCGGCGGGGATTGCCGCAGAGGTGCTCCCCTGCCCTGCGGCGCATGCGTCTTTGGCGGGTTACCTTGTGCGCGCTGCCAAGGGCCGCCCGCATGTGACGCTAAAGCTGGCGATGTCATTGGATGGCAAGATCGCGCTGCCCGACGGATCGAGCCGGTGGATCACCGGACCGGAAGCGCGCGCGCATTGCCATGCCGAGCGCGCGCGGGCTGATGCGATTCTCGTGGGCGGTGGCACTTTGCGCGCTGATAGCCCCCGGCTTGATGTGCGTCTGGCCGGACTGGAGGGCCGCAGCCCGCAGCGCATAGTGCTCACGCGCGGAACTGCGCCTGAAGGCTGGAAGGCGGTTGCAGACATTGCCGCGCCCGGCGCGTTTGGCGATGTGCAATATCTGTTCGTGGAAGGCGGCGCGCAGACGGCGGCAAGCTTTATCGCGGCAGATATGGTGGACAGGTTGCTGATCTATCGCGCGCCGATCATTGTGGGCAATGGCTTGGCGTGTATTGGCGATACCGGTTTGGGATCACTGGCCGACGCCCATGGGCGCTGGTGCCATATGGACCGCAGGACGCTTGGCAGCGACACAGCGGACGTCTACGAACGCGTCCGCTAAAGGAGATTTGCAATGTTTACCGGGATCGTCACCGAAGTGGGCAACATCCTTGCCATCGAGGACAAGGGGGACCGCCACATCACGATCTCGTGCGCGATGGACCCTGCCAAAATCGCGATTGGCGCATCGATTGCCTGTTCGGGCGTGTGCCTGACCGTGGTGGACAAGGGCGGGATTGCCGGGGAAGGCTGGTTCGCGGTGGATGTTTCGGGCGAAACGGTCAAGCGCACCGCGCCGCAGCAGTGGGTGGTGGGTGCGCCGCTGAACCTTGAGCCTGCGCTGAAGCTGGGCGACGAACTGGGCGGGCATATCGTGACCGGCCATGTCGATGCGGTGGGCGAAGTGGTGACCGTGAGCCAGGTTGGCGCTTCGTGGCAGTACATTGTCGCGGCACCCAAGGAGCTTGCGCCGTTCATCGCTGCCAAGGGTTCGATCACGGTGGACGGCGTTTCGCTGACGGTGAACGAAGTGGCCGATCAGGCCGATGGCGCGTGCCATTTCATGCTCAACATCATTCCGCACACCGCCGAAGTCACCACGCTTGGCACGCTGGTAGCAGGACGCAAGGTCAATCTCGAAATCGATGTTCTGGCGCGGTATCTGAAGCGGATGCAGAGTCTGGCGGCGCAGAGTTAATCGCCAGCGCTGGTGATTTGCGGCATTATTTCGCGCTTCGGTGCTTTTGCTTTGGGGACGTCTGATTTTTCGGCGTCGCAAAAAAGGGGTTTCGCGCAGAGACGCGGAGAAGAAGTGGGGGCGCGGAGAGGGCGGGTTTTGCGGCGAAGCCGTTTTTCAACGCTGGCCGGGCTGTTTTGCGCTCGGGCGGATAAGGGGTAGGCCTTGCGGCCAAGACGAACACCTCCGCGCCTCTGCTTTTTTCTCTGCGTCTCTGCGTGAAACCAGCTACGTCAGCTTACGAGAGCGGAGCAGGAGTTGATGCGGCATTTGGCGAGCTGCATCGCGGCGCGGTGGACTTTTCGGTGTTGCGTTAAGGGGTTCGCGCAGAGGCGCGGAGAAGAAGTGGAGACGCAGAGAGGGCGGGTTTTGCGGCGAAGCCGTTTTTCAACGCTGGCCGGGCTGTTTTGCGCTCGGGCGGATAAGGGGTAGGCCTTGCGGCCAAGACGAACACCTCCGCGCCTTCGCTTCTTCTCTGCGTCTCTGCGTGAACCCCTTGTTGCTTTATGCGCAAAGGAAGAGCCGTTTGTGCGGCCTGAATTCAGCGCACTTCCCGTGCCACGGCATCAAGCAGCCCGTTGACGAATTTGGCCTCGCGTTCATCGAAGAACGCGTGGGCGACATCGACGTACTCGCTGATCACCGTGCCAATCGCCACGTCCTTGCGCGCCAACAATTCATATGTGCCTGCGCGCAGGATTTGCAGCATGGTCTTGTCAAGGCGGGGGATCGCCCAGCCGCTGGCGAGCTTGGAGGTTAGCAGCGCATCGATTTCACCGCGCCGCGCTTCGACACCGCGCACGATATCGTCGAAGAAGTTGATGTCCGCCTTGGCGTATTCCACGTCTTCGATTTCCGCGCCCAGACGGTGCTGGTGGAATTCGTCGAGCAGCAAATGCAGTTCGGTTCGCTCCATATCGATCTGGTAGAGCGCCTGCACCGCAGCAAGCCGCGAATTGGAGCGGGCCTGACCTGAAAAGCTGCTCATATGCCAAGCCTCAATTCGATGGATCGGGCGTGGGCGGCAAGGCCCTCGGCGTCGGCAAGGGCGATGGCGGCAGGACCGACGGCGGCAAGGCTCGCGTCAGTGGCGGCAATAAAGCTGGTGCGTTTCATGAAATCCAGAACGGAAAGGCCCGAGGAAAAGCGCGCGCGGCGCCCGGTGGGCAGGACGTGATTGGGACCGGCGACGTAATCGCCGACAGCTTCGGGGGTCATCCGGCCAAGGAAGACCGAACCCGCGTGGCGGATCTTGTTGAACAGAGCTTCGGGATCATCGGTGGCGATCTGGACGTGTTCGGCGGCCAGTGCATTGGCGAGTGCAGGCGCTTCATCGAGCGAATCCACCACGATGATCACGCCATAGGCATCCCAACTGGCCTTGGCGACTTTGGCGGTGGGCAGCATGGCAATTTCCACGCCGATCAGATCGATCACCTGATCGGCAAATCCGGCATCGTCGGTAATCAGGATCGATTGCGCCACAGGATCATGCTCGGCCTGGCTGAGCAAGTCGGCGGCGATCCACTGCGGATCGTTCTTGCCATCGGCGATCACGAGGATTTCCGAAGGCCCTGCCACCATATCGATGCCGACAATGCCGAACAGCTGGCGCTTGGCTTCGGCCACCCAGGCATTGCCGGGACCGGTGATCACATCAACCGGCTTGATCCGCCTGGTGCCATAAGCGAGCGCGGCCACGGCCTGCGCGCCGCCAATGC
The DNA here is from genome assembly GCA_964609325.1 of uncultured Novosphingobium sp. Lineage (GTDB taxonomy): Bacteria > Pseudomonadota > Alphaproteobacteria > Sphingomonadales > Sphingomonadaceae > Novosphingobium. The sequence goes on along the minus strand of CAZSTP010000009.1, from coordinate 6,158 downwards.
GCCACACCTCGTCGGCTCCGGCCAAATGCGCGGCGGCCAGCACCAATGGATTGGCCTCGCCCTTGGGCGTGGGCGTTACCACTACCAGCCGTTCAACACCTGCCACCTTTGCAGGAATCGCGTTCATCAGCAGCGATGACGGATAGGCCGCGCGACCGCCGGGCACATAAAGCCCCGCGCCGTCCACCGCGCTCCACCGTGCGCCAAGGCGCATGCCAGTCGCGTCGGTATAGTCGCGGTCTTCGGGCAATTGCGCTTCGTGATAGGCGCGGATGCGCTGCGCCGCCAGTTCCAGCGCGGCGCGCAGATCGGGCTTCAGCGCATCGAAGGCTTCGCGGCAGGCATCTGCGGGGATGCGCCAATCGTCTTCGGCGGGTGAATGGCCGTCAAACTTGGCGGTATATTCCGCCAGCGCCTCATCACCGCGCAGGCGCACATCATCGATGATGGTCTGGACATCACGCGCCACATTTTCATCGCTCTCGCGCCGGTCTTTGACCAGCCGGGCGAAGGCGCGGGGGAAATCGGGATCGCTGGACTTCAGGCGTTGCATCACGCGGCATCCTTTTGCGCAACCATGGCGCGGAACGCATCAATCAGCGCCCCCATGCGCGCGCTATCGGTTTTCAGCGAGGCACGGTTGACGATCAGGCGGGCGGACACCGGCAGGATCTGGCTGGTTTCGACCAGACCGTTGTCCTTCAGCGTGCGTCCGGTGGAAACGAGATCGACGATCCGGCTGGCAAGCCCCAGCGAAGGCGCCAGTTCCATCGCGCCATTCAGCTTCACGATTTCGGCCTGCACGCCCAGCTTTTCAAAGTGGCGGCGCGTCAGATTGGGGTACTTCGTGGCGACCCGCGCGTGGCTTTCGCGCGCATTCGCGCCGCTTTCCACCGCGCTGACAGGTTCTGCCACGGACAGGCGGCAGTGCCCGATGTTGAGATCAACCGGCGCGTAAAGATCGGCATAATCGAATTCGTCGATCACGTCCGAACCCACGATGCCGGCATGGGCCGCGCCATGCGCCACGAATGTCGCCACATCAAAAGCGCGCACGCGAATGATCTTCACGTCTGCCCGGTTGGTGGCAAAAGATAGCGCGCGCGAAGACTTGTTGAAAAAGTCTGCGTCAGGCACGATCCCGGCCTTCTCCAGCAAAGGCAGCGCCTCATCCAGAATGCGGCCCTTGGGGATGGCGAAAACGAGGGGTTTGGGCGTAGACATAACCCGCTGCCCATATGGCAGGCTCACGCAAAGGGCAACCGAATGAACCCGGTCATGGATACTATCGAGGTAGCAAAGGCCATTGAATGGCAAGCTGACCACACCGCAAACAACGGCGCGCCCTGCACCAGTCGCGTCGTACGCGGCCAACTTGCGCTGCTTGATGGCACGACCGGGGTGGGACAGCGAATCGCTTCGTGGCCGGGAAGGCCGCTGGAAGATGCCCTGCCGTTGCGGCTGGCGGGTGGATTTCACCATCTGGTGCTGACCGGTGCGGATACGCGGTTGGCGCCGGTCTATCAGGGCGTGCTGACCGATCAGGCAGAGATTGATGCCTTGGTCGTGGCGATCACGCGCGATCATGATGCCGCGTTGCTGCCGTGGCTGGATGGCCCCCCCCAAACCAATGAGGCAGGACGCTCTGCCTCGATCATGGCCGCGCTGCTGTGGTTGTCGGCCCGATGCGGTCCGCGTTTCGAGCTGAATGAGCTGGGCGCGAGCGCTGGCGTGAACACGATGATGGAGCGCTTTTGGTTTAACCTTGGCGGCACGCAGGCGGGGCCGGTGGATTCACCGATGCGGATCGTGCCCGAATGGCGCGGGAATGCGCCGCCGCAAGCGCCGATCGAGATTGTGGGCATTCAGGGATGTGATCGAGCGCCTGTGAACCTTGCCGATCCGACGCAGGCGTTGCGGCTCAAGTCCTATGTCTGGGCCGAAGTTACCGAACGGATGGAGCGGATCGACGCGGCGATTGCTTTGGCAGCGCAGCGCGCGCCCGATGTGGTGCAGATGGACGCTGGCGATTGGGTCGATCAGCGCCTTGCCGCGCCGCAAGCCGATGACACCACACGCGTGATTTTCCACTCCATCGTTTGGCAATATCTGCCGCCCGAAACACGCGCGCGGATTGAAGCTGCGATGGCGAAGGCGGGCGCGGCGTCCAGCGCATCCAGGCGGCTGGCTTGGGTCACGCTGGAAACCAACCGCGAAACCTTCCGCCACGAACTGCTTGTGCGGCACTGGCCGGGGGATGGCGAACCGGTCTTGCTCGGCACGGCCCACGCCCATGGCGCTTGGGTGAAATGGTTTGGTTAGCCCAGAAACGCATCCAGTGCGGTGTTCACCTTGGCTGGCGCTTCCCATGGCACGAAGTGGCCGCAATCATGGACCGGTTCCAGCGTCAGGTTGGTTACCAGCTTGTCCATGCCATCCAGATTGCAGGCGGGCAGCGCCAGATCGTCCATCGCCCAGATCACCAGCGTGGGGATGGCGAGTGGCGGCAGGGGCGCATCGCTATAGCCTTCGGGCAGGGCGAAGGGGGCGTCCATCGGTGGCACGTTGATTGAACTGGCGCGATACCAGTTGAGCATGGCGATGGCGGTATCGGGGTTTGACCAATCCTGAAGCAGGGTATCGCGTTCCGCTTCTTCCAGCGCGGTGGAGCGGTTCCAGCTAAGCGCTTTCATCAGCAGCGCGCCAAGGCCATGTTCGCGCACCAGCGCATCGTTGGCGGTATCGCGGAAGGCACGCATATATTGGCTGGCCTCGCGCTGTTGCGGGTTGGTCCACAGCAAGCGCGGGAAGATCAC
>CAZSTP010000009.1:0-3242 GCA_964609325.1 uncultured Novosphingobium sp. | reverse complement strand
ATTGGCTGGCCTCGCGCTGTTGCGGGTTGGTCCACAGCAAGCGCGGGAAGATCACGGGATGCGGCGCATTGGCGATCACCGCGCGGGTGACGCGGGTGCCTTGGCCCATGAGCGCGACGCCCCAGGCAATCGCGCCGCCCCAATCGTGGCCGAGGATGGTGAATTGCCCGACGCCCAAAGCATCGGCGAGTTGGAACACATCGCCGATCAGCTTGTCGGGCGTATAGTTTTCAACGCCCTCAGGCCGTGATGATCCGCGATAGCCGCGCTGATCGGGCGCGATGCAGCGAAAGCGGCCGGAAAGGTGGGCGATCTGGTGCCGCCATGTGCGGTGGCTTTCGGGAAAGCCGTGCAGGAACATCAGCACCGGCGCATCGCGCGGGCCGGTATCGATCACGTCGAGTTCAATCCCGCTCGCAAGCGTTACGCGTGTCATGGTCATGCGGTCTCTCCCGTGGTGTCCAGCGCGACCAGTTCGAGGATCGTGTCCGGAAAAATCGGCTCGTGCCATTGGGCTACTTCGGCAAAAGTGAACCAGCGCGGCTCCATCTGCATCTTGCGCTCAAGTTCGGTCTGGCCGCTGGTATCGACGGTGAAGGCAGAGGTGCGGACCCGGTAGAACCGCTCGTCCGAGGTGATCGGCTCGCCTTCAAGCGTTACATAATCATCGGCGCGGCGGGCGATTTCGGGGCCGGGTTCGGTGTCGAGCCCGGTCTCTTCCAACAGCTCGCGCCGCGCGGCGGCGGCAAAATCCTCACCCGGATCGCATTCGCCACCGGGCGCGCACCAGAACGCGGGGCGGTTTTGCGGGGCGTAGCGGAACAGCAGCAGCCGGTCGCGGTCATCGGTCAGCAGGATACGCGCTGACCGGCGGATGCGGCGTGTAACGGGCTCGTCACTCACCGCCAGATTACTCACCGGGGGCGCGGGCCTTGATCGCCATGGCGTGAACCCGCTCACCGGGCAGATCGCCCAGCGCCTTGTTGACCATGCGCTGCCGGTTGAGCCGTGATTCGCCCGAAAAGGCTGCGCTCTCGATCTCTATGGTGAAGTGCGATTCGCCCGATCCATCGTGGCCTGAGTGCCCCGCATGGCTGGCGCTATCGTTGATCACCGCAAGGCGGGTGGGGGCAAAGGCCTGGGTCAGCAGACGTTCGATTTCTTGTGCGATTGGTCCTGTCATGGCTTCCCTTCTAGCCGCTCTATCGCCATGTGGAAGGGGCATGCGAAATGATAAGTTCCACGGCCGCGTTCAAAGTGATGGACGCATTTGCTACGCTCCGGGGTGTGACGATCCCGGCGAGTTCCGCGCACCCGGCATTCGTTCATCGGGCTTTGATGGTCCGGGCGATTACCGCTGGTTTTGCCTTGAACACGTGCGCCAGTTTAACGCAGGGTACGATTTCTTCGCGGGGATGACTGCCGACGAAATCCTTGCCGCGCAATCGCCGCTGGCGGGATGGGAGCGTGAAACCCGCGCTTTCCGCCCCGATGCCGGAATCGACGCCGCCCCGCGCTGGGCCGATTTTGCCGATCCGCTTGACGCCATATCCTCGCGCGCGCGGGCGCGGCGGGCAGATCACGAGAAGGCTGCCGAAGCTGCACGGCGCGGCATCAGCCCCGATGAACGCAAGGCTTTTGACGCGCTCGGCCTTGGCTATGATGCGGATCGCCGCGCATTGAGGGGCCGCTATTCCGAACTCGTGCGCAAATTCCACCCCGATCGCAACGGTGGAGATCGCGGATATGAAGGCAAACTTCAGGCGGTGGTTGAGGCTTATAACTTGCTGAAAACCAGTACAGCTTTCAAGTAACACCGGTTTTGTCTTGCTAAAATGACAGAAGCATGGCCGAATTCGTGCGGTGCGACACATTACGCGCCGTGTTGTATCGTTACGCTTTGGCAAACTTGCGGAGTCAGTGGTGGCGACCGAAGAATGCGATACTTTTCTGCGGATGGATGCAGGCGGCATCATTCGCGAGATACCTTTGGCGCGATTGGCCATTTGCGGCTTTGGCCGTGTGCCTTCCAATACGGTGGTGCTGGACGATAGTCTGGCATCGCGCGAACATGCGATGATCCGCCGCAATGCCAGCGGCCATTGCACGCTGAACGATCTGGGCAGCACGAACGGAACCTGGCTGAACGGACGCCAGGTGCTGGGGCCAACGCAGCTTACATCAGGTGACCGCATCCGGATCGGCCGCCAGATCATTGAATTTGTGCAAGAAACCTCGCCTGCCGAAATGCCCGATCCATCGGCGGGCCGCACCCAGTTTTTCATGGACCAGCAACTGGTCAGCGCGCTGGTGATTGACATGCGCGGCTTTACCCAGCTTTCCGCCGCAATGGGGGAAAAGGCGATTGCGGCGATGATGGCAGACATCAACCGCGAGGCGGGCGAAGTGCTCAGCACGGCGGATGCATGGTCGGTCAAGTTTATCGGCGATGCTATTCTGGCCATCTGGCTGCACCCGGCCAATGCCGTGCTGCGCCGCGATGTGGTGACCGTGCTGGACGTGATTAGCGGATATCAGGAGATTTTCCGGCTGGCCGAAAAGCGCCACCGCCCCCCTGCCCCGCTGCGCTTTGGCTGTGGCTACAATGCGGGCACGGCCTCTGTCGGCAATATCGGCAGCGGCACGGCTGCAGATTTCACCGCCATGGGCGAGGCGGTGAACATTGCGTTCCTGCTGGAATCGGCCACCAAGGAATGCGGCTGCGACATCCTGATTTCCGGTTCGGTTTTCAGCGCCTTGGGTGATGTGCGGTTTCGTCCGGCGCAAATGATTGAGGCCGATATCCGGGGGTATGATCGATCCGTTCCGGCACTGGCTCTGCACTTTGGCGGGGTGGGGCCGTTCCTTCAGGATTTCCTGACAGCCTGATTTTCCCAGCCCTGTCCTGCGGGGCGATGTGCTTGGCGCTGTGGGTGTTCCGGCGTTGCAAAATGGGGTTCGCGCGGAGGCGCGGAGAAGAAGTCGGGACGCAGAGAGCGTTGGCCTTTTCGGCGAAGCCCTTTTTCAAGATTAGCCCGGCCGTTTGGCGCACGGGCGGATCGGGGGGAAGGCCTTGCGGCCATGGCTGACACCTCCGCGTCTCGACTTCTTCTCTGCGTCTCTGCGTGAAACCAGCAACTTCCCGCGTCTTTCGAACCTTGTTGCAACCACCATCAGGCAGCGCCCAAACGAAAAGAGGCCCCGCGAAGGGCCTCTTGACGTTCAAAGCATGAAACGGCGGA
>CAZSTP010000008.1:33893-45360 GCA_964609325.1 uncultured Novosphingobium sp. | reverse complement strand
GGCTGCGCAAGGCCGCGCGCCGCGCATTGGTGGCCAGAAAGCCGATTGTGCTGATCAAGGTGGGGTCAAGCCCGGTTTCGGCACAAGTCGCCCGCGCTCACACCGGGGCGCTGGTGGGCGATGACCGGGTATTCGATGCCGCGTGCCATGAACTTGGCCTCATCCGCGTCCGGTCAATCGAGGAAATGATAGTCACAGCGGCGCTGGTTGATGCCAGCGGTCCGCTGCAACGCCCGGGCATCGCGCTGGCATCGGTATCGGGTGGAGGGTGCGGCATGTTTGCCGACCTTGCCCAGCAACATGATGTGCCGATACCGCAATTTGCGCCCGATACATGCGAAAAACTGCGCCAGGTGCTGCCCTCGTTCGCCGCTTCGCTCAATCCGCTGGATATGACCGGAGCGGTATTGCAGGACCCGTCGTTGTGGGCCCGCGCCTTGCCGATCCTGTTTGATGATCCGGGCATCGGGCTGGTTGTCACGCTGATTGCCATGCCCGGGACCCAGCCCGAAATGGCGACATGCGAAGCGCATTGGCCGGTTATCGCCAAGGCCTATCGCGATGCAGGAAAGCGGCCCCTGCTGATCACGCAGGTAATTCAGCCGATGGGGCCGGAGGCACAGCAAGTGGCGCAGGCGAGCGGCCTGACCGACATCATCTTCGGCATGGATTTTGGCGCCCGCGCCTTGGGCCATCTGGCGCGCTGGTCCTCGCGGATTGCGGCGGCCACGGCAGAGCCGGAACCCGCCGCGCCGCTTCAACCGATCCCCCGGCCAATCGGAGAGCGTGCGGCGCTGGAGCACTTGTCATTGCATGGCGTGCCGGTTGTGCCGGGAGTGATCGTGACCAGCGGCGCTGATGCCGCCGCCGCCGTGCAGGCACTTGGCAGTAAGGCCGCGTTAAAGATTGCCTCGGCACAGATCGAGCACAAGACCGAAGTTGGCGGCGTGCAACTTGGCATAACCGCCGACAATGCCGCGCGCGCTTTTACAGAAATCTGCGCTGATGTGGCCCGCGCAAGGCCTGATGCGCCGTGCGATGGTGTGATCGTCTCACCCATGCGAACCAGCGGGTTGGAGCTTTTCGTCGGCATTACCCGGGATCCTGAATGGGGTTTGACGATTGCCGTGGGCCTTGGCGGGGTGTGGATCGAGCTTCTGGACGACACCGTTGTGCGACTGCTGCCGATCACCGCCGCCGATGCACAGGACATGCTGCGCTCTTTGCGAGTGGCGAGATTGTTCGATGGCTATCGCGGAGCCTCGGCAATCGACATGGCTAAACTGGCGGAGGCCATAGTCGGCATCGCGAACGCGGCCGTTGCGCTTGGGCCAAGCCTTGCTGTGCTCGAAGTCAACCCACTTTGGGTGTGTGAGAATTCCAGTGAGGCGTTGGATGCGCTGCTCGTGTGGGAGGAACGGCATACGGAGCCAGATTTCCTGAAGTATTGAGCATTTCGCGGTGCCGAAAAATCTGCAGCTTGCGCAAGCTGGAACAGCCAACTAGATAATGCATTGAGTAAGGTGCAATGTAGTGATTGCCCGCATCTTTGATGCGTCCGTTTTCTATCCTGTTTGAGAGGCATTGTCATGAAATTCAGAACCCTGGTTGAAGCTATTCTAGCGCTTGCAGTTTTCAGCCCGGGATATGGCCACACAACCGAACAGCCCACCGCGCTCGTCGCAGATGCTGCCGTCAAGCATTATACGACGCAGGATACCAAGATCGGTGCGCTGCTCGCCGATCCTGCTGCAAAGGCCATCATCGACAAGCACATCCCTGAATTGAGCGACAATCCTTCCATCAGCATGGCAGAGGGCGCAACCTTGCGCGCGCTTCAGCAAATGGCCGGTGACAAGATTTCTACCGAAGCACTTGACGCCATCGATGCAGACCTTGCGAAGATTCCGGGCAAGTAAGCACTTTTAGCAAGCTCAGGGCTGGCACCGGTGCGAACGCGTGCGGTGCCAGCCCTCTTTTCAATCGTCGTGATCGACGATTTGCTGGATTGCCTGCGCAAGCCAGTGGCGCGAATGGTCAAGATCAGCTTCGGCCAGCGCTGGCAGCGGCAGCACCTGACGTGCAGCCATATAGCCGATCCATAATATGTTGATCTGGGCCGCCCGCGCCAGCGCGTTGCGCCCGCCCAGCCATTGCGCCAACGGCTGATCGATATGTTCGTGCATCAGTTCGCTGCACAACGCGCGCGCCGCCGGATCAGCGGTGGCCAGCATCATCATCGCCAGTGCGCTGGGTATGGTTTCCCCGATGATCAGGACTTCAACGCAGCGCTTGCCAAAGCTTGACCGATCCCCGGCGATGAACGGCTTGATCTGGAGAAATTCCTCAACCGCTGCGCGAAACAGCCCCTCCTTCGATCCGAAATAGCGGCGGATAAGGGTAAAGTTCACACCCGCTTCTGCCGCAACTTCGCGGACGCCGGTGGTTGTGTAGCCCTTGCGCGCATAAAGCTTCTGCGCGGCCTTGAGGATATTCTCACGGGTGCGGGCAGCGTCACGTGTGGCAGGAGGATTGGGCATGGTTTTTGTCGGCATCGGCCTTTACCTAACTCGCTCTGGCTGATACGTCCAGTTATGTATACAAATGTAGACATGACTGTGGGAGTCGAAGCGTGAATGCAGCGCCAATTGGATCGGGAAGTCTGGTCGTGGTCAATCGCGCGATGAACGATCTGGGACGAAAGTGATGAAGCGTCAAAGCTCTGGGCTTCGGCGCACTGGTATGGTCTGCCTTGTGATCGTCGGCCTGATCGTGCTGCTTGTCGCCGCCGGAAGTATCGTGCTTGTCGTACAGGGCAAGCGGCAGCCGTCCGGGGAACCGCTCTATGTCGCGATGGGCAGTTCGTTCGCGGCCGGCATCGGGCTCGGCGACCGCGCGCCTGACAGTCCCTTTGCCTGCATGAGAACGATCAACAGCTACCCCGCCCAGTTAGCTTCGAAGCTGGGTCTTTCGCTTGTCAATGCGACCTGCTCGGCGGCAACGACTACCCATATCCTGGATGGCGGCCAGTACTTCCAACGCCCGCAACTGGATGCAGTCACGCCCGCGACGAAACTTGTCACTGTCACCAGCGGCGGCAACGATGTTGGCTATGTCGGTGATCTATCGGCGCTTGCTGCGCGCGAGGACGGGTCGCTGTCAGGCTGGCTGACCGGACGCCTTCTTGGTGCGCCAGACCTAGCACGGCCTCGCGATTTCGGGAAGGTGCGGCGGGATCTCACAATGGTCGTGCAAAGGATCCGCCAGCGTTCGCCCGAAGCGCGTGTCGTGCTTGTTACTTATCTGAATATCCTTCCCCCGGAAGGAACCTGCGCAGCGCTGAACATTACCGCAGCCGAGGCTGGCGCAATGCGCAAGGTTGGCGACGAAGTCGCAGCCGCGACGCGCGATGCGGCCCGTGACTCGGGGGCTCTGCTAGTAGATATGGAACGCTTGGGCGCTGCGCACAATGCGTGTTCCGCCGAACCTTGGGTCAATGGTTGGAAAGACCCGCAAGGCACGTCGTTCCATCCCAACTTGCGCGGAGCGCAAGCCATGGAGGCGGCTATTGAGGCCGCACTTGTGCGAAATCCATGAAGGTATCCAGAAGATGAGCGTTGCTGCAGAAGGTATTGTTATCATCACGGGCGCAACCGGCGGAATGGGCAGGGCCATCGCCGAAGTTGTTGCGCGTGATGGCAAACCCCTGATCCTGTGCGACCTCAATGCCGATGCGCTGGAGGCCCAGCACACTTCGCTTGGTGCAGCGGCGCACGTGTCGCTGCTGGCGGGCGACGTCAGCGATCCGGCATATCGGGCGCGGATCGTGGCCGCGCTGGGGAACAGCAAGGTTGCAACGCTCGTCCATGCGGCCGGCGTTTCACCATCCATGGCCGATGGCAAGCGGGTGTTCGAGGTCAATTTTACCGCCACCAAGACTTTGGTCGAAGCAGTGTTGCCTTTTATGGCGGCAGGTGGCGCGGCCATTCTGATCGCGTCCAATTCCGGGCAGATACTGGCGCGGCCAATGGTTGACCGGGCTGTGGCAAAGTTGCTGCGAGGCCAGATCGGGCTTGTCGCGCGGTTGATGCTGCGCAGCCCGCGCATGGCCTATCCGCTTTCGAAGCGCGCTGTGCAGCTTTATGCACAAGCCATGGCACCCGCCTTTGGCAAAGCCGGTGCCCGGATTGTTTCGCTTTCACCGGGGATCATCAACACCGATATGGCGCGCCTGGAGCGCCAAGCCGGGCCTGAAATGGACAGGATGATCGCGGTGACGCCGCTTGGTCGGCCCGGTAACGCTGAAGAAATCGCGTCGGTCGTCAGCTTTCTCGCATCGCCTGCCGCCAGCTATATCACCGGCACCGATATTCTTGTGGATGGCGGAACCGTTGCAGGGATCGCGGCGGCAGGCGGCGTGATGAAACTGCGTTGAGGAGATGCAAAACCAGTGGATGACAAGATGATCCGTGATCGCATCGCAATCTGTGAACTCAAGGCGCGCTACTGCCGTTTGCTGGACACCGCGCAGTGGGATGAATGGGCCGCTCTTTTCACAGAAGATCTGGTGCTTGATACATCCGAAGCTGGTGGGCCGCCTCCGGTCATGGGGCGCACAGCAGCAGTGGCGATGGTTCGGCAGACACTGGAAGGCGCAAGCACCGTGCATCAGGTGCATATGCCCGAGATTTCCATTTCAGGTGACTGTGCCGATGGTATCTGGGCCATGCAGGATCGCTTGATATGGCCGGGCGGGGCCAGTCTTACCGGCTATGGCCATTATACCGAACACTATATCCGGCGGGATGGCACCTGGATGATTGCACGCAGCAAGCTTACCCGCCTGATCGTTGATTTCACGCCTTCGCCGCAATGACGACCGGTTCAGCAAGGATCGAGCGCGACGATCACCCGGTGCTTGTCGCAGGGGCAAGCGGTTTCGTCGGAAGCCATATTGCGCGCCTGCTGGTAGAGCGGGGCCGCAAAGTCCGGGTTTTGCTGCGCAAGACCAGCAGTGTGGCCGCGCTTGAAGGCCTGCCTGTGGACATCGTTCATGGTGACGTGCTTGATCCTGCGTCTTTGCAATCGGCAATGCAGGGCTGCGCGACAGTCTTTTACAGCGTGGTCGATCCGCGCTTCTGGTTGACCGACCAGACACCGATTTTCCGCAATAACGTCGAGGGGTTGGTCAATGGCATGGAGGCGGCGCTGGCATGCGGCGTTGACCGTTTCGTGTTTACGAGTTCGATGGGTACGCTCGGCCTGAACCCTGATGGTCCTGTGACAGAAGAGATCGCGTTCAACTGGCTTGACCGCGCGACGCCTTATATCAAGGCACGACTTGAGGCTGAAAACCGGCTGCTGGCGTTCTGCAAGACCAGGGGCCTTCCCGGCATCGCCCTGTGCGTTGCCAACACATATGGGCCACAGGATTTCCAGCCGACTCCGCATAACGGCGGGCTGTGGGATGTTGCCAGCGGCAAAGTCAGGGTGGCCATCGATGTTAGCCAGCCTACCGTTGACATTCGAGACGTCGCCGAAGCCGCGCTTCTGGCCGAGGTGCATGGAAGGGTTGGCGATCGCTATATCATCGCCAACGAATTTGTCAGCAATCGGGACCTGTTCGGGTTGGCCGTGGCGTGTACGGGCCGACCCGCGCCGCGGTTCGTCCCTTACACGATTGCGCATTTCCTGGCCTCGATTGCTGGCACACTGGGCAAAATGCTGGGGCGGCGAGATAAGGTTGTTACAGGCGAAGCGGTTTTTCTGGCCAATGTCTTTGGTGAAATGGACAACGGCAAAGCACGCCGCGAACTGGGCTGGCAGCCTCGTCCTTTGAACCGCACAGTCGCCGATACAGTTGCATGGTTTGGCCAACGCGATGGGCATTGACGTTACTGGTGCGGGAATCAACTTGCCATGCGACACCGATAGGCTGCACAAATGTCGGAAATCTGATGCGATATATGCGCATGCGGCATTGCAATACGTTTGATGCAAATTAAAAGGTGGCCATCGGTCGGCTTGCAGCCGGGCCAGGAGGGACGCCCTCCAGTGGAGAGAATATGAACAAGCTTTCGCAATTGGCAGCCCAAGTGCTGGAACGCAGGTCTGACGAACCAGCCTTGGAGTTCGAAGGGCGCTGGTACAGCTGGAACGAAGTTGTTGCCCTTGCTGACAAGCTTACGACACTCATCGACGCATCTGGCGGTCCGGAAAACGGGCCAGTGGTGTTCATTGCGCGCAGCCGGGGTTCGGCCATTGGCGCATTCCTGTCGCTGATTCGCACAGGCCGCACCATCCGCATGGTCTATCCTTTCCAGTCTCCTGCCGGAATTGTGCGCGACATTGAGATGATGAAACCATCCATCGTGGTGGCAACCGAGCGGGAATTGAAAGAGGAAGTGCTGGACGGCATTCGTGCCCGCGGTGCGGCTGCCATTTCGATAACCGAAATGGACGCTGCCCACGTTGCAGGGTTCGAGACATCGACCGCTGCCCTGCCCGCCGCGCTTCCTGCCGAACCGCAGATCGAAATCCTGACCAGCGGAACCACCGGCAAGCCAAAGCCGTTCGCGGTCAAACATGACATGCTGGGCACATACTTCACCGGTGGAACGATGGCGCTGTTCGGGAAGGATTCGAACGCACCCGAGCCGCCGCCAGCGCTGCTTTACTATCCGCTGGGCAACATCTCCGGCCTGTTCGGGATTCTGCCTTCGGTCTTGAATGGCCTGAAACTGATCGTGATCGATCGGTTCTCCGTCAAGGACTGGCACCAGTACATCGTCAAATACCGTCCGGCATCAAACGGCACTCCGGCAGCTGCGGTACAGATGATTCTGGATGCCGACATTCCCAAGGAAGACCTGTCCTCGATCCAGTACTTCAGCACCGGAGCGGCGCCGCTTGATCCGCGCGTGCAAAGTGCGTTTGAAGAACGTTACGGCATCCCGGTTCTGCTGTCATATGGCGCAACCGAATTTGGCGGGCCGGTCTGCGCAATGTCGCCAGATCTCTATGCCGAATTTGGCAAGAGCAAGTTCGGTAGCGTTGGCAAGCCATTTGGTGGGGCACAAATCCGTGTTGTCGATCAGGAAACCGGTGAAATTATGGGCCCCAGTCAGGAGGGCCTGCTGCAAGTGGTCTCACCCAAGATGGGGCCTGAATGGATTCATACGTCCGATGTTGGCGTACTAGACGAAGACGGATTCCTGTTTCTGCGCGGCCGTGCCGATGGCGCAATCATGCGGGGCGGTTTCAAGATTCTGCCGGAAGCGATTCAGGAAGCCTTGCTGGGCCATCCCGCCATTTCCGCCGTTTCAGCCGTGGGTATTGCCGAACGACGCCTGGGCCAGGTGCCTGCTGTGGCGATGGAGCTGAAACCCGGAGCGCCAGAGCCTTCGATTGAAGAGCTTGAGGCTTTTCTGCGCGAACGGGTGCTGGCGACATACATTCCCGTGCACTGGAAGTTCGTTGATGAATTGCCCAAGACGGTTTCGTTGAAGGTGGACCGGCCTGCCGTGATCGCGCTTTTTGCAGATCAGGCGCAGGCAAGCGCATGAGCGATACTTCATCGCCCGCAATCGTCGCGCCAAATGTGCGCGATCTTGGTGATCTTTCCGCCATTCTGGCCAACTGGCTTGGTCAGCGCATTGACGGTGCCGATGATGTACGCATCCACAACCTGAGCTACCCGCTGGGTGCCGGCATGTCGCACGAGACGATCCTGTTCGATGCAACGTGGCGTGAAGGTGGCGCGGAAAAAACGCAAGGCATGGTTGTCAGGATCAAGCCGACCACCAAGACGGTTTATCCCGATGATCTGTTTGTTCCGCAATACCGGATCATGCAATTGATGCACGATCATGGCGCGGTGCGCGTGGCCAAGCCGCTGTGGTTCGAAGCCGATCCATCGATCCTGGGCGCAGCGTTCTTTGTCATGGAAAAGGTGCAGGGCCGCGTCACGGTCAGCTATCCGCCCTATTCCAAATCGGGGTGGCTGGTGGACACCGCCCCTGCCGACCGGCGCACTTTGTGGGAAAGCGCAGTAAGCCAGCTTGCGGCGATCCAATTGGTGCCGGTAGCGCAAGCGCCATTCCTTGAACTGCCGGGCGGCCCGGATGGCTTCGATCAGGAAGTGAACCGTTGGCAGCGCTTTATCGCGTGGGTCGATCCAAAGGGTGAGCGGACATTCCTGCGCGACACGTTCGAGCGGATGCTGGCAATGAAGCCGGCAAACCGGCCTGAAGGGATTGTCTGGGGCGATTCGCGGATCGGCAACATGATGATCGGCCCGGATTTCAAGGTTTCAGCCGTGATGGACTGGGAACAGCCGGGACTGGGCGGAGCCCTTCACGATCTGGGCTGGTGGCTGCAATGCGATCACAACCAGACCATCGCGCAAGGCATTACCCCGCTGGAAGGCATGGGCAGCCGCGAAGAAACCATCGCACTGTGGAGCGACGTTTCCGGCAAATCAGCAGCCGACATCGAATGGTATGAGGCTTTTGCCTGCCTGAAGATGGAAGTTCTGGCAGTCCGCATGATCGAACTGCGCGAAATGCCGGATTCAGTGAAGAACGCCGAAGCCGGACGGCGGACCGCAGCACTTCTCGACCGGATTTGATGGCAAAGACATTGCTGGGCGTCAGACGCCCAGCAATGCAAAGCTTTCAAGATCTTGTGCCGCCGTGCCCAGGCGATGCACGAAGGCATTGGTGATATCGGCATCAACTTTGCGGGTGATTGCCCACAGGTAATAGCCGTAAATCATCGCAACCCGATAAGCGCGCCACGCATCATCGGCGTTGATCGCAGGGCCGCCCAGCGCGGCAAGCTGCGCGCAATATTCGGCCAGCAAGCGGCGTTCATTGGCGCGGCGCACCTCTGGCGTCAGCACGGCGGCAAGGTGATAGGCAACATCCATCGCCCAACTGCCCTTTTGCAGGATCTGCCAATCCACCAGGCCCAGCGCACCGTCAGCTTGCCGGTAGACGTTGCCTGCATGGGCATCGCCGTGGACAAGGCACAAAGGCCCTGCGCGCACGTCTGCGGCAAGCGCTTCCAGCGCCTTCTGCAAACGTCCTGCATCGCGCGTTTCAGCAGCCAAGAGAACACCGCGTGGGCCGTCGAGCAAGGCTTGCAGCGCGTCTTGCGCAATGATCGGCTGCTTTGAAATCTGGTCGAGAAAACTGCGCGCCCAGTCAAAGCCGAATGCGGCTGATCCGGGTTGGCTGGCAACGTGCAGCCGCGCCAGCGCAGCAAGGCCATCGGCCGCTTCGTCGGCTGTGAATGGTTCCAGCGCGGTGCAGAAGCGCCCCCCTGCAGCGATGACATCGTTCATCACAATCACCCCGCGCGTTCCATCGGCAGAAAGGCTGGCGTGAATGCATCCGGGGACCAGTACAGGCAGGCCAGCGGCTGCTTCGCGATAGAACAGGGTTTCCACAATCGAGGCAGAGGGCACGGCGCCGGTATCGGTGAGAACGCCCTTGATGCACAGGCGGGTTGGTACAGTGCCGCCCCCGCCCTGCCCTTCGCTTACAATATCCAGCGCAATGCGTGCCTTGGTGGCCTGCGTGGCCAGCACTTCGATCACTTCGACGCCGCGCACAACCGTGCCGGGCCAACGTGCGCCTAACATCGTGCTTAGCCATTCCGGCGAAAGCACTTCATCCAGTGTAACGGGTGCGGGATTGAATTGTGTCATTAGCAGGGTCCGTCCAAGTGCTTATCCACTAAAGCCACGCCAGATAGGCGTTGGTTTCAAGGAGTTGCGGATTGGCTTCGAGATAGCGATTGGCATGGTCAAGGAACAGTGATGTTTCCGCGCTCATATGATCAGGGTGCCAGGCCATTGCCAGTTCCCAGCGGGCCTTGGGCAGATCATCTTCAAGGCGCAAAAAGGCAACATTGCGCGCGGTTTGTAGGGCAGCTGTGGCCATCACCAGGCTGCAGCCAAGCCCCGCGCCGACAAGGCTGAGGCTGGTGCTGGTCTGGCTGGCTTCCTGTTCGATCATGGGGATAACGCCCACGCTTTTGAACAGGTTCAGTGTTTCAGATTGCTCGGAATATTTGCGCGGCGGCATGATGAACGGGTGTTTTGCCAATTCAACCAGACTGATCGTCTTTCGCTTGGCCAGCGGCCCATTGGCGGGCACGGCGGCAAGAAAGCCGGAACGCTCAACCAGTTTGCTGGCGCAGCCTTCGTGGCGGATGCCGTGGGTAATGAAGCCGATGTGATAATCGCCCGCAATGATGCCGCTGATTTGTTGTGGCGTGGGCAGTTCGAACAGGCGCGCATGCACATTGGGCACAGCGGCGCGAAACCGCACCAGAATTTCGGGCAGTACTTGGTAAAGCGCAGGACCGATGAAGCTGATGCGCACTTCGGGCGTATCAGCTGCGGCGTGTTGCGCCATTTTGCGTGCCACGTCGGCCTGAAGCAGGGTACGCCGCGCTTCGATCAGGAAGACCTCGCCCGCAGCGCTCAATTCAACAGTGCGTTTGGACCGGTCGAACAGATCAACACCAAGGCTTATCTCCAAACGACGGATGGCCTGGCTCAGCGGTGGTTGGGCCATGTTGAGGCGGGCTGCGGCGCGGCCAAAATGCAGCTCTTCGGCTACTGCCACGAATTGCCGCATCTGCCTCAGATCCACCCGGCGGCTTCCTCTTTTTCGCACCCGTTGTTCATTGCAGCGCCAAGGCCGCAGATGGCTTTCATGGCACGAACCAGCCCCACCCGCCAGAGGCTATTGCACAGCGCAACGTGCAATAGCCTCCGTCAGGCTGGTCGGTGCTGGAGTGCGCCTTACAGTTCCTTGAAGTAGCTTCCACAGACCGTTGCGAACGATACATGTGTGCCAATTTCAACCGACATGGCGCGGGCATCTTCGGCAGAGCGGCCACCGGGTTTGGGGAAACCATCATGGACATCGGCCAGGTACATGATGTCGACCACGCACAGCGAAGTGGTTGTCACGCCGGCAGCTTGCGCGGCCAGGGCGTTGAACTCAGGTGCGTTGTGCAACTGGTTGTAACCCAACTGCGCTGGATTGAAGCGGCGATGATCGTCGCTGTGATGCACCCACCATGCGTTGTAATCCTCAAGCGAAAGGCCGCCCACGCGATCCAGCACAAGGATCATGGTCAACGGGCCATTGCCGGGGATGACCATATTGGTGACGCCGCCAAAGGCGATGGTGGCCGCTTTGTCGATCACGCCATCAAGCGAATCAAGGCAGCCTTTGGCCAGCTCAAACAGGCGTTCAAAGTCTGTTGCGGTGGGCGCATAGCATTCAATATCAAGCGAGACATAGCCGTCATAGGGCAACACTTCGATACCGCCTGCGCGAAACCGGCCGCTGATGACTTCCTGCTGGTCGGCCATGGCCGCACCAGCGCGCGCCACCACGCTGCCGAAACCGATTTCGACAGACCATTGGCAGCGCCACGCATGAAG
>CAZSTP010000008.1:32174-33793 GCA_964609325.1 uncultured Novosphingobium sp. | reverse complement strand
TTGAGGATATACAAGACGCGGGGCCGGTGCGGGTAGATGTTGCCGAGCACGGGTTCCAGTGCGGCGGGAATGGTCAGTGACATATTCGGTCTCCCGGTCAAGGCTTGGCCGGAACGCAACAGCGGCGGTGCGGTTGCCCGGCGTCGCCACCCGTTCCGGCCAGATGCCCGTTCATCCTATTTGGCGGCTGCGCTGGCGCGGACGTCTTCGGGATTGCGATAGTAAAGCGCAGGTTCAAGGCCGTTCAAGGTTGGGACGCGCAAAGTGTAAAGCTCATCCGCCACAACACGTTCGGCATTGGCCAGAATAGCTGCCTCATCATAATGGACCGAGAAGAAGCGGCCGGTCAGGACGTCAGCTTTTCCGGAAACCAGGAAGTTGCAAAGATCGGCGGCGCGTTCTGGCGGATACCAGCCTACCGGTTCCAGTTCATGGCCGGGAGGATATATCCACGGTGCGCCTGCCGGCATGGCTTCGATCATGGTGTCGAGCGCGGGCATCATCGGCTGCGTAAGCTTGGTCAGCACGTTGCCCGGCGTGATGGCAAAAACCGCAACCCCGCGTCCAAGCATTTCAAAGCCAAGCACTTCGCTGAAGCGGATCACGCCTGTCTTGGCGACGCTATAGGGTGCGATATAGGGCATGCCCAGCATCCCGGCACCGCTGGCGACATTGATGATGTGGCCACGTTTGCGTTCCAGCATTCCGGGCAGGACCAGCCGTGACAGGATCATCGCGGCAACCAGATTGCGCTCGATCCCGGCGGTGATGCCTTCAGGCTCGATCTTTTCGAACGGACCGCTACTGCCGGGAACGCCGCCACCGGCGTTGTTGACCAGAATGGACGGCGCGCCAAGTTCGGCTTCTGTAGCAGCAAGCATCGCCTTGACGGCGGCAAGGTCTGATACGTCGGCGGCACAGGCTGTGGCCTTGCCCCCTGCGGCGCGGATCATCTCGGCGGTTTCTTCGATCTCGTTGGTGGATCTTGCACTGACCATGACGGCTGCACCAGCCTTGGCCAGACCCAGCGCGATAGCCCGGCCTATGCCGCGCCCGCCACCCGTGACAATGGCGACTTGCCCTGTCAGATCATTTCCGAGCGGTATATCCGTGCTCACTGGCAATCCTTCCTGGTTTTGAATGCAAATCAACGCTTGCAATGATTCAAACTACACCTACGTTGGTGTAGGGGTCAAGCAGGAGTTGCATGTTGCTCTGCGGTTTGCAAAGGTCATCGCCCCATAGCGGGGCAGCAATGGCGTAGCGTGCTTGTGCTGCGGAGTTTGCGGGTAGGTGAAGGGTATGATGACAGTGGCCAAGAGGCAACCGACCAATTCCGCGTCTGGTGAAGCCACCGCCGTGCGACGGCCCATGCCTAAGGCTGAGCGGCGCGAACAATTGCTCAAGATCGCCTACGAAATCATTGATCGCGATGGCATTGGTGCATTGACGATGTCGGCCCTTGCCGAATTGTCAGGCGCCGCCAAACCCGTTGTCTATGAGCATTTCGGCAATAGCCAGGAAGTGATTTTCTGTCTTCTGGACGGATACTTCAAGGATATGTCCAAATTTGTCCTGAACCGCAATTCCGGTCAGGACAACATCCATGCATTTTTCGA
>CAZSTP010000008.1:27447-32074 GCA_964609325.1 uncultured Novosphingobium sp. | reverse complement strand
GCCGTTCCAGCAAACAGCCACGTGATGATCGGGTTGCAGGGCTTGTCGTCGCCGGCAGTGCATCAGGCGCAAAGCCTTATCGCAAGTGGGGCCTTGGGTGCGCTCAGGATCATGCGCATCACCTCGCCATCTGTGGCCTGGGGCGCAGAAGTGCCGCCGTTCTATGCCTATTTGCAGGACCGGCAGAACGGTGCAACGCTAGAGACAATTCCGGGTGGTCACACCCTTGCCCTGATCGAGGCACTGGCGGGGCGGTATTGTGAAGTGGACGCGCGCAATTCGATTCTGCGCAAACAAGTGCGGGTATCGGGCACCGATGACATGGTGGAGCGGACCTGCGCCGATCACATGATGGTGCTGGGGCAGCATGACAGCGGGTGCGTTTCGACGCTGGAAATTGCGGGAGGATCATCCACCACGCCGTTTTCGTTGACGCTTGAAGGAGAAAACGGCTGGATCCGCCTGTTCGGAGCCAATCGCGTCGGGGTGCCCGTAGATTATCAGGCGGGCCCGGTCTTTCTGGAAACAAGCTGGGCGGGCGTCACGCCGCTCAACGCCACTGTTCCTGGCCTCAAAGGCGCATCGGTCAATGTTTCGGAAAGTTACGCGCGGTTTCTGGCAGATGTGCGCAGCGGCACACGTTCCGTGCCGGACTTCGATACCGCAAGACGGCTGGCCCGTCTGATAGACAGTATCGCGCTGGCTTCTGCCAATGGCCGCCAAATGATTGCATGAAATCAGGCGCGGGGCTGGCGTCGTTACGCTGCCCCGCGCCCGATCTGGATTATGCTTCGGTTTTCGCGCCGTGTGAAATGCCGACAACCGACAAGGTCGAGCTGCTTTCCAGCAGGTCGCTGATGACAGGTTGAGCCTTGGCCATATTGCCAAGAACCACCATCGGATCGGGACCTTCCAGTTCATAGATCAGCATGAAGTCCCACTTCGGGGTGCCTTCGGGCTGCTTCAGCGTGACAAGGTTGTGGCGTTCAGCGGTGACGAGGCCGGGAACGGCCAGCAGGTCGTTCATGTGGGTTTCGTCATACCACTTTGCCAGCGCTTCAACCTGACCTTCAACGGCTTTCGCCAGCACGACCATCTTGTGCATATCTGTCCTCAATTCCTGATGATTGCAGGGTTGTTTATCCGACCACGTTGGCGGCGCGCAGGCGGGCGAGGTCTTCGGCACTGAACCCGATGCTGGTCAGCACCTCGTCGCTGTGTTCACCCAAGGCTGGCGAACATAGCGGGGCGGACGGTGCGCACTGTTCGTCAAAGCCGATTGGGCCAGCGATAACGTCAACGACTTCGCCGGTCTTGAGCGGCATCTTGAACACGGTTCCAGCAGCCTTGAGCTGTGGATCTTCGCCAAGTTCCTTGAGGTTGCTGATCAATTCCCACGGTGCGTTCCATGCCAGGAACAGCGGCGCCCATTCTGCCCATGGCTTGGCGCGGAAGGCCGTGTCGAGAATTCCGCAAAGTTCTGCGCCGTTCTTGATCCGGTCAGGATTGGTGGCAAAGCGTGGGTCGGTTGCGAGATCTGGCTGGCCGATCATTTCGCAAAGTTCTGGCCAAGGCTTGTCCGGTGCAAGCAGCATAAGCTGGATAAAGCGGCCATCGCTGGTCTTGTAGGCGCGCATCAGCGGAGCCTTGTGGCCGTTGGCAAACCCGGCGTGGGGATCATAGGCATCGTTGTTGCGCGAATAGCACAAGTCCGAGCTGAGCACCCAAGCGGCGTTCTGCAGGAGCGAGGTTTCCACCACAACGCCCTTGCCATCGCGTTCGCGGCGGAACAGCGCTGCCGAAATGCCGCCAAACAGCGAAATGGCGCTGGTATGATCGCCAAGCGCCGGGCGTGGACGGGTTGGCACATCGGCGTCTGGCGCGGTGAGCAGATCGGCAAAGCCACCGCGTGCCCAGAATGCCGAAGCATCGTAGCCAGCCTTGTTGAACTCTTCACCCTTGAAGCCCAGGCCGTTGCCACGCGCATAGATGATGCGCGGATTGCGGGCGAACAGGTCTGCCGGATCAAGCTTCAGGCCGGTAAGCGCAAGCGGGCGCAAGCTGGTGATGAAGACGTCTGCCGTTTCGATCAGCTTGAGCAAGGCTTCGCGGCCCTCGGGGTTCTTGAGGTCGAGAGCGATGCTCTTCTTGCCGCGGTTGTTCTGTTCCATCGCCAGATTGGCCGTCGCGGTTTCGCGCCCGTCACCGATCTTGAGCGTGCGGTACGGATCACCGGTTCCCGGTGTTTCGATCTTGATGACTTCAGCACCGTGATCGGCCATCAACGCACTGGCTGCGGGCACGAAGACATACTGTGCCAGTTCGATAACCCGGACACCTTCAAAAATCTGCGTCATCTAAGCAATCCCTCTGTCTCGACCTTTTTGGCCGAACATCCTCGTGTTTTTGGTCTTCCGTGCACGAAACTGCACGTCGTTGCGGGTACTGGCGGCAAGATCAGGCGAAATGCAGACGCCGGAACTTGCCACGGAAATAAAGCAGCGGATCACGGTGCGGCTCGAACGTTGCATGATCAACGTGGCCCACGAACATCAGGTGATCACCGCCATCGTGGATGGCATGTGTGGTGCAGTCGAACGATGCCAGTGCCCCATCGAGCAATGGCGAACCGCCTTCATCGCGCTGCGACCAGGTAACGCCTTCAAAGCGGGCAACCCCGCGCGTGGCAAAGCGGCCTGCGGCAGGCTGCTGCCCCATATGCAGGACATTGACTGCAAACTTTCCAGCCTTTTCGAAGGTTTCAAGGTTGGCAGAAGACCGCGCGAGCGAGAACAGGACCAGTGGCGGGTCCAGCGATACCGACGTAAAGCTGTTGGCCGTAAGGCCAATGGGCTCGCCGTCTTCATTGATCGTGGTGACGATGGTCACGCCTGTTGCAAAACAGCCCAGAGCATCGCGCAGGACACGCGGTTCCGATCCACGAATGAACGTGATGGGCTGGCGGGGCGCCTTGCGTTCCAGAAAATCGAGCAGGATGGCGTTGAAATCATCTTCGCGGTCAGACGCGGCATAGTGCCCTGCGCCTTCGATCTCGGCGATTTCAGAGCCCGGGATAAGTTCGCACAGACGCTGCGTGACTTCGGCAGAAACCGTTTCATTCAGCGAACCGCGAATAAGCGTGACCGGCGTGGCAAGCCGCGCTGCGGCCTGGCTCAACCGGTCTTCAAGATCGGGCAGGGACGCTGCCGCCAATGCCCGTGCATCACCACGCCACACATATTGGCCATCGCTGCCTTGTGCATAAGCAGCCATTGTCCGTTCGGTCAGCGAAGGGCGCGGCTCATTGGGATATGCCGCCGAGATGGCGTCGACGATCTTTGCCGGATCGTCAAAGCTTGCCGTGCGCAGCGCCATGGCCCCGCCCAAACGGTCAACCACCGCCTGCTCAACCCAGATATTGGTATCGACCAGCGCCAATCCCGTCACCAGATGCGGTGCGCCCTCACCCACGGCCAACATGGCCACGCGCGCGCCCAGCCCTGCTGAAACGACCACGGCACGGCTCGACAATGCTGCCAGGACTGCGCGCAAATCGCCGATATAGGCATCAAGTTCATAGTGTCCGTCAGGCGAATGGCCGCTATCGCCGTGGCCGCGCAAATCGACGCAGATGGCATAACGACCGGCCTCTGCGAGCGCCTTGGCCGATCCGTACCAGAATTCACGAACCTGCCCCAACGATGGCAGCAACAGGACCGGAGGATTTTCTGGTGATCCGAAAGCGGTGGCCGCCAGCGCAATGCCGCCGAATCCTTGAAACTTTACTTGCTCCATCTCGCAAACCCCAAGGATTGTTCAGCAATTTTATCGGATTGATCGGGCCTCGGCCCCAAGCTGCGCTACAGGATACGATCCTGCAATATCAATGCAAGCAGGGCCGGCAAAACGTGCGGGCGTTATGAAAAATGTCCGCACCGGCAGAAGTTGCACCGGCCGGGATGCCAACGAGCACCCCGGCCGGTCAAACTTCGCCTTATTCGGCAGCGTCTTGCAGAATGGTTTCGCCAGCTTCGGCACGGATTTTCTGCTGCATGATGCGGCGGGCCATCACGCCAGCAGCATCGGCCTTCAGAATGATCGGCTTGTGATTCAGGAAGTCGGTGGACTCGCCCATGTCGCGCTGCTGCGCTTCGATCATCGGGCCGTCCTGTGTTTCAAAGACATTCTTCATCACTGCAGCGGCCATTTCGGTTACCTGCGGAACGTCCAGCATGTACGTGCGGCCGGAACCCCAGAAATAGTGGCTGCTGGTTTCGGTTTCCGGCGTAATCAGGTGCGCATTGGGGGTGCGATACCCCTCATCGATGGTCTTGCCATGATCCCAGAATGCCGTGTCGACGAACAGTACGCCCGGCACGTCCCAACGCGAATGGCCCTGACCCTCAACATCTTCCGGGCCTTCGCCCAGGCCGAACATCCCGCGCTTGGCCGCATCGATATGGTAATGGTGGCGGTACAGCATCGAATAAACGGTGTCGCCATCGCGCTTTACCTTGTTGGTAAAGTCTTCGAAATTCGATCCTTGGTGAACTTCAGGATGCAGATAATGGATATGGCTCAGATCGAGCAGATTGTCCGAGATCAGCTGATAATTGCCCTTCATATG
>CAZSTP010000008.1:25563-27347 GCA_964609325.1 uncultured Novosphingobium sp. | reverse complement strand
ACGCGCTTGCCCATGGACAGCGGCACGAATCGGTGCGGGCAACGGTCATGGATCGCGGCAGGGGTGCCATCGCTATTGCGGAACAGCACGATTGGCTGGTTGCAGATCGTGCGGCTGACCATCGGCGCGTCCAGTTCGCCGGCACTTGCCGCAACGTACCATGTGTTCTTGAGAAATGGCATGACTGGCTCAAAGCTCCCATAAACAAAATGTCTGTTATGCGCGCTGTTATGAAATGAGCGCGATTAATGCAACTCACCTAGCGCATTCTGCAAAAATCGCCAAGTGGAATCCTCAACCGACAACCCGTGGAAACGCGATGGGTTAGAGCCAACCTCTGCCTTCTGGCAGTGACGCTGATTGGCGTAACAGATAAATGTTGCGCAAGGATGCACCTTCCGTAAGAATGCATCACCGCGAGCGCATTTTGCATGTCAGGCTTTGGACAAGGTCTGGCTTGTCGGAAAGGCCTCGTCAAAAAAATGAAAGTTTGGACATGGATGCGCAATTGCAAGAAAGGCTTCAGGAGCTTTTCGATCGGCAGGCGATATGGGACGTGGTGTTGCGCTATGCCCGCGGCATTGACCGTCTGGACCGGGCGCTTGTCCGGTCGTGTTATTGGGATGACGCGATTGACGATCATCACAGCTATGTCGGTTCGCCGGATTATTTCATCGACAAGACTTTTGCAGATGCCGAGGCGGCTAGCATCCGGCAACATCACGGATTGTCAAATCACGTCTGCGAAATCATCGGCGATGATGCGCATTGCGAGACGTATTACACCTTTATCGGACACAATATCGAACCTCCGCACCTGCTGTCGATGGGGCGCTATATCGACCATCTGCAAAAGCGCGACGGGGTGTGGAAATATGCCAACCGCGTGACGGTTATCGAGAAGAATTTCCAGTTGATTGAATATCCTGGCGACCCGCAAATTTGTGCAGGCGATACACGCCACGGGCCACTGCTGCCCGCCACCCGCGATCAAAATGATCTAAGCTACCATCGTCCGATCATGCCGCGACGGCCTTTTCAAGGCGATTGACAATTGATTGCGATGCAACGCATTGCATATAAAACTCAGGGGAAGCGTACGTGGTAGCTACTAATATGGAAAACCGGATTGTGGCGATTGATCGCATTGCCTCCAAATCCAAGCCAAAGCGAAAGCGCCTTAACCAAGCCGGACGGCCTACAGCGACGGAGTTGGAAAAGCGCAAACTTCGCGTAATGGAAGTTGCCACGCAATTATTTGTCGAACGCGGATATGCGGCCACATCGCTGGTTGATATTGCACGCGGTGCAGGCGTTGCCACGCGCACTTTGTATCAGCACTTCGGCGATAAAGAGGCTATCTTCCGCGACGTTATCTTTGCACGCGATGCAGAAGCCGCGCTGCAACCGCCAAGGGTGAAATCTGGCGACACTTTGTATGATGCGCTGATGGCCGTGGCGACTTATGCGTACACTATCACGTATCGCGAACAGTCCATTGGCTTGATGCGGCTGATGATTGCAGAGAGCAATCGCTTTCCCGATTTCATGCAATCTGTGGCGCGGACAATTTTTGCCAATTTCCGCAACAATATCGAACGGGTGTTGGAAGAGCTGGCAAAAGCGGGTCTTGTTCCCGATGAAAACCATGCGCGGTCGGCTGAATTATTTTCGGACCTCGTGCTCGGCAGCCACCCGATCATGACCTACACCAACTGGGATTCATCGCCTCCCAGCCGGGATGATATTGAAGAACGACTGGAACTGTTCATCATGGGCCGCTT
>CAZSTP010000008.1:22173-25463 GCA_964609325.1 uncultured Novosphingobium sp. | reverse complement strand
CTCCCAGCCGGGATGATATTGAAGAACGACTGGAACTGTTCATCATGGGCCGCTTTGGCACAAAATGCGCCAAAACCGCGCGGACTCGCCAGGTCAAGTGATCTGCGCGGGTCCACCCCCGGTTCTCCGATACAGTTTAGGAGATCAACCAGCGTAGCGTGCGCGAAGGGCCTTCTTGTCGGGCTTGCCAACCGCTGACAGCGGTATGGCATTAACAAATTCAACCGATTTCGGCGCCTGAACGGCACCCTTGCGGCTGCGGACGAGGGCAATCAACTCGGCCGGGTCAACCGTCTGGCCTGGCACGGTCACGACCACGGCATGGACCATTTCACCCCATTTTGCATCGGGGATGCCGATGACGGCGGCATCGCGCACTGCAGGGTGTGAAACCAGCACATCTTCGACTTCGCGGGCAAAGACATTGAAGCCGCCGGTGACGATCATGTCCTTTTTGCGGTCAACGATACGCAAGAAACCGTCCGGCCCTTTGATGGCAACATCGCCCGTGTGCAGCCAGCCACCGGCAAAGACCGTTTCGGTTTCTTCCGGCTTGTTAAGATAGCCGCCCATCAGCAACGGGCCTTGGACGCAGATTTCACCCGGTTCGCCATCGGGCACAGGGTTCATTGCGTCATCCATCAGCACAACCCTGCTCCACGGTGTCGGTTGGCCGCATGATGCAAGACGCAGCGGATCATCGGGCAGATGATCGGCGCGGCGCATCACCGTAATCGACATCGGCGCTTCGGATTGGCCATAGAACTGGAAGAAGATCGGACCCAGTTTTTCGATGGCTTCCTTCAGACGGGCTGCCGGGAAGGCCGATGCGCCATAAAAAATGACTTCAAGGCTGGACAGATCAAATTCGCCAAAGCGCGGGTGATCGAGCAGCGCAAGCACCATGGTGGGCACCATCAGCACCGATGTGATGCGATGCGTTTCAATGGCCTGCATGACAGCGACAGGTTCAAATCCGGGCACGACCACCATCGCGCCGCCTTTGAGCAACACAGAGGTGAGCACGGCGGCGCCAGAATGGCTTAACGGTGCGCAAATCAGGTGGCGGATTTCCGCAGGCCATTCCCATTCGGTCAACTGTATCATGGTCGACGTCACCATGGTGCGGTGCGTGACCATGATGCCTTTGGGCTTGCCCGTCGTGCCGCCGGAATAGGCAATGCGCGCAACCGTTTCCGGTTCTGCCACAGGAATGTCCAGCGACTTTGGTGCATAGCCGGCGCCCAGTTCACTGATCGACTGGCCAACGCCCGCCTTGCCGACGGCGACCAGATGCGTAAGGCGCGGCGCCAGCCGTTTCAGCTCGGCTGCAGTCGCTTCAAAGTGTTCGTCATCATAGACGAGCAGATCGATTTCGGCGTCTTCAATGACATAAAGGTAGTCATCAATCGCGCCCATCGGGTGCAAGGTGGTCGACACGATTCCCGCAAACGTCAGCGCCGTCATCACAGCGGGCACTTCAACGCGGTTTTTGGCAATCACGGCCGCCCGCAGCGGCTTTGGCTGCATGGCGTTAAACGCCTGCTGATATTGACTGACGAGATCGCGCATCTCTTTTGCGGTCTGCGTCTGGCCATCGGCCAGCACCATGACGACCCGATCAGTGTCCCGGTTCAAGGACTGCGCGACAAGCTCGGTAATCAGAGCGGGCCTGTGAAGAGCCGAAGTCATGTCGCGCATTCCCTTATTTCACCATTTGCGAAGGCAGTTGTCGTTACCAGATCAACCCATTGTGGGGATGACGAAAGCGTTGGCGAGATCGCCGACGCCGCCGTCAGGCCAGCGTTGCGTTACGGTCTTGACCTTGGTCCAGAACTTGACGCCTTCCATGCCGTGCTGGTTGGTATCGCCAAAGGCGGAACGCTTCCAGCCGCCGAAGCTGTGATAGGCCACCGGCACCGGGATCGGCACGTTGATACCGACCATGCCGACGTTGACGCGGGCGGCAAATTCGCGCGCGGCGTGGCCGTTGCGGGTAAAGATCGCCACGCCGTTGCCATATTGGTGCTTGCTGGGCAGCGCCACGGCTTCTTCAAAGTTTTCAGCCCGCACGATCTGCAGCACCGGGCCGAAGATTTCGTTATGGTAGCTATCCATGTCAGTCGTCACATGATCGATCAGCGTAGGGCCGACGAAGAAGCCGTTTTCGTGTCCCTGCAGCGTAAAGCCGCGACCATCGATCACGATTTCGCCGCCTTCATCGGCGCATGTCTGGATCCAGCGTTCGATATTGGCCTTGTGCACCGCAGTGACAACCGGGCCGTAATGAGCCTCGGTGTCGGTCGAGATGCCGACACGCAGCGCGTTGATTGCAGGGATCAGCTTGGCGCGCAGACGTTCTGCAGTATCGTGGCCCACCGGCACGACCACCGGCAGCGCCATGCAGCGTTCCCCGGCCGAGCCGAAGGCTGCGCCGCACAAATCGTTGACGACCTGATCCAGATCAGCGTCGGGCATCACGATGCCGTGGTTCTTGGCGCCACCCATCGCCTGCACGCGCTTGCCCGCAGCAACGCCGCGATTGTAGACATAATGCGCAATGTCGGACGAACCGACAAAGCTGACCGCGCCGATGGCCGGATGATCAAGGATCGCGTCGACCATTTCCTTGTCGCCATGCACAACCTGGAAGATACCTGCAGGCAGGCCTGCTTCAAGGAACAGTTCAGCCAGCCGGTTGGGCACCGAAGGATCACGCTCTGATGGCTTGAGGATGAACGCATTGCCGGTGGCGACAGCCACAGCGCCCATCCACAACGGAATCATCGCAGGGAAATTGAACGGCGTGATGCCCGCGCCGATGCCGATGGGCTGGCGCATCGAATAGACATCAATGCCAGGGCCAGCGCCTTGCGTGAATTCACCCTTCATCACGTGCGGCAGCCCGCAAGCAAATTCGACCACTTCCAGACCGCGCTGGATATCGCCCTTGGAATCGGCAATCACTTTGCCATGTTCTGACGAAAGCATATGCGCCAGCGCATCCATGTTCTTTTCGACCAGTTCCTTGAAGCGGAACATTACCCGCGCACGACGCTGCGGATTGGTCGCAGCCCATGCAGGCTGCGCTGCCGATGCCGCCGCAACGGCAATGTCCAGCACAGCAGCATTGCCCAAGGCAACCTGCGCCTGAACACCGCCGTTGTTGGGATCAAGAATGTCGGCAAAGCGCGCAGCATCTGGAAGGGGGCCGCCGGCAACAAAATGATCAATCACGCGCATGGTCGTCTTCCTTCAGCATGCCGGCAATTGCACCGTTGCAACGGTGT
>CAZSTP010000008.1:8050-22073 GCA_964609325.1 uncultured Novosphingobium sp. | reverse complement strand
ACGCGCATGGTCGTCTTCCTTCAGCATGCCGGCAATTGCACCGTTGCAACGGTGTTGCGGCCGATAATCCCATCTGCCCAGTAAACCCATTGTGCAACCGGCCCTGAACGATTGCCAGTGCGTATGATACGGCGGAAAAAAAATGACAATAGGGGTGTGCATTTATTCTGGCGTCACGCTGTAATCCGAAGTCAGGGCCGAGGCAAAGTCACGGCGCCACAGGCGGATCGGCAACGGGGCCAAGGTAAAACCTGTTGCCGGCAAAATGCATCTTTGCTATCGCATTTCAATGTAGACGGGACAGGATGGCGGTGTGTTGCACGGGAAAATCCGGCTCTTGAAGCCCGGCCTCGGCGATTCTGTCCGCGGCAAATGCCGGGATAATGCTATGCCCTGCAACTTGAACCATGCTGCAGTTCCAATCAATTACGGTTGGTCAGTTTCTGACCATTTTGCAGAAAGCCTGAACATGACCAGTGCACGGTCGGGAGTGTCGGCATGAGCCTTACCCCGCTTCTCAAGCCACGCTCAATTGCCATCATCGGCGCATCGGACAACAAGGCGCGCATCGGCGGCGTCCCGGTTGATCTTTTGAAGCGCGCAGGTTTTGCGCGGATTTATCCGGTTAATCCCAAGAACGAAACCGTTCAGGGAGTGACCGCTTACAAGGACATCGAATCGGTCCCCGAAGTGGTCGATCTGGTGATCGTTGCGGTTTCCGCCGAAGCCACGCTGCCGATGCTTGAGCGCTGCCATGCGCTCGGCATTCCTGCCGCGATGGCCTACGCCTCGGGCTATGCCGAAACCAACGAAGAAGCAGGCGTTCAGCGGCAGGAAGCGCTCGTGGCATTTGCCAAGGCTTCAGGCATGAAGATTGCCGGCCCCAATTGCATGGGCAATGCCAACTTCACCGACAGCGTCTTCACCACGTTCGGGCAGTCGTTCCAGCCGGGCGAACCTGCGGGCAACACCGCGCTGCTGACGCAAAGCGGCAATATGTGCGCTACGGTGTTCCGTATGGCGCGGCGCGCTGGCGTCACCTTCAGCCACGTGATCAACACGGGCAACGAAGCTGCGGTCGAATTCAGCGACTATCTTGATTTCCTTGCCGGTGACGATGCCACGCATGCTGCGGTATGCTATATCGAAGAACTGCGCGATGGGCCCAAGTTCCTGGCAGCTGCTGCCCGTTTCCGCGCCGCCGGAAAGCTGCTGGCGGTTTACAAGGTGGGTGCGTCCGAAAAGGGGGCCGAGGCTACCCGTTCGCACACCGCAGCATTGGCTGGCGATAGCGCCGCCTATGATGCGGCATTCTCGCGTGCGGGTGTGGCCCGCGCTGGCTCTCTGGCAGAGCTGGCCGATCTGGCCTATCTCCACGCGCTGGGTGCAGGCAAGATCCGTGGCAACAATTGCGGCGTTTTGAGCATTTCGGGCGCTGCCGGTGCGATTCTCGCCGATGCGCTTGCGCTGGCAGGTGGTGATACGCCCACTTTCCCGCAGTCAGTGCAGGATGGCTTGACCGCGGAGATTCCAGGGCACTCGATGGTGTCCAATCCGGTCGATCTGACCGGCAATATAGTCAATTCCAACGACTTCCTGCTGGAATGCATCAAGCTTGCGCTGCAACCTGATGATATTGACGTGTTGCTGCTCTATCTGCCCGGCGCCTTCCTGACGGGCGCCCTGCCCCAGGTTGAAAAGGCGGCAGCCGGTACGGACAAGACGCTGATTGTCATTGATACTTTTGCCATGGCGGACCAAGCGCACCTGACCGCCCATGGCATCGGCTATTTCGATGATTTCGACCGCGCCGCACGTGCGGTTTCGGCCTATGGCGCCTGGGCCAAGGGCGGCAAGTCGGCCCCGGCATCTGCCGCACCCGTCGCCAGCTGGCCGGAAATCGAAGCCGGTCGTGCCGCCTTGTCGGAAACGGAATCCAAGGATGCGCTGGCGCGTTTTGGCGTGCCCGTGGTGCACGATGCGCTGGTGCACACCGCCGAAGAAGCGCGCGTGGCCGCACAGACTGTCGGCTTCCCGCTGGTGGCAAAGCTGGTCAGCCCGGATGTCGCACACAAGACCGAACACGGACTGATCAGGTTGTCGATCAAGGATGCCGATGCAGCGGTTGAGGCGTTCGAAGCGATGATGGCCAAGGCGCGCTCCATGAACGTGCATATCGAAGGCGTCACCTTTGAACCGATGCTGGCTGGCGGCGTTGAAATCCTTGCCGGGGTTACGCGTGATGCGGTGTTCGGTTGGATGCTGACGGTCGGTCTTGGCGGGGTCTGGACCGAACTGATGAAGGACGCCTGCCACAATCTCTTGCCGGTCGATGCCGCAGGGGCAGAAGCGATGCTGCGCAGCCTGAAGGGCTTCAAGCTGCTTGACGGTTATCGCGGTGCGCCAAAGGCCGACATCGCTGGTGCAGCCAAAGCGATTGCAGCACTTGGTGAAGCAGTGCTTGCAGGCGGCGATCGTTTGCGCGAGGTTGAAATCAATCCGCTGCTGGTGATGCCCGAAGGCAAAGGCGCAGTAGCTGTGGACGCACTCGTTCTGCTCAACGAAGCAGATGCGACCCAAGGAGAGCAGGCAGCATGACCGATCTGGTAGAGCCTCGGCAGATTGACCCGGTTTACGAAACCGATGAACCGATCCTCTATGAGGTTGTCGAGGGTGTGGCGTGGATCACGATGAACCGCCCTGGCTTCAACAACGCGCAGAATGGTCAGATGACGTACGCGCTGGACGATGCGTTTGGCCGCGCGGTGAATGATGATGCGGTGAAGTGCATCGTGCTTGCCGGCAATGGCAAACACTTCTCGGCCGGGCACGATATCGGCACGCCGGGACGCGATCTGCATTTTGAATTCGACAAGCGGTTGATGCTGCCACCGCACACCAACAAGCCTGCCGCAGAGCTGCTCTATACCCGCGAGCAGGAACAGTACCTGGGCATGTGCCGCCGCTGGCGCGACATTCCCAAGCCTACCATCGCTATGGTCCAAGGTGCGTGTGTTGCTGGCGGTTTGATGCTGGCATGGGTCTGCGACCTGATCGTTGCCAGCGAAGATGCATTCTTCCAGGACCCGGTCAATCCGCTGATGGGCATTCCGGGTGTTGAATATTTCGCCCATGCCTATGAACTGCCGCCGCGCGTGGCAAAGGAGTTCCTGTTGCTGGGTGAACGCATGCCTGCTGCCCGTGCTTACAGCTTTGGCATGGTCAACAAGGTTGTGCCGCGCGATGAACTGCGCGCTGCAACCACGGTCTGGGCCAACAAGCTGGCAGGCCAGGGCCGCCTTGGCAACTGGTTGACCAAGCAGTCGGTCAACCATGTCGAGGAACTGCGTGGAAAGCGCTCTGCCATGGACGCGGTATTCCACATGCACCACTTTGCGCATGCACAGAACGATCTGGTCAAAGGTGATTCCATCGCCGGGGTCAGCGGCAAATCCGCCGCCGCTTCAAACAAGAGCCAAGCCGACTGATGAAACTTGATTATACACCCGAACAGCAGGCCTTCCGCGCCGAAGTACGCAGCTGGATGGAAGCCAATGTGCCCGCAGGCAAGCTTCCCTCGTTCGATCTGACCCGCGAAGGCTTTGAGGCTCACCGCGATTGGGAGCGCAAGCTGAACCAGGGCCAATGGGGCATGGTGACATGGCCCGAAGCCTATGGTGGGCGCGCGCTTGACCTGATCCGCTGGTTGATCTTCGAAGAAGAATACTATCGCGCCGGTGCGCCGACGCGCGTCAACCAAAACGGGATTTTCCTGCTCGGCCCGACGATGATGGAATTCGGCACCGACGATCAGAAACAGCGTTTCCTGCCGCGTATGGCAGCGGGCGATGACATCTGGGCGCAAGCCTGGTCAGAACCAGGCGCAGGCAGCGATCTTGCCGCAGTGCGGTCTACCTGCACGCGCGATGGTGACGAATACGTGCTCAACGGCCAGAAAATCTGGTCCACCCGCGCCGTCTTTGCCGATTGGGCTTTCGGCCTTTTCCGCGAACCGGGCAGCGAACGCCACAAGGGCATGAGCCTGATCCTGTTCCCGCTCGATGCCCCCGGCGTAACCCGTCGGCCTATCGCACGGATGGACGGCGAAATGGTCTTTGCCGAAATCTTCCTCGACAACGTGCGCGTCCCTGTGGCCGACCGTCTGGGCGATGAAGGACAGGGCTGGCACGTGTGCATGGCAACTGCCGGTTTCGAACGCGGCCTGATGCTGCGCTCCCCAGCCCGTTATCAGGTTGCCGCGCAAAAGCTGGCAGCGCTGTACCACGCCAACAAGGCCAATCTGCCAGCCTCCATTGGTGAACGTGTTGCGCAGCATTGGATGGACGCCGATGCTTATGCGCTGTCCATCTATTCCACCGCATCGCGGTTGGAAGCAGGCGGCAAGATCGGCCCGGAATCGTCGACCAACAAGATCTTCTGGTCCGAGATGGACGTGGCACTGCATCAGACGGCACTGGATATTCTGGGCCCGCGTGCCGAATTGCTTGGACAAAGCACGGACGGGGTTTCCCCGGTTGACTGGCTGGACGGATTCATCTTCGCCCTCGCCGGTCCGATCTATGCCGGGTCCAACGAAATTCAGCGCAACATCATTGCCGAGCGGATGCTCGGACTGCCAAGAGGCTAAGCGCAATGCAATTCGCATTTACCGAAGATCAATTGACGATCACACAGGCCGCCCGCGAAATGCTGGTCGAGACCTGCACAGCCGCCGATCTGCGCAAGCAGCTTGAGGCCGGGGCTCCGCGTGATGATGCCCGTTGGGCCACCATCTCTGAAATGGGCCTTATCGGCCTGCTCGCGCCAGAAGATGCAGGCGGCCTGGGCATGGGTCTGGTCGACCTGATCGGCATTGCCGAAGCTGCAGGATACGTCGGACTGCCCGAACCCCTGATCGAACAGGCCGGGATTGTCGTGCCGCTGCTGGCACGGTTGGATGACAATCGTGGCTGGCTTGACAAAGTGCTGGCAGGTGCGGTGGTCGTGGTTGGCCATCCGATCAATCCGTTTGTCGCCAATGCCGATAGCGCCGATGCGTTTCTGCTGGCTGATGGCGATGACATCCATCTTGTCACAGCCGATGCCGTAACGATCACGCGCGCCGAAAGCTTTGATCCGTTCCGCCGTCTGTTCACCGTATCGTGGACCCCGTCTGCCGCTACGCTTGTGGGCAAAGGCTGGGGCGATACGGCAGAACGCGGCGCGCTTTTGGCCGCTGCGGAAATGATCGGGCTGGCCCAGCGCTGCATCGCTCTTGCAGTCTCCTATGCCAAGGACCGCGTGCAGTTTGGCAAGCCGATCGGCACCACGCAGGCCATCAAGCACATGATCGCTTCTGCACAAGTCAAAGTCGAATTTGCCCGGCCCGTGGTTCATGCCGCCGCTGCCGAGCTGCCGTTGGGCACGCTGCCCGCGCGGGCGCGGGTTGCACATGCCAAGATTGCAGCGGGTGCTGCAGCCGATATTGCTTCGCGCATGTCGGTTCAGGCGCATGGTGCCATGGGCATGACCTGGGAAGTGGATCTGCACTTCTACCTGAAACGGGCGTTCTCGCTGAACTATGCGTGGGGCACACAAGCGCAGCAATTTGAAACTGTGCTGGAACGCATCGCGGCTGAACGCATGGGTCCGGACGCAACATTTGCGAGCGCCTTGACGCAATAATAGCAGGCCTGACCGGTTGGGAACATCCAACCGGTCAGGCCGGTTCCGGGCTCAGAGCCCCGGCGTTACGAGATCGCCCTCGGCAGGTTCGAATCCGCCGGACAGGTCGATATATTCATCAAGCCGCGCAATGCGACCATCGGCAATCTGCACCACGACGCAAACCGGCCATGCCTTGCGTGGGCCATCACCTGCGCGCACAACGAACAAGTGCTGCTGCACAAAACCGGTTGGCGTGGTCTGGCGGCGTATGTCGGTCACACTGGTTTCCGTGTACCGCGCAGCAATCGCCTCCCATGATTTGACGACGTCGTCGGGCGTCATCGCCACCCTGTCAAAACTGTGCCAAACGACCGCATTTCCGGTCAGGCATTCGCGTACAATATCGGTGCGGCAACCTTGCATCGAATTGAAGAAGCGATCCAGAATATGGTCTTCAGACATGGCTATGCGGCTCCATTGTAGCCTGACCGAGCAAGACCCGGTTCAGGTTTTTGCGTAATCCTTCGGGCAGCAGCGCTGCACCATTTTCATCAGCAACCACCAGCGTCGTTTCGGCGTAAATTGCCACCCGCCCGTTCTGGCGCACCGTCTGCTGGATGGTAAAAGATGTGCGTCCGATCCGCGAAACCGCCGAACCGATTTCGACATTGCCCGGATACATCAGTTCTGCAGCATATTCGATCGTCAGCCCGGCAATCATGGGGCGCATCGTTCCGATCAGGGCCGGCAGATCAATGGCCTTGTTGAACTCGACTCTGGCTTCCTGAAGGATGACCGGCACAGCGGCATTGTTGATGTGGCCTTGCACGTCCACATCGTCAAAGCGGGTTGCGATGGTGGCCACAACCGGAAAAACGGTCTTGTCCAACGTGTGACGGTCCATCCTGCTCAACGGCGTATCCTCTCTCATTTTCCCATCGTGCAGGCCTTCAGCGCAGGCCACAAGATCAAGGCCCGTTGTTCAGGCCCGTTGTTCAGGTTGACTCGTTCGTAGCGTGATCTTAGCGCAATGCACAAGGGTAATAGCATTTCCCAATACCGGAGGGGCACTGTGACATGGCAGGCGTGACACTTGCATTTGACGCCAGGAATCATCTTGGAGAATCGCCAATCTGGTCAGTGCCCGATCAGACGCTTTGGTGGGTCAATTGCGAGAATCCCCCGGCAATCCACCGTTGGAATCCGGCAACGGGCGAACATCGCATATGGCCGTTCGCATCGCGCGTCGGCGGTTTTGTGCACAAGGCAGATGGTGGCCTGCTCGTCGCGCTGGCCGATGGTGTCTATGACTTCGATCCTGCAACATCGGCGCTGCACTTGCGCGCCCATGCGCCGGTTTCGCAGTCTGGCCATGTGACCCTGCACGAATGCCACTGTGATCGTCAGGGGCGTTTCTGGGTCGGATCATTTGACCACGGCTTTCCGGCAGATCGCAATGCCGCAGGCGGCGCATGGTTCAGGCTGGATGGCGATACGCTTGTACCGGCTATACCAAATGTGTCGGTGTCCAATGGTCTGGCATTCAGCCCCGATGGCAAGACCATGTATTGCGCCAATACCCCCAGCCGTACGGTCGAGGCATTCGATCTTGATGCGCAGACCGGTGCCGTATCGAACCGGCGCCCTTTCATTACGCTTGCACCTGGCGACGGCCACATTGACGGGGCCACTGTCGATGCTGAAGGCGGCTATTGGTTGGCGGTCGTCGCAACCGGGACGGTGCGGCGCTACACGCCCGATGGCCAGCTTGACAGGGTGATCGAAGTTCCTTGTTCCAATCCGACAAAGCCTGCGTTCGGTGGGCCGGATCTGAAAACAATGTACGTTACGTCAACGCAAATGCTGATCAAGCCGGATCTGCCGGGAGCCACGGCCAATGGCGGCGTTTTTGCGACCGACCCCGGCGTGTGCGGCGTGCCTGACACCATGCTTGCGTCCTGACAATCAGTGGACGTGGCGCCTGCAGCATTGCGCAATCACCACAATGTTGATCACAATGCAATTATGCTGTTGCATTTTTTGCGAACGGTTGGATAAAGCAATTTCGCACTGAGGCAAATGGCCGACATGATGACAAATAACGTAACGCTTGCGGTGTGGGGGCGCCATGTATCTCGTACCTGATGACGAAGAACTGGCAATCGCCAGCGCGGCTGCAGAATATCTTGCAGATGCAATGCCGATTGATCGGTTGCACGGTGCAAACCCTGCTGATCTGAAAGATGATGTACGCAACGCTCTTGGTGAAATGGGCTGGTACGCACTTGCCCTGCCCGAAGCCGATGGCGGCAGCGGACTTTCCGCAATCGAACACGCGCTGTTCTTCCGCGAAGTGGGCCGCCAGTGTGGCCCGGTCGAGGTCCTGGCGCAGTGTCTTGCAGCAATGACTGTTGCCGACCCCGATCTGCGCGCGGAAATCACCAGCGGCGCGGTTGGCGTTTCCCTGGCCATTGTCGATGGCACTAGCCTGCGCCTGCTCGGTTCGCCTGCTGCGCGCTATGCCTTGCTGGTCACGCGCGAAGAGGCGCGCCTGCTGGATCTGCAGGGGGCGCAAGTCAGCGCAAAATCGTCGCTCGATCTGGCGTTGTCCATGGCTGTTGTTCCTGCTGGCTGTCCGGTTGTCGCAACGCGCGCTGGCGATCATGTGTGGATGATGGGGCAGTTGGCAACGGCAGCCCAATTGGTCGGCATATCCGAAGCGTCGCTCGGACAGATTGTCGAATACGCCAAAGTGCGCGAAACTTTTGGCAAGAAGATCGGTTCTTGGCAGGCCGTACGTCACCCTTGCGCCGATATGGCTGTGCGGCTTGAAGCGGCGCGTTCGCAATTGTGGTATGCGGCAACCGCCATCAAGGAAGGCTCACGTGATGCCGGGGTCCATCTTGATGCGGCAAAGCATCAAGCCAATGTTGCAGCGCTTGCCAACACGGATTCCAACATTCAGCTTCATGGCGGCATCGGTGTGACCGATGAACATCACGCGCATCTTTACATGAAGCATTCGCTGGTGCTGGCGAAACTTTTTGGTGGTCGACGGGAAATATTGGCCCGCCTGCTCCACGCCGAACTGGAAGACTGATATGGACCTGCAATACTCCGAACAGGATCGTGAGTTCAGGGCCAAGGCGCGGGACTGGTTGTCGGCCAATGTCCCAGCCGATGCCCGCCCCGCACACGGGCACGCTTCGGCGACATTTGACCGCGATTGGCAGCGCAAGCTTTATGACCATGGGTGGGCCGGCGTGTCCTGGCCCAAGGAATTTGGCGGCTTAGGCCTTTCCGGTTTGCAACAGGTTCTCTGGTACGAGGAGTTGGCCCGCGCCCGTGCACCACATTACATCAACACCACATATGTTGCGATGATGCATGCCGGGCCCACCCTGATTGCACGCGGCACCGATGAACAGAAGGCGTTCCACCTTCCCCGCATCCTGTCGGGTGAATCGCTGTGGTGCCAAGGGTTCTCGGAACCCAACGCCGGATCTGACCTCGCCTCGTTGAAGACGCGCGGCGTTGTTGATGGCGATGACATTGTGGTTACCGGCGCGAAGATGTGGACCACCGATGCGCAGCACGGTGATTATCAGGAATTGCTGATCCGCACCGATCCGGATTCGCAGCGTCACAAAGGCCTGACGTGGGTCATCTGTGACATGAAAACGCCCGGAATCGACATCAAGCCGATCCGCACGATGTTGGGCGATGAACACATCAACACCGTGTTCTATGACGAAGTGCGCATTCCGATTGCCAATGTTGTCGGCGAAATCGGCCAAGGCTGGTCCACCGCATTGGCGACGCTTTCGTTTGAACGCGGGCTTGGCTTCATCGGCGACCAGCTTGAACTGTATGAGCGTGTCGGCCGCGCGGTCGATCTTGCCGGAAAGCTTCGGTTTGACGATGGCACGCTGGCGATTGATGATTCCGCCATTGCGCAAAAACTGGCTTCGCTGAAATCCGATGCCATGGCCATCCGCGCGATGACACTGACCGACATTGCCGAAACCGACCGGACCGGACAGCCCGGCCCCAAGGGGTCGATGATGAAACTGCTCGTCACCAATACGCACAAGGCGTTGAGCGAAGTCGTGGGCGAGATGATGGGCTGGGACTTCCTCGAATTCAACGGTGATCGCAGCGCCCATCCGTGGACCTATGATTTCCTGTGGAGCTGGATTTTCTCGATTTCTGGCGGAACCAACGAAATCCAGCGTGAAAACATCGCCGATCGCGTCCTGTCGTTGCCGAGGGCACGATGAGCGCTGCTCCCTTGCGTATCGGCTTTGCAGGCGCCAACGCTGAACGCGGTTGGGCCAAGGATGCGCACCTTGGCGCGATAAACGCCCTGCCCAATCTTGTCGTCCACGCGGTTTCAGCGCGGACACAGGACATTGCAGATGGTGCCATGGCGATGTTCGGCGCGGCCAAGGCCTATGACGATTCGCTTGATCTTGCGCGTGATCCCGATGTCGATATCGTAGCCGTCACGGTAAAAGTGCCGGAACACCGTGCCATTGTGCTGGCGGCAATCGCGGCGGGAAAGCACGTCTATTGCGAATGGCCGCTGGGTCGTGATCTGGCCGAAGCACAGGAAATGGCCGATGCCGCGCGCCAAGCAGGCGTGCACGTAGCCATCGGGCTGCAAGGCGCAAACAGCTGGGCCGTGCGCCATGCGGCGCAACTGGTTAAGGATGGCGTCATCGGTCGCCCGCTTTCATTGCGGGTTGTTTCGCCTACTGGTGGCTGGGGTGCGGTTTCACCGCCAAACTACGCCTACCTGCAGGACAAGGCCAATGGCGCAACGCTCTCCACCATTGCGGGCGGACACACATTGGCAGTCATCGAAGCGATCATCGGCAGGTTCCATGAAGTCAGCGCGCGCGCCAGCATTCTGCGCGAAGAAATGACGCTGATGGGCAGCAATGAAGTGGTCAAACGCACTTGTGCCGATCATTTGCTGACATTTGGCAAACATGAAAGCGGCTGCATCTCTTCGCTTGAAGTGGTTGGCGGTGTGGTTGACGTGACGTTCCAGTTTGAACTGCGCGGAACGCATGGAGCGCTGTCGATCAATGGTGGCCACCCCGGCGGCTATCAAGTCGGGCCGCTTACCGTGACCACCACACCGGAATCTGCAGCGCAACCGCTAGCGACGGTCAGCAATGTCGTCCAGCCGTCGATCAATGTCGCCGAAGTGTGGGCACGTTTTGCCAACGACATCCGCAGCGGTGAACGCACCGTGCCAGACTTTGATCGCGCCGTTCGGTTGACCCGCCTGCTTGATGCCATAGACGAATCGTCCGAACGCGGGCAAGTCATCGCGCTCTAAGCGGGCAAAAGCCCAAGTTTTCGGGGGGGACAGGATGGCGCAGGACCAAACCATGGCGAGTGCGACCGGTCGTGGCAATGCCGAGCCTTATGCGTGGTACGTCGTCGGCGTCCTCATCATCGCCTATACCTTTTCGTTTATTGACCGACAGATCCTGACTTTGCTGGTGGGGCCGATCCGCGCCACATTGAAGATCAGCGATTTTGAATTGAGCCTGCTACATGGCTTTGCCTTTGCGCTGTTCTATTCAGTCATGGGCATCCCGATCGGGCGTCTGGTTGACAGCCGCAAACGCACCACGATCATCGCGATCGGCATTGCGGTGTGGAGCGTGATGACCGCACTGTGCGGTTTGTCCAAAAGCTTCGTTCAACTGTTCATTGCGCGCATTGGCGTGGGCGTGGGTGAAGCCGCCCTTTCGCCCGGCGCCTATTCCATGATCGGCGATTATTTTCCGCCGCATCAACGGCCCCGCGCGCTCAGCCTCTATATCAGTGCGGCCTATGTGGGTGGCGGGATTGCCACGATGGCAGGCGGTGCGTTGATCGCCATGATGACACCGCTGACCTTGCCGGTACTGGGGCGCCTCGAAGCATGGCAAAGCCTGTTCGTGCTGGTCGGCTTGCCCGGATTGCTGGTGGCGTTGTGGGTTTTGACCATGCGTGAACCCGTGCGCACAGATGTCAAAGCCGGAGCCCAAGCCAATTTTGCCGAAGTACGCCGCCATATGGCAAAGCAGAAATCGGCCTATAGCCTGCTGATCCTTGGTTATGCGATCAGCGGCATCATGTGGAACGGGGCCATTGCCTGGATACCCACGCACTTTATCAGGACATTTGGCTGGACCGCCAGTGAAGTCAGCCTGCCATATGGCCTGATCACGATTGTCAGCGGCACTTGCGGCATCATCCTTGGCGGATCAATAGCCACGCGTTTGCGCGCACGCGGCGTCATGGACGCAAACCTGCTCATCGGTCTGCTGGCGGTCGCTGTGGCGATGCCGTCGGGCATCGCAGCAAGCCTTGCAGGCTCGGCAACATCAGCCTTGGCGCTGTTTGCGGTATTCCTGTTTGGCTGTGCAATGCCGTGGGGCAGCGCGGTGGCGGCGTTGCAGGAAATCACGCCCAACCAGATGCGCGGGCAAGTATCAGCGATTTACCTGTTCTGTCTCAGCCTGTTTGGCATGGGCTTTGGCCCGACCATCGTGGCCAGCTTTACCGACCACGTGTTCGCCAGCGATGCGGCTTTGGGCAGTTCCATGGCATCAACCATTGCCATTACTGGCCCATTGGCGGCCTTGCTGCTATGGCTGGCGCGCGCACCCTATCGTGCGGCTGTTGGCAAAGTGGATTTCTGAATGCAGGGGCACCTCTGCCCCTGCATTCAGTCATTCGGGCGTCAAGCTTTGTCAGGATAGACCGACAAATCGCCACCATAGGCAATTCCGCCGTCCCAGAATTGGGTGCCGCTGATCTTCTTGAAATAGTGCACCGTGCGGGCAAGCGACCCTGCACTTGACCTTGGCTCCATGGCAATACCGCTGGGCGAATGGCCCAAGGCGCGGGCTACAAAGTCACCGATGGTGAATGCCAGATCATCAGTCTGCTGGGCGGTCATCACCAATTGATCGCCGGGGCAATAGCAGCGCGGCTCTACTTGCAGGTTGGACAATTCGCCGCGCTTCATGGCGACATGGCCGGGGACGTTGGCCACTTCAACGCTGTGCACGTTTTCATACCACGTCTGATATTCTTCAAAACGGCCCGCAACGTAATTGCCCAAAAGCACACTGACGCCGGAAAGCGGCTTGTCGCGCTGCCAGTTGGGGCTACCCTTCCAGTCACCGTACAGACGATAGCTGTGAATGCGTTCACTTTCGTTCGGGGTGATCAATCCGGCATCGCGGGCATCGGCCAGAAGCGGACCCAGCGCGGGCAGATCAATTTCGGGCGTCGTATAATCGAAATCATAGACGCTCAAAAACTGCCAGGGCTGGAATGCGTCACCCAGTTGCTGTTCAGTGATTTCAAAACGATCGGCAGCCTTGAATCCGCGCAAACGTGCAAGGGCTTCGCGATGCGGCCCATCAAACCAGGCTGCATAATCTGCCATTTTGTCGGCGGGGACATTGTGAAGGTGAATGGTTGTGTAAAGGGCCACGTCTCTCTCCTGCTGGTTTGGTTCTGGTAATTGGTCGGGCTGGCTACCGCAGCACTTTGCCTGCGCCGGGATCAAATCCCCATGCGATGGCGGCGTCCAGATCATCCTTTGTATCGATGTCGATATTCAGCCCGTGGTTGGTCATGATCGCAAGCTCTGCGGGCAAGCGCTGCTGATGCAGGGCAAAACTGCCCTGTCCAAAGGCAAAACGAAAGCCACCGGGCAGCGTTCGCAACGCCAGCGCATTGGTACCGGTGCCGTGCCGGTCAGGCGCGATGGCGCAACCGCAATGCTCGG
The DNA here is from genome assembly GCA_964609325.1 of uncultured Novosphingobium sp. Classification (GTDB taxonomy): domain Bacteria; phylum Pseudomonadota; class Alphaproteobacteria; order Sphingomonadales; family Sphingomonadaceae; genus Novosphingobium. The sequence continues at coordinate 8,599 of CAZSTP010000008.1, read as the reverse complement.
CTTTGGCAAGCATTGCCTGAATATCAGGCGCGGCGACAAGTGGCAGATCACCATGAATGACCAGAACGCCACCCGCAACGCTTGTGGCGGCGTCCTGAAGTTCAGCGTTCAAGCCTCGGCCTTTGTCTGCGACGCGGCGGACCGGCCATTGATCGATGGCACCCTGCGTCAGGACGATCACTTCGGTAATGGCATCAACTTCGCACAACCGGGTGATGACATGGGTTGCCATGGCCATGCCCAGTTCGCGGCGGGCTTGGGCTGACAGATGCTGCGAAAGCCGCGACTTCTGATCTGTTCCAAGCTTCAAGGGCACGATGGCCGTCCAGCCGGTCATGCGAGCCGTGCGGCAAGCGCCAATGCGGCTTTGGCTACGCGCACTTTGTCGTCCAGCGTGGTCATCAAGGTTGCGGTGCGGTCAATGCTTATGTCCTGCCCGTCACATTCATCGCCCTCGTCAATCAGCAGGCCGTCAATCAGGCCGCGATAGTGTTCGGCAATGGCGGTGTTGCTGATGGCCAGCCCCAATTCGCCCATCAGCTTTGCGGT
>CAZSTP010000008.1:0-7950 GCA_964609325.1 uncultured Novosphingobium sp. | reverse complement strand
CGCTGAAACTCCAAGGTGCCTTCGTCGCTGTCGATCAAAGTGGCGACAGGATCGTTGCTGGCTGGCAGGATGGTAGCGGCAATGCCCCACTGACTGGCCACATGGCGCGTGACATCGGCCAGGGTTTGGCCTTGTGCCAGCATATGCGTGCGCAAAACGTGCAGCGCCATGTCACGATCGCCCAACAGGAACCAGTCTTCGCCGCCAAGTTCCTTCAACGTGGTCAGCAATGACCACGTTTCGTCCTCCCGCCCCCAGCCTTGGGCTGCGTTGGCTTTGCCGGACAGGGTGTAAAGCAGCGTGTCTATATCGGGCGAGATGTGCAGCCCAAGGTGCCGGAAATCATCACCCACGTTGACAATGGCTGTAACAGACGACGGGTCCACGGTGTTGAGCAGGCCCAGCACCAATTTGGCGCCGCCCACTCCGCCGGTCAGTATGACAGTGCCACTCATCGAAACAAATCCTCAGCCGCCGGACGCACGAGGTCTTTGGCAGGACGGTTTCCTTCAGGGAAGCGATAACCGCGTACAAGTGCGGCAGGAATGCCTTCTGCGCCCTCGCCCGTGGCCAGATTGGCAGCAGTGGCAATCATGTCGGCCAGAGCCACCTGTGTCACTTCAAGGACGCGGCCATCACGGTCAATCTCGCCGCGCCGGTCAATCAACGCGGGCAAGCCAGCAGCGCCGATGGCCACGGCGACCACACCCATGCGCCATGGCCTTCCGAAACTGTCGGATATGACAACCGCAAGCCCCAGTTGGGCACAAAGTTGCGCGGCGGTGCCATCAGGATCAACCGGCAGCAGCAGTGCGCGGTCATCTTCACCATTGCCGATGTTGGAGCGGTCAATCCCGCTGTTTGCCATGACATGGCCCAGCCGGTGGCGGGTGATCAGCACATGTGGTGCTGCGCGGACAACGCCGTCGGCTTCGCGCAGGACCAGTTCGACAAGGCGCGGTTCCTTGCGCGTCAATTCGGCCAGCCGCCTGGCTTCATCGCCCGGAACGACGTCGGCCAACGACACAAAGCGGCCTTGCGCCTTGGAGACAATTTTTTGCGTAACCACCAGTATGTCGCCCGCGCGCGGGACGATGCCGTTGTGGTTCAGGGCGGCCAAAAGCAAAGCGGCCAGGTCGTCACCTGGCCGGACTTCACCAATTCCCGTGATCGGATGAATCTCGATCATGCTGGCGGGCACATCGCGTGCAACAGCAATCAGGCTTCTGGCTGGATCAGCGTGCCGGTGATCTGAATGCCTGCGCCGTCAACCTTGTAGGTCTTGTTGATGAAGATCAGGATCGAGGTCATCGCTTCTGCAGCCGCCGAATTGACGAGCGCGCCTGCATGAATGCCGCGCAAGCCGCATGCATCGACCAGTTCGATCACTTCGCCGCGCGCAGCCTTGTCATCGCCGAATACCAGCACGTCACAGCCAACGTCGATGTCCTGGATCAGCTTGTGTGCAGCAACATTGTGGAATGCTGAAACCACCTTCACATCTTCACCGACGAACGATTGCGCGCGCGCAGCAGCGCTGCCTTCTGCGGGCAATTGCACGCGCATCACGCGTGGCGGCACCAGAGGAACCGTGGTGTCGACCAGAATCTTGCCGGAAAGGTGTGGTGCGATTTCGGTCAGCGTTGCTTCCTGCGCCGAAAATGGCACGGTGACAAACACGATGTCCGCTGCCTTGGCCGCGCTTGCCAGATCGGTGCCGGTCAGGCCGAAGCCAAGACGTTCCGCAGCCGCTTGCGCGCTTTCAGCCTTGCGCGAACCGATGATGACCTTGCGGCCAGCCTTGGCCAGACGCCGCGCAATGGCAGAGCCAAGATCGCCGGTTCCGCCCAGTACGGCGATAGTCGCCCCATTTTCAGTCGACATGACATACTCCCAAAGTCGTGCTGGCCGCAATTCCGGCCGTTCCATAAATCGTTGTGCGCTGGCGGATATACCGACCGGCAGATGCGGCAAGATCGGCCATGCGGTTTGGCCCGAACAATTGGCCGTTCTGGCCGCCTGCTGCGCGGGTGATGGATTCATCCATCAACACCCCGCCCAGATCGTTGGCACCTGCGCGCAAAGCGTCAACCGCGCCTTCGGGGCCAAGCTTGACCCAGCTCGTTTGAATATTCGGGATCAGCGGGTGCAGGACCAGCCGCGCAATGGCATGCATCAGCACGGCTTCGCGGAAGCTTGGCCCTGAGCGTGACTGGCCCTTGCGCCACATCGGGGCTTCCATGTGGACAAACGGCAGGGGCACGAATTCGGTAAAGCCGCCGGTTTCTTCCTGAAGATCGCGGACAACCAGCAAGTGCTTTGCCCAATGCTCATAACGGTCAACATGGCCGAACATGATCGTCGCGGTTGACCGGACGCCAACGGAATGGGCCGCGCGCATGACATCAAGCCATTGCGCGGTGTTCACCTTGTCCGGGCAGATGATGGCACGCACTTCATCATCAAGAATTTCAGCAGCGGTGCCAGGCAACGTGGAAAGCCCGGCTTCCTTGAGCCACGCGATATATTCGGGCAGCGGCATGTTCAGCGTTTGCGCGCCATGGGTGATTTCGAGCGGCGAAAAGGCGTGGATATGAATGTCTGGCGCAGCCGAACGCACGGCGCGCAGGATGCGGTGATAGGTGTTCCCGTCAAAATCGGGGTGAATGCCGCCTTGCAGGCAAACTTCAGTGGCGCCGCGCTCCACCGCTTCGGCCGAGCGACGCGCGATTTCAGCCTCGTCGATCAGATAGGCAGGCCCGCGCATATCCTTGTTGCCGCCTTTGGAAAAGGCGCAGAACGTGCAGCGATAAAGACAGATATTGGTGTAATTGATGTTGCGGTTGATGACGTAACTGATCGCATCGCCTGCGGTCTGTGCGCGCAAGGCATCGGCAGCGGCAGTGATCAAAGCCACATCGGGGCCATCTGCTGCGAACAGCGTTTCAATCTCGGCAATGTCAAGCCGCGTGCCTGCTTGCGCGCGCGCGATGATCGCTTCGATCACCGGGCTGATGGCGGTCCGTCCTGCTTGCGGCAGGCTGGGCGGCGCTTCCTCGCTGCCTGCGTGCCAGCTTTCGATGATCGGCAGGCCGCGCGCATCCACTTGCTGGCGAACCTTGACCGCCAGCGCCGGTTCAAGCCATGCATCGGGATGCTGTGCAAAGGCAGGGCCTATGGCCAGCCGTTCAACCAATACGCGGCCAGCGGCGGCTGTCGCTTTTGCCAAAGTGCCAAGATGTGGCCAGGGCGCTTCTGGATTGACGTGATCTGGCGTGACAGGTGAAACGCCGCCCCAGTCATTGACACCTGCGGCCAGCAAGGCTGCCAGCTCGTCAGGGGCATGAAGGTTTGGCGGTGCCTGAATGGTCATCGCCGGGCCCAGGATCATCCGCGCTGCGGCGATGGTCCACAAATGATCGTCAAGCCCAGGTTCGGGATGACCTGCCATCCGCGTACCGGCCTTGGCCTTGAAATTCTGGACGATCACTTCCTGCACATGGCCGTGGCGGGCATGGCTGTCACGGATGGCCAGTAGTGTTTCAATGCGTTCCAGGCGGGTTTCGCCAATACCGATCAGCAACCCGGTGGTGAACGGAACCTTGGCCCGACCGGCAGCTTCCAGCGTTTCAAGGCGCACCGCAGGAACTTTGTCCGGCGATCCGAAATGCGGGCCGCCCTTTTGTGCCAGCCGGTCCGAAACGGTTTCCAGCATCAAGCCCATCGACGCCGCATAGGGCCGCAGCATCGCGTAATCGGCGTCGGCCATGATGCCGGGGTTCAGATGCGGCAGCAGGCCGGTTTCGGCCAGAACCGCCTCGGCCATTTCGCGGACATAGGACAGCGTGGATTCGTGGCCCAGGGCCGCCAGACCATCGCGCGCGGCCTGATAGCGGTCTTCGGGGCGATCCCCCAATGTGAACAAGGCCTCGCGGCAACCGGCGGCTTGTCCTGCACGGGCGATTGCCAGCACTTCGTCGCGGCTGAGATAGACCTTGCCAATCTTGCCGGGCGTGGTGGCAAATGTGCAGTAATGGCAAACATCGCGGCACAATTGCGTAAGCGGGATGAACACCTTGCGCGAATATGTGACCAGCGCACCATGATGGGCAAGCGTGGCCTGTTCGGCACGCGCCATCAGGTCTGCAAGCGGTATCGCTTCCAGATCCTGAAGTATCGCGCCGGCAGTCATGCCCGCAAAACCCATCATTCGGCTTCCTTCGATCGAAACCCGCGACTGGCGCGGGCGCGCGCGGGCTTAAACGCGGGCGATAACCTCTTCGCCAAACCACTGCACGTTTTCAAGGAAAGCGGCACGGCTTGGGTGCGGGGCTTCGATCATGATCCACGTCACGCCCACATCGGCCAGCTTGTGCACTTCTTCGATGTAAGCATCAGCAGTGGCGCGCGTCTTGTAATCAAGTTTGGCGCGGGTGCCGATGGCAACATCGAACTGGCCGGTGCGGCCTGCTTCGGCGCGCATTTCCTCTGCCTTGACGATGTTTTCGGCCAACTGTTCAATCGTGTGGATGCCCGATTCCTGATTGGCTGCGGTCATCGTCGGTGCTGCGAAGAACGGGCTCCAGCCGTCGCCGCGCAGGGCTGCGCGCTTGACTGCTGCGGGGCTGCCGCCGCCGATCCAGATGGGGGGCTTTGGCGATGGAACAGGGCGCGGTTCGTTGCCGACGGCATTGAAGCCCATGCCTTCCTTCACCACGACGCCGCCGTTCCACGCCATGTGGATGGTATCAATCGCTTCGTCGAACAGCTTGCCGCGCTTGTGGAAATCAACGCCCAATGCGTCAAATTCGACCTTCTGGTAGCCGGCGCCTGCGCCAAGGATGAAGCGGCCGCCCGACAGGACTTGCAGCGTGGCTGCAGCCTTGGCGGTGACGAACGGGCTACGGTAAGCCATCACCAGAATATTGGTGTGCAGCATCAGCTTGGTGGTGTTGGCTGCAACAAACGACAGCGCGGTAAACGGATCAAGTGCATCGTGGCCGTTGGCATGCAGCCATTCTGCCGATGGTGCCGGATGATCAGTGACATAGCATGCATCAACGCCAGCAGCTTCGAAAGCCTGCGCCATGACCTTCACGGCCTCAGCCGTCTGGAATTCACCAGGAGTGGTTACGCCAACAGGAATATCCATTGTGAATTTCATGACTTCAGGTTCCTCATCCCGTTGATCCGGCTTTGCGGTGGGTATCATCACCAAGTGGTGAAAACCATCGCCGATTGCAGCCGAATCAAGCTCAAATAAATGCTACAATCAATGTGCATTATTTGAACGATCACGATAGATCAATGCTGTCCTACCAGACGGGTTGCGAGGGAATTTGGCCCTACCCTGCGGTGATCCCGCGATCGGCATTGATGCAGGCGCCGTGGATTGATTTCCCGCGCGGGCCTGCCAGCATCAGGATCACGTCGGTCAGATCTTCGGGCTCCGATGATCCTCGCAGCGGCGAATAGCGCGCCAACAGCTGGAAATCGATGCCATCGGGGATTGACGGTGTGGCTGTCATGGCGGTGTTGATACCGCCCGGCGCGATGGCATTTATGCGTACCGGCGTTTGCATGTATTCCATCGCCAGCGATTTTGTCATGTTGACCAGCGCGGCTTTGCTGGATGCATAATGCGTCAGGTAAGCATGGCCAAGAAACGCCGATGCACTTGCCACGTTGACGACGGTGCCCGCGCTTTCCAGCAGGTGCGGCATGGCGCCCTGGATGATGAAGAACGGGCCGCGCACGTTTACGCTGTGGATCATGTCCCACACATCGGGGGTGATCTGGCTGGCGTGATCGAACCGGAACGCGCCAGCCACGTTGCACACCACGTCGATCCGGCCAAAGGCAGCGATGGCAGCAGGGGCCAGCGCCAGACATGCTCCGGCATCGGAAATGTCCGTTGCCACCGCGATCACGGCGCTGCCTGCCGCTTCGAGTTCGGCGCGGGTGGCATCAAGGCCCGATGCATCGCGGTCTGCCAGTACCAGCTTTGCCCCGGCGGCGGCAAATGCCCGCGCGGTTGCCCGGCCCAGCCCTGATGCAGCGCCGGTAACGATGACGATCTTGCCGCCAAATTCCTGTTCAGCCACGTCGATATTCTCCTGCCTAATCGTATTGTTGCTTCAGCCCTTGCGGACATCAAGACCGGCCAAAGTGCCATCATCACGCCAGTCTTCGAGGATCTTCAGAAAATCGAGAGTTGGCCCGAAGTAGGGAATGGAGCGGATGGCAGCGGGGCTCATCTCCATCTTGCCTTCGTTGTTCTGATAGGCAGGCGTGCAGGCGGCAAAGAATTGCGGTTGCGTACCGAGGCTGCCCAGCAAGGTGTGGAACCACGCCTCCTGCGCCTCGGCAGTGGGTTCGATCTCGACAATCCCGTTCTTGACGCAATGACCCAGCAGCCATCCGGCGTGGGCGGCAAGTTCGGTCAGCAGGTGCGCAAAGTTGATGGCGATGCCGCCTTGCAGGGTGTGGATGTTCAGCAGGTTCGGAAAACCCCTGATCGTCATGCCGTGCAATGTCCCTGGCCCTTCAGACCATGCTTCGGTCAGGCTGGTGCCGTTCCGTCCATAGATTTCGAAGCCCATTCGGCTGGTGTAAGTCGCACCCACTTCGTAGCCCGACGCATAGATGATGCAGTCGACGGGATAGGACACGCCGTCGACGACAATCGCGTCCTCGGTAATACGCTCAACCCCTTTGCCCGCCGTATCGACCAGCGTGACATTGGCGCGGTTGAACGTGGGCAGGTATTCATCGTGGAAGCACGGACGCTTGCACATCTGGTAATACCAAGGCTTCAGCAGTTCGGCGGTGCGCTTGTCTTCGACCACTTCGTCAATGCGGGCGCGGATTTCCTCCATGGCCTGAAAATCGAGCAGTTTTTCCTCATCCGTCGCCAGCCCCATGGCATTGGGGTTTTCACGGAAAATGCGCGAAAAGCCATCGTTCACCATATCGGCATCAGCCGTCTGGCCGGTGACGATTCTGGTGAAATTCTCGATCCGCTCTTTCTGCCAGCCCGGCTTCAGGGATTTGGCCCATTCAGGATCGGTGGGCCGGTTGGCGCGGACACCCACATTGGTGGGCGTGCGCTGGAAAACAAAGAGATGCTGGGCCGATTGCGCCAGTTTCGGGATGATCTGGACGCCGGTTGCGCCGGTGCCGATGATCGCAACGCGCTTGTCGGCAAGGCCGGTCAGCGGTTCGGTCGGGCTGCCACCTGTATAGGCATAGTCCCACCGTCCGGTGTGGAAGCTCTTGCCCTTGAAAGTTTCCATGCCGGGGATGCCGGGCAGCTTGGCCTTGTGCAGAATGCCGCCTGCCGTGACGACAAAGCGGGCGCGGATCACATCGCCGCGATCCGTTTTCACGATCCAGCGACTGGCCTTGTCATCCCAGCGCAAATCCTTGACCACCGTCTGGAACAGGCCGTGCGGGTAAAGATCGAATTGCCGGGCAATGCGCTGACAATGCGCAAAGATTTCGGGGCCCTTGGCGTACTTTTCGGTCGGGATATAGCCGGTCTCTTCCAGCAGCGGCATGTAGATGTAGGATTCAACATCGCATGCGGCGCCGGGGTAGCGGCTCCAGTACCATGTGCCGCCAAAATCGCCCGCACGGTCAATCACCCGGAATGCGCTGACGCCCTGCTTGCGCAAGTTCACGGCGGTGAGCAAACCGCTGATGCCGCCGCCAATTACGGCAACGTCTGTATCTTCGGTAATGGCATCACGCTGGAAATCGGGATCAGCATAAGGGTCTTTGTCGAACGCTTCGAACTGGCCTTCGAAGGCTTTGTACTGGGCCGGGCCGTCGGCACGCAAACGGCGCTGCCTCTCAGCTTCATACTTGGCGGAAAACTGCGCAACTGTGGCTTGCGCGCTCTGGTCCGACATACCTGGCATCCTCTTTTGTCTACACTTGTAGACTTCA
>CAZSTP010000007.1:26850-45675 GCA_964609325.1 uncultured Novosphingobium sp. | reverse complement strand
GCGCGAGACTTCTAATCTTGAGGCAGCAGGTTCGAGTCCTGCCGGGCGCGCCATTAAACCCATGCTTTGTGCAAAAGTTTTGCGCTACCTTTTTACCAGTAAGGTAATTTCGAGGTAACCGGCTGCTTGCAGGACGATTTCGGCCCGGCGGTTTGAATGTCGGCGCGAAGCCCCATCAGGACATCGCGATGGTCGCCGACCAAAATGCTGGAGGCATTGGTCTGCGTGCCCTGCGCTTCGACTGAGCTGCTGGCATTTGAAGTGGCTGGACAAGCATCTTCCTTCACCATTTCGGCGCTGGCTTGTCGCAATGACAATGCCCGGGCTGCACGCGACCGGACTCTCTACTGATTGAGTAGACAATAAAGCTGGACTTTACCTTGCAGCACTATAAGTTTGATGTCTATCATATTGGTTGAGATTAAGTGGAGTGCATCACCAAGGGGGTTACGATGACCGGCAAGAATAATGAGGTGCCGCTGGACCCTGAGCGGGCGCGGCAGCTTGAAGAAAGTGTCGCGAGCGTGCGCGATGCTCTGGAGGGCCTGCGTTTCGGGACTATCGCATTGACCATCCACGAAGGGCGGGTGGTCCAGATTGACGTGACGGAGAAGCGGCGGCTCAAGCCAAGCTGATCAGTTCACGACCAAGTTTAAAAAAACAAACATTCACCGCACCGCTGACCGGACCACCGGAAGCATTGTTCGGGCAAATCCATGAGGCCAGACAATGAATCTCCGTGTCCTGCTCGCCGCAGGGGCAGCGCCCCTTGCCTTGTTTTCAAGCGCCGCGTTTGCGGCCGACGTGCCGGTTGAAGCACCCGCAGCCGCAATCGCCGATGACGCCCAAGCCGCGCCTGCCGATGCAGATGCCGCGCCTGAAGGCCAGGGGGGAGAAATCCTTGTCACCGCACGCCGCCGTTCGGAAAACGTGCAGAACGTGCCGATTGCGATCTCGGTTGTGGGCGGGGAACGCCTTACCGCGCAAGGTGCGTTCAACATCTCGCGCCTGACGCAGCTTCAGCCGACCTTGCAGTTCTATTCGCAGAACCCGCGCAACACCTTCATCAATATCCGCGGGATCGGCGCGCCGTTCGGCCTGACCAACGATGGCTTTGAACAGGGCGTCGGCATTTACATCGACGATGTCTATTACAACCGCATTGCCTCGGCCACGCTCGACTTTGTCGACGTGGATCGCATCGAGACGCTGCGCGGACCGCAAGGCACGCTATATGGCAAAAACACGACTTCGGGCGCGATCAATATCACCACCTCTGCACCCACTTTTGACCTGAGCGGCAAGGCCGAGGTTACGCTTGGCAACCTCAACTTCAAGCAGGGCAAGGCGACCATTTCGGGCCCGTTGTCCGATACGCTGGCTGCGCGCATCAGCGGTTCCACCACCAGCCGTCGCGGCACGATTTACAACGTGACGACCAATTCGTGGATCCAGTCGATCGACAATATCGGCCTGCGCGGGGCCTTGCTGTGGAAGCCTGTCTCCGATCTTGCCGTGACCCTATCGGGTGACTGGAACTTGCAGGACCCGATCTGCTGCGCGCTTCCCTTCGCCAGATATGGCCGCACCCAGCGTGCAGCCAATCGCCAGCTTCCGGCGCTGCTTACCTACTTCCCCGGCTATCCGCGCGCAGACTATCCGCTGCCCGATGTCGATCCTTATGACCGCCTGACCGATGTTGATGCGCGTCTGGCGGCGCGCAACGAGCATGGCGGCCTGTCAGCGCGCGCGGTGTGGGATCTGGATGAGAGCAACACGCTGACCTCTATCACCGCGTGGCGCTATTGGGATTGGGGCCCGGCCAATGACCGCGATTATGTGGGTCTGCCCGTCTATACCAAAGTGGAAAACCCCACGAAGCAGACGCAGTACACGCAGGAATTCCGCTTCAACCACAAAGGCAATGGTTTTGACTTCGTGGCGGGGCTGTTCGGCTTCCACCAAAGCGTACGCACCAGCGGCGTTCAGGAAACCGGCCTTGCCGCCAGCAAGTGGCTGCTCAACCCGACCAACGCCTTGTCGAACAATCCCGACGTGCTGAACCGGTTTGTCGCAACCAACGACATCCGGCTCGACAACACCAGCCTTGCCGCCTTCGGCAAGGTCAACTGGGACGTGACCGACCGCTTCACCATATCGCCCGGTATCCGCGTCAATTATGACAAGAAAAAGGGCCTCTATGACTCGGTGGTAACCAGCACCGCATCGGACGGGACGCGCCAGATTGTCTCGCCGGTTCCGGGCTCGGCCTACTTCAACGATCCTTGGATTGCCCAGCAGCGCGGCGTGCAGGCATCGCAGTTCTTCGAGCCGGAGTTCAGCGCGTGGAACCTGTCGTACGACCTGAATTTGCGCTTCAAAGCCACTGACGACATCAATCTCTATACGACTTATGCGCGCTCTTTCAAAACCGGCGGGATCAACCTAAACGGTGTTCCCACCGATGCCAACGGTGTGCCGATTGAATCAGCCTTCACGATCAAGCCCGAAAAGGTCGATCACTTCGAAGCGGGCATCAAGACCCAGTTCTGGGATCGCAAGGCGACCTTCAACCTCACCGGCTTCTGGACCGAGATCGAGAACTTCCAGGCCAGCGTCAGCAATGGCCAGCTTGGCACCGTGCGCGGTTATCTCGCCAATGCCGACAAGGTGCGCAGCCGTGGCTTTGAAGCGGATTTGTCAGTCCGCCCGAGCGACCGGTTCAGCGCTTATCTAAACGGTGCCTATACTGATGCCACGTTCACCAGCTTCGGCGATGCCCCGCCGCCGCCAGAGCTTTCAGGCGGATCGAGCACCGGCATAGTTGTAACCGGCAAGTGCACTTACACCGGCACGATCAGCGCGCCGGGCTCCGCAGGGGGCGTCAGCCCGCCGTTTGTGGACGTATCGGGATCGGTCCTGCCGGGCGTTTCGAAGTGGGCAGCTTCGTGGGGGGCCGAAACCAATCTGCCAGCAGCGCTGTTTGGCGAAGAGGGCCAGTATTACCTCGGCTATGATGCCAGCTACCGTTCAAGCTGGTCATCCAACCCTTCACCATCGATTTACACCAACGTCGATGGCTATTCGATCCACAACTTCCGCGCAGGTTTCCGCACCGACCGTTTCGATGTGTTCGGTTGGGTGCGCAACGCCTTCGACCAGAATTACATCGATTTGCTTCTGGCAGGCACTGGCGGCAACACCGGCCTGATTGCGGGGCAGGTTGGCGATCCGCGCACCTTCGGCGGAACGATCAAGTTCTCGTTCTAAGCCGCCCCATCAAGCACTTGGTGGACCGGATCGTGCATATCGATCCGATCCGGTCCGCTGCTTCCGGTCCGGTCGGACGGATCTGACAGGATTAAGGGCTGCCTTCAGTTGGCAGCAGGAAGCAATGTGGCAAGCGGAGTTGACCGCGATGCTGTGTCCGTCCGCACCAATCCGGTCAAGATCGCCCAGTGATACGCCCATCTTCGGTCAGGGCATTGTGGCATGCAATGGTGGGCTCCATCACATTGGCAGATCACGTCCAGCCCTCTGGCGGAGGGAGCGCTGTTGCAACCCGTTTTTTGCCTGGCCTCAATTCAGGTAGATCGCACGTAACCGCGTAACATCCGCATTCGTCACGCCGAGTTCTTTGGCGAGATAAGCTTCGACACTGCCATAATCACGGTCAATCACTTCGAACAATTGTGCGAGATGCGATGCGCCTTTCGGAGTGTAAAGCGGCTCTGCCTTTGGCCCGCCTGGCTTCTTGAGCGATGCAACATAGTAGGGCACAATCGGATTGCCCGGCCAGTCAGCAGGATCCAGCGCAGGCATTTCGAATTGCGGGCGGCGCAGTTCTGTTGACAGGTGATAGTCTTCGAGAATGGTTTTGCGATCCACGCCCAGCGCGCTGAGCAATAGCGCCGTGGCGATGCCTGTGCGATCCTGCCCCGCAGAACAATTATAAAGTACCGGCCCTTCCGCCTTGATCAAAGAGCGAAAAATCGCCTTCAATTGCGGATTGATCAGCCGCCCCATGCCCGCATACATGTACTCGCCGCCGTTTTTGCCAAGCTCTGCCATCAAGGGCTTAAGCGAATAATCATTGCTGATAAATGTCGCGTCGGTGCGATCATCCAGCATCGTTGGTGCAATCATCCGTTCATCGGTGGAGCGCAGATCGACAATCGTGGCGATCTTGAGATGGGCCAGCGTCGCATAATCCGCTTCGGTCAATAGTGGCATCGCGCCGGAACGGAATATCCGCCCCCACACCACCTGTTTGCCATCCGCACCGGTGTAACCACCAACATCGCGGAAATTCGATCCTTGCTCCAATGGCAAGACCCTCTCAGCCACATGCAACACCGAACCATCGCCGCCATCACGCAAGGTATAATACCGGCGCTGTGCCGCTGTTGCCGCCAACACGATCCGGCTCGAGCGATCCCCGGTGGCAATGACTTCAGCCGAAGCCTCTGCCCCGACAGGATCGCTTGAGGCCAGCACAGTTACCGGATCGGCATCGCTCCATTCGATAGCAATGTGACCGGCATCAAGGCGTGTAACCGCCGCCCGCTCAATCGCGGCTCCAGGTGTTGCAGTCGCAATGGCAAGAAGCGATGCAGCGGTGGCGATTATTCTGCGCATGATGGCATCCTTTGCAAGCAGGGATCAGAAGTTGAAACGCATGCCGAACAGATAGCGCGAACCGATGCGCTCGACTTCGGTGGGCTGCTCCAGCGTGTCCTGATAGGCTACATATGTTTCATTGGTAAGGTTGGCCGCATCGGCAAACAGCGTGAAGTTGTCGGTCAATTGATAGCGCAATGACACATCAAGGTTGCCATAGGCCTTGCGTGATTCCCCGCTGCCAAATCCGCCAAGGCTGTCCAGCCAGTCAGAGCGCCATTGATAGCTGGCGCGGGCCGAGAAGCCATACTTTTCGTAATAAAGCGAAGCGTTCCAGATCGTGCCCGACAACCCCTGGAAGGCCACACCCTTCTGCTGTGCCCCGTTGACGACTTGCGTATCGAAGGTGCCGTCAAGCAAGGTAAGGTTGCCCTGGAAACCGAACCCGTCAATTGGCGATGGCAGGAAGGTGAACTGCTGCTGGTATGTCAATTCAACGCCATAGAGCTTGCCGTTCCGGCCATTGAATGTGGATGTCAGAAGATACCCCGAACGGTCGATGCCGCCGGTGTTGAACACGTTGCTGCCCACAACCTGCGCGTTCTGGTAGAACACATTATCGACCCAGCGGTGGAATGCGGCAACCGAGACCAGACCGTTGCCGGGCAAGTAATATTCGATGCTGCCATCAAGGCCCCAGGTATATTCGGCCTCAAGCCCCGGATTGCCGCCGGTGATGGTGCCCGGCGATGCCGTGTCGTTGATTGATGCGCCCACGCGGATTGCGCCATAGGCAGGACGCGATACGCCGCGTTGGCCGGAAAGCCGGAGGACAACATCATCGCCGAGCGAGAACCGCGCATTGATGCTGGGGAACAGATCGGTCCGGTTCTGTTTTACCGAAAGCGGCGTTTGCGCCGCCCCTACCAGCGCCGTCCCGCTGTTGATCAGGCGATAATGCTCCAACCGAACACCGCCTGTCAGCAACAGGTTATCAAGCTCTGCCGATACCATGACATAGCCTGCCAAAGTCTTTTCCAACTGGCGATAACGATCTGTCACCGGGATATCATTGGCCGGATTATAAAGCCCTGCATCTGCCAATTTGGGCAGCAAGGTATCAAGCGCATCGCGCATCGCCCGGTTATCGATATAGTTCAGCGTGAAGCCGAGCGGGAAATCGGTGATCCATGGACGATTGGTGACATAGCTGTTCACATCGAACGGCTGGCCGACCCGGCCTCCCAAGGCGCCAACCGCCGCGACATTGGAAAACGAGAAGTTGTTACCTTCAATGGTGCGGTCGGCATAAAAACCGCCTGCCGAAAGGGTTAGCCGGTCCATTTTCTGGCTAAGGTCAAGTTTCAGCGTGTAACTGTCGGAAACCGTTGCCTGACGTGCCGCAATCGCAATGGCACCGGCACTGTTCAACGAGGTCTGGTTGAAGGCCGAGAGCGCGGTGGTGCCGCGTGCCGGTCTTGCGCCATTCTGAACGGTGTTGAACAACGACACGACGGGGAAGCGCGGGTCTGCACGATCATAGGTGAGCGACGGGGAGTTGAGACCCGACGTGCTCGCCTGCACAAGCGGCAGATAGGATGTGTTTTCGGTGCGCGCATAATTCAGGCGGATGTTGGCGCTAAAGCCGCTGTCTGTGGCGTAATCGCCGCCGATTGCGCCGATGATGTTGCGGTTGCGGTATTCGCCATAGTTGAACGAACCGCGCATCGGCACACCGACCAGATTACCGTTATCGAGATTGCGCGTGCCGCTGGCCGCACGATCAAGCCGCAGTTCGTACTGGTTGCGCTGTTCATCATCGTTGAATTCGGTGAAGATCGCCTTGGCCCAGATTTTCTGGCCGGCAACCGGTTCATATTCGATGCCACCGAACAGCCCGTTGTTCCAGCGTTCGATTTCATACTGGCGGATATCGATCTCGGTCGGACCAAAGGTTGTATCATCCGCATTCGAGGGCGCATCGTAGGCGCCCACTTCACGGTTGTCGGTGATCTGTTTGCGGCGGTAATGCGATCCGCCCAGCACGATGCCGACAACATCATTGGCCCAACTGACGCGCAGCGAGGCCTGGCGCTGTTCGCCTTTGCCAAGGTTCATGAAACCATAACCCAGATCGCCGACAACGTGCAGACCCTTGTTTTCAAGCGGAGACCATGTGCGCAGATCGACGTTGGCCACAATCGCATCGGCAGGAAGTTCAGGCGTCAGCGACTTGTTGATTACCATCGAGGACAGGATCACCGCTGGAACCGCATCAAAACGGAAGGCCCTGGTATCGCCGCCTTCATCGACGCCGATCATCGGCACGCCATCGATCATCACCGATGTCCAGCGGTTGGGCGCGCCACGGATCTGGATATAACGCTCCTGCCCCTGATCGCGCTGAACCGCGACCGCAGGCAGGCGCGACAAGGCTGCCGCGCTGTTCTGATCGGGAAAACGGCCTACCGCATCAGCAGCGGCCACATCCACCAGATTAACCGCCACACGCTTCTCGCGGATCGATGCCGCTTGTGATTCCCCAATCGTGCCGGTCACGACAATCGGTTCAACAGCGTCGGCAGCATCAGGTTCCACCACTGCATCAGCGGCTGGAGCGCTTTGCGCGAAAGCCGGGATTGCACCGAACGCGGTGATCGCAATGGCTGCCATGGCGCAACCGGTCGAAAAACGATGAAGCATGCAACAGACCCCCTGTTATCGGCCTTTCCGGCCATGCAAGGTCGCTAGGGGAGCAATGCTTCAGTAAGTGGACATTTCAGAGACGCACAAATTACAATATGGCTGCAATGCGACACAGAGCCGTTGTTTACGCCGGAACAATGCAAGGATGGGTTCCGCCGCCGCCGCTTACATTAACGCCCAGACGGCGATTGTCGCGCACAAGGAACGCGCCTTCTTTCTTCAAGGTACGATTGCTGACGAACAGATCGCCGAACAGGCCTTTGTAGGTGTAGAATACTTCGACGAACATGACCGCGCTATTGGCATAGGCGGTGATCTTCACAGGGCCCTTGCCCAGGCCCGCGATGACCGTACCATTCAATCCGTTGCGATCGGTATCGTTGCCATAGCCGGATTGTCGCGCAAGATTGCCATAGCAGCGCTGCCAGCGGATGACCTGCCTGCCCGTCGCAGTATCGCGTTCAAGGCTCGTCAGGATGACTTTTCCCTGCGTTTCGAAGTTGTATCCCGCAGCTTGCTCCTGCACGCCGCGCATCACCTCTTTGATGTCGGTCTCGTTGACGGTCGGGGTTACGTTGACGTTGTCCGTTTGGCCGATCCGTGAGGCGTTGTCGGCAAGCGATAACGCGACTTCGCTCATCTTCATGTCAACCGAAGTGAAATAGGCCAGTTCGATACCGTAACAGGCGACGCCCAGCATGAGCGGGGCCGCAAGGGCGAATTCGACAAAGGCAACGCCTGACGTATCGCCTGCCAATTTGCGCAGTGTGCGGCCATACGCACGGATGGCCTTGCGTTTCAGCATACTTTGGGCCGCGCTGCATAACTGCCGCTTTGCTTGCCAAAGGGCTGGTTGCGCTTCACCGCCGTGGCGCTGATCTGTCTGGTAGACCAATCCAGCGGGACCATCGGCATGGCGAAAACGGGTTCGTATGCAACGTTGACGGTGTAAACGATCACGTCATTGGCACCGCCATTGCCGTCAGACCCCAAATCCTCGTCCCAGGTATCGTTGCCGTTGAGATCGGTATAGGCCTCACCCGGGGAGCATTGGCCATCACCGTTCACGTCGTCGAGCTCCTCGCCGCGATTGGTATTGTTGAAATCGAAATAGCTCTTGCGCGTGGCCGTAACCCTTGCGTCGGGCAAAATCTCCCACACCGCCTTTTTCACGATATTGTCGGCGGCTTGGGTGCTCGCTGTCTCCAAAGTTGAATCGCGCGCGGCTTTTTCCACTGCGCCATCCAGAACCGACTTGGCATAAACCATCTGGCCAAGATCGAGGCTACCGGCAATAATCATCAGGAAAACCGGGGCGATCAGGGCGAATTCCACGGCGGTGACGCCCGCGCTGTCAGACAGGAGCGCATATTGCCTGATCATGGCACGGCGGATCATTGGTACACCCGCAATTCGCCAACGCTCTTGGCGATATCCTGGAAGGCGGTGTTCAACTGCGATGCATTGGTGGCCAGAAACGAGCTGTTGCTCGATGCGCAATAGTTCAAGTCGGTGGTCAGTGACGAAGCAAAGGCAATGACCCAGACACGGAAGCCCTTGGCCTTGGCCGCATCACACAGCGCGCGGAAGCGGGCTGTGTGGCGCGCGGCCTGATTGCTGTAGCCATCGTCGGTAATCCGGCGGTCGTGCCATTCGATGCCATAGGTGGACTGGATCGCGTAGTTTGGCTCCATCATGCCATCGGTCATGAAAATGATGTGCCGGGCCACTTTGGCACCGTTGTTTGGCGCAGTATTGACCAGTTCCTGCCAGGGGCCTTCCGGCGAATTGAGCCGCAATCCCCACAGCATGCCATGATCATGATAGGTCGATCCGGCAGCCACGAGGGAATCGGCATAGCTGTAAAAGCCGGACTGATTCATTTCCTGAAGCAATTGCGCGCGTTGGGGGCAGAACGACTGGGCCTTCCCTCCACGTGTCGTTTCGGCGAGGTTGGTCAAGCCGTTCGACGAATTCAGGCGATAATAGGCTAGCTCCGGCCACATCGGGGCCCACTTGGTGGCGGGATCGCCAGCAACCGGAAGCTTGTCGATATTGAGGTCTTCGGCATCGGACGGAGACATGCCCAGCAAACTGGAAAAACTCACGTTTCCGGTGGCAACAGTGTCCCGCTCTTCGATGCAACCGTTCCAGGTGTAGCTGATCGGCGTACCATCGGTGCCGTTGTTCACCGTAGCGGGCAGGAACCTTTTGTAATCGGCCATATTGAAGCTGACTTGCTTGTAGGCCCAATTGCTGAATTCCTGACGGGTGCGCGTTTCCAGAATGGCATCGGAAGTGGCGTATTGATAGGTCAGGAAACTGCGGGTTACCGGATAGGAAAATATGCGCCAGGGCCGTCCATTCCCGCTCAGCCGCTGGCAAATGTAACGCGTGCTGATCTGCGGCTGGGTTGTTGTGGTGGTGACAACTTGCCGCGTTGCATTGCTGGTTGTGCTGCTGCTTTCGGTCGACGGTCCGTTATTCGACCACGCCGTATCCGCAGGACGTGCCGAGTTGCAGCTGTTCTGGGAAGAATAGTTGTCGGTGCTGTACTGTGTTGTCGAGCCCGAGACTTCCTCGCTGTAATTTTCTGCACTGGTATAAACCGGATTGCTCCAGCCTACGAACACCTGCTCGTTGATGGTGCGGAAAACCGGCTCACGCGATTGGATCGGCCATTGATCGGCCAGAAAATCGGGATTGCGGTCATTGATCAAACGTCCGACGTTCACGGACGAGCTGTAAGGGACGAAGGAATAGCGGATGCGCGCGTTGGAACCGTTGGCTTCCATCGCCAGTGTATCGTAAAAATTCTTCATCGCCGCGCGCAGGGCCTGAATGCGCGTTTGCGATGTTCCCGATAACGTGCTGCCCATGGAACCGGTGGTATCCAGCACCATTGTGATATCGCTGTTGCCGACACCCAACGTGGCCTGGCAGCTTACCGATATATCGAAAGCATCAAAACCAACGACGCCCATCACGGCCATCTTTACTGACGTGCTGGCCGTACCGGAAACGAAGTTGCCCTCATCCGGCGAACTTGTCGTGAAGGTTGTACCGCTTGCACCGACATCGCTTTCGACAAAGTTGGTGTTGAAGTAGGAACTGGCCACGGCCATCTGGTCGGCACCATAACCGTCATCGGTTACGGCACGGCGGCCAGCCAGTGCCCCGGCATCACAAGCGGTTTGCAGGCGGTTGCGCGCCTTGTAGACGCGGCTCATATCGAGGCCGCTCCCTACCATCGCCAGGATCACGGGCAAAGCAACCGCGGCAAGCGGCAAAATGCTGCCTGTCGAATTGCGATGAAGGCGAAGAAGCCAACCGTTCACTGCTGTGCCTGACACCTGTTGCTGGAAGGACTCCCAAAAGCACCAGAGCAGGTTTAAAAAGTATCAGAGAATCTGGTTAGAACTTCACTAACCGGAATAATCAAGCCTATGATTTCTGGTTAATAATTTACCAGATCCTGTTCACACAGAATCCGCTGCCCCCAGCCCTCGCCGCTCTGCAAACCACGGTGTCATCCGGCGGACCGCTTCTTCGATCAAGGGCGTTGAAACCGCAAAACTGAAGCGGACGAAGCGATGGCCGTTGACCGGATCAAAATCGATCCCGGGTGCAATGCAAACGCCGGTGTCGCGCAGAAGTTCCGTACAAAATGCCAGACTATCCTGCGTAAATTCGCTGGCATCGGCATAGATATAAAAGGCGCCATCGGGCGGCGCGATATGGCCGAGGCCCAGTTCCGGCAAGGCATTGAGCAAAATAGCGCGGTTTCGCGCATATGTTTCGAGATGCCCCTCCAGTTCATCGCGGCATTCAAAGGCCACCAGCCCTGCCTTTTGCGCCAGCACCGGAGGGGTGAGGAACATGCTGCCCATCCGCGCCCGCGCCGGTTCGATCAGCGCAGGCGGCACCACCAGCCAGCCCAGACGCCAACCGGCCATGCTGAAATACTTGGAAAACGAATTCACAATCACTGCCTGCGGCTCATATTCCAGCATCGACGCCGCACGCTGGCCATAGCTGAGGCCGTGATAAATCTCGTCCGAGACCACACGGATGCCCTTGCGCTGACAGACTTCGGCAATCGCTGCCAGTTCATCGGCTGCAATGATCGTTCCGGTGGGATTGGCGGGGCTGGCAATGATCAGCCCGTCCGGCACCGGATCAAGCGCATCGAGCGCCGCTGCGGTTACCTGGAATCGCGCGTCGGCGCCGCAATCCATCTCGACAGGCTCAAGATACATTGCCTTCAGCGTGTTGCGATAGGCCACATAGCCGGGCCGCGCCAAAGCGACCCGCGCACCGGGGCGGAACAGGCACGAAAGCGCCATCACAAAGGCGGGCGATGCCCCGCAGGTCAGGATCACCTGTTCGGGATCCACTTCCACGCCGTAGCTATCGGCATAATGGCGCGCGATCCGGCTCTTCAGCGGCACGCTTTCCCAATATCCCATCGCTTCGTTATCAAGCACCGAGTGGGCCAGCGCGATCGAACGGGCCGGTGCTCCGGTAGAAGGCTGGCCGAACTCCATGTGGATCACGCTTTGCCCTGCCGCCTCCATATCGTGGGCAAGGCGGCTGACGGCGATGGCGTGAAACGGGTCTACTGGAGCTATCATCGCGTGGTGCTAGGTCGCGGGGAAACAAGTTGCAAGACCGCGTGATGCCCTGCACACCAAGCTATGGCGAAGCGGCTAAAACTGAAAATCCAGCTCTATTGTGGCGATGAAATCGCCATGGGGCCGGGCAAGGCGGATCTGCTTGAAGCGATTGCGGAACATGGCTCGATCTCTGCCGCCGCCCGCGCCATGGACATGAGCTACCGCCGGGCCTGGTTGCTAACCGATGCAATGAACCGCTGCTGGCGTGAAGCGCTGGTCGAAACCAGCCCCGGCAGTGCCAAAGGCAGCGGGGCAAAGCTTACTCCGACGGGCGAGCAAGTACTCTCACACTATCGCGCATTGCAGGAGCGGATTGCAGGATCATCCGATTGCGGGGACTATGCAGCGCTTGCCGGTGCGCTGTTGCCATCGCCCAAAGACAGGCAGGGAGATGCTACATCAACCGGCAGTGACCCGGGATCAACCGATCAAACCGGCAGCGTACAGGATACCCGCCCATAGTCCGATGGAAAGCGCCACCGGCAAGGCCATGCGGACCCAAGCGGGGGCTTTGTGCGCCTTGAAAGAGTAAGCCACGTCCGAACCTGCATCCAGCTCGTCGAAGCGGATCAGTTTGTCCTGCAACGAATGGACAGGCGATGCGATGGGCGCGTCCACCGGATTGGCCACACGCGGGCCATTTCCGGCCGGTCTAGCCGCAGCCAAAGAGGACCGTGGGTTCGAAACATTCATTTCGGCTGAGAAAGACTGCGACTGGACTTGCGGTTGGGACATGGTGACACCTCGGATGAAGTTTAAACACCAAATCCTTAACCCAACCTCAATAGCCATTGGGTCAAACCCCTAACCGCGGTGCGCAGTCGCAATCGGTTCACCCAAAACAGGATAACCAAGCCCGTCCTGAATCATCAACCAACGCTCTCCATTACGTATTTCAACGTAAGGACTGATCACGTCAATCGGAAATACTTCCGCATTGGCACATGCGGCCTCGAACGTATCGAACAGGGCCAGACGTTCAAGATTGCGGCGGGTGGGAAAGATCACTTTGATCTTGCCTTGTCTGGCAAGTTCAAGCGCTTCGGCAGCACTAGCCCAGAACAGATGCCGGTTTTCAGTCGCGTCAACTTCAATATCGACGGCACCTGTACCCAGATCGGCCAGGAAAAAGCGCGTATCGAAAATCCGCTCTGTGCGGTGCCGTGGCCACCAGCGCGCAAACGGCACCAACCGGTCCGGTGCAAGCGCCCAGCCAAAAGCATCAAGCACCGGCGCCAGATCACCCGTTTCCAGCAGCATTTGCCGGGCCCGGGCGGCGATCACACCATCGACCGCACCTTCGATGCCGACGACCAGTCCGGTTTCCTCAAGCGTTTCGCGCACAGCAGCAACGCGTGCCGCGCCCAGATCGATGTCACCCGTCAATCTGGCAGCCAGTTCGCGATCGGCGGGATCAATCTTGCCTCCCGGGAAAACTGTCGCCCCGCCGGCAAATGCCAAACTGGCATTGCGCTCAACCATCAGCAGTTGCGCCGGGCCGCCGGCAGGATTTCGCCGGTAAATAACAACAGTTGCCGCGGGCACTGTGTTGGCCAGCAGGTTTTCCGGTTCTAGATCGTGAGTTTCCATTGCGTCTACCATGTCCACAAGAACGGCTTTTGCCAAGCCCGCATGGTGTGTCGGATTGTTTTACAACAACGCTGGCAGGGTCTGCTTCGCACGAGCCCGGCGTGCCGGTTCTACGGGATTTGACAGGTTTGGCACGCATCGTGCTTATCCATGTTTGTCCCGAAGAGTTTGATCTTCTCGAGGCGGAGCCAGTCCCCCCGGTCTAAATGGCTCCGCCTCTCCCGGGCCTCTCCCGACAAAGCGGCAGCAACAAAAAGCGCGACCGACACAAGGCCGATCGCGCTTTTGCGATTCAATTCGAAGCGATTCAGGTCAGGCTGATTTCACGCCCGACTCTTCCATCAATGTCTGGAGTTCACCCGCCTGGAACATTTCCATCATGATGTCCGATCCGCCGACAAATTCGCCCTTCACATAAAGCTGGGGGATCGTTGGCCAATCCGAATAGGCCTTGATTCCGCCGCGGATTTCCATGTCCTGCAACACATCAACGCTGGCATATTCCACGCCAAGATGTTCGAGGATAGCGATAGCCTTGCTGGAAAAGCCGCACTGCGGAAACAGCGGCGAGCCCTTCATGAACAGGACGACATCGTTGCCGTTGACGATTTCGGCGATACGTTCTTCGGTGGTGCTAGACATTGGGGATCTTGTTCCTTTCGCGCCGCTCTCAATTGGGAACGGCGGTGGTCAGTTGCAAGGCATGAAGCACGCCGCCCATGCGGCCACCCAGCGCTTCGTAAACCAGTTTGTGCTGCTTTACGCGGGAAAGGCCTGCAAAGCTTGGTGAGACGACGCGCGCCGCGTAATGATCGCCATCACCGGCAAGATCGGTAATCTCAACCTCCGCATCGGGCAGCGCCGCGCGGATCATTGCTGCAATTTCGTCAGCGGCCATCGCCATCAGGATTCGCCCATCAATTGCCGGCGCGCTTCGACCGACTTGGCGTCCAGAGCCAGACGAATTTCCGCCTCGTCAATTTCCACGCCAGCCGAAGTCAGATCGCCCAAAAGCTTGCGCACAACGTCTTCGTCACCTGCCTCTTCAAAATCGGCCTGAACGACGGATTTGGCATAGCCTTCCGTCTCGGCCCCATCGAGCCCCATACGCTCGGCTGCCCACTCACCCAAAAGGCGGTTCCGGCGGGCATGGACGCGGAACATCATTTCTTCGTCACGGGCAAACTTGGCTTCAAAAGCCTTCTCGCGGTCGTCGAAAGTGGTCATGGGCCAGTGAATCCTTCATATGAAGCTTTCCCTAGGCGATAGTCAGACCGCGCCCGCGCTGCAAGGGACCTGCAAAAGAATTGCAGGTCCCGCAACACAAATTCATATCATGGCTGGCCGCGCCGCACATCAACCCGCACGTTGCCTTGCCCTGAAATCTCGCAGGAAAACGCCTCTCCGCCGCGCAAAGTTCCGGCCACGCGGTAGCCACCACCACTGCGGGAAGCATCATAAACTTCCTCGACTTCACCACTGCGCGAGGCTTCATCGACGCAGCGCTCTACCGCATCGTTGATGTTGCGCGTTGCGGGTTGGCCAAAGCCGCCTTGCCCGCGACTGGAGTCCCAGCCATCACGCTGATCGGGCATGTCCTGCACGGGATCGTCACGGTATTGAACGTCCTGATCCCGATTGTCCTGATCACGATTGGCGTTGCGGTTCTTCGAATTGCTGGCCGCACTGGCAATCGCTGCGATCCCGCCGATAATCAGCAACCCCGCCAGTACATCGCCACCATCAATGCCGCGATCTCCGCGCCAGTGCCGCCCGCCGCCCCAACCGGGCCGCGCCTGGGCTTCTGTTGCGAGCGGCAGCATCGCCGTTGCCATTCCCGCTGCTGCGATAGCTATCCGTCCGAATTTGCCGATCATGTCCGTCATCCCTGCCCGATATCGATCAAGGCTAGGCGGTTCAGGCTTTCGCGCACGTGAACCGCCTGCCTTGTAGTATAGACCTGTCATAGGCCGCGAATGCCGCTATAGTCGATGTCTACAACCCGGTCGCGCTCCACCCGGCAGCGAAACGAACCGGCATCATAACCGCGCAAGGAATTGTCCCAACCGCGATAGTCGCCATTCCAGCCGCGTCCGTAATCACGGTCGCCCCGGCGCCAATCGCGCCCGTTGGCGTTCACTGCGATGCGACCGCGCACTTCATAGCCCCAACGGGTCTCGCGTATGTTGCGAATGTCGGTCACATCGGCGCGGCCATAGCTATAGCGCGAGGCCGTCCGCTCGGCCGTCCGCACACAGCGTTCGATTGCGCCGCGTACATTGTCGCGCCCGTAAAAACCGTTGCGGCCACGACCATCGTTCCAGCGATTGCCAAAGCGGTCATCGTCCCAGCGGTTGTTGTTGCCCGCGGCTGCTGCAATCGCGGCAATGCCGCCGATCACCAGCGCGCCTGCAATAATCTCTCCGCCATCAACGCCGCCGCGATGATCGCGCGCCAAGGCAGGGCTTGCCGAAGACACCGCAACCGCAGCGGCGGTAGCAGTTCCGACGAGGGCTTTGGTAAAGGTCTTCATGAGTTCCATCCTTCCCGGTTGGCAGGGCTATTCCGGCCACACTTGAAGGTTTGCCCGATTCGCCTTGATAGGACGCTGAACCGGCATGACAGCCCGCGTTCATAAAAGCGGGCAGTTAGATGAACGACATTAGAGAGCGTCGGGAACGGTGCGCAGCCCGGTCCAATAGGCGAGGAACGAGAGCACATCCGCGCCCGAACTGATCACTTTGTCCACCGGCTTGCCCGCCCCATGCCCTGCCCGCGCCTCAACCCGGAGCAGGTGGGGCCGGTCACCGATCTGGGCTGCCTGTAACGCGGCGACATATTTGAAGCTGTGGGCGGGGACGACACGGTCATCGTTGTCGGCGGTCGTCACCAGAATGGCGGGGTAGGATTTGCCACCATTGATGTTGTGGTAGGGCGAATAGGCCCGCAAATTGCGCCAATCGGCCTCACGGTCTGGCCGTCCGTAATCGTCGACCCAGAACCGGCCCGAGGTGAAGCGGTCAAACCGCAGCATGTCCATCACGCCGACATCGGGATTGGCCGCCGCGAACAGATCAGGCCGCTGGTTGACGACCGCGCCGACCAGCAAGCCGCCGTTCGATGCGCCCTGAATCGCCAGAGCGCCTTGCGCGGCGATGCCTTCGCGGATCAGGTATTCGCCCGCTGCGATAAAATCATCAAAGCTGTTTTGCTTGTTCTCGCCGCTGCCCGCCTTATGCCAATTGCGCCCGAATTCTCCCCCGCCCCGGATATTGGCCAAGGCAAAGGCTCCGCCTGACTCCAGCCATGCCATGCGTACCGGCGAATAGCCGGGCGTCAGCGAGATATCGAACCCGCCATAGCCGTAAAGCAGCGTCGGCAGCGCGGTTCCGGCCTTGGCGGCTGAGCGTTTGCGCACCACGTACATCGGAACTTGTGTGCCATCTTTCGAAGCAAAGCGGCGCTGCTCGACCTCGAAATCGGCGGGATCGAAGGTCATCTTCGGTTCGGCAAACGGCGTTACTGCTCCGTTGCGCAAATCCATGCGATAAATCGCTGGCGGCGTGGCAAAGCTGCTGAACTGGTAAAACGTTTCGGGATCACCCGGACGCCCGCCAAAACCGCTGGCCGTGCCAATGCCATTGAGCGTGATCGCTCTGCCTGGGCGGCCCTGCCGGTCGGTCATCACCGCGACGCTTTGTCCGTCCTGCAAATAGGACAATAAGAAGCGGTCGCCGATCATCCGCGCACCTTCAAGCTTGTTGCCCCGCTGCGGCACCACCACTTTCCAGCCCGCCTTGGGCCGGGCCAGATCGATGCTGACAAGCTGGAATTCGGGCGCGCCAACGTCGGTCAGAAACCACAGCTTGTTGCCGATCCCGGCCACCATCCGCCAGTGATCGGTGATTTCCGGCACAAGTGGCACCGCCTTCCAGACACCGGCCTTCCGCCCTTCCAACTGGATCAGGTGGACCGCGTTGCGCTTATCCGTGCTTACTTCGCTGACGATCACCGCCCAGCGTCCATCGCTGGAGACTTGCGCCTTGTGGCTCCATTCGGGATGATCGGGCGTTGCGAAAACAAGTTGGTCTTCGCCCTGCCCTGTCCCGACGCGGTGATACCAGACCGCCTTGTTGAAACGGGGTGCGCGCGGGTCTTCCCCCGCCTTGGGTTCGGGAAAACGCGAATAGAGGAAGCCCTCGTCGCCGATCCACGCGATTTCGGTGTCGTTCGCCCATGCCAGACGCTCGTCCAGCACTTTGCCGCTGGCCACTTCGACCACGCGCAAGGTGCGCCAATCGCTGCCTGCTTCCTGTTCTGCCAAGGCAAGGAAGCGGCCCGATGGCGAAGGCTCCCACTGCGCCAACGCCAGCGATCCGTCTGCGCTCCACGTGTTGGGATCAACCAGCATGCGCTGTTCGCCATTGACACCCTTGCGCACCCAGAGCGCGGACTGGTTTTGCAGGCCGGAATTGCGCGAATAGAAGTAGCGGTTGCCGGCCTTGCGGGGCAGGCCATAGCGTTCATAATCGAAAAGGCTGCGGATGCGCGCGGCGAAATGATCGCGGCCCGGCAGGCTGCCGAGGTAATCGGCGGACAGCGCATTCTGGCGAGTGACCCACTTGGCGACATCGGCATCTTTGCCCGGATCGGCTTCGAGCCAGCGGAACGGATCGGCTACGCGCTCACCGAAGGGGTGCTCCACCAAACCTTCGCTGCGGGTGATGGGATAGGCGCTGCGCGGCAGGATCAGGCGCGTTGGTGGCGCTGGCGAGGCACTGCCGCCCGATACCGCCGCCGCCCTGATTTCTGCATCGTTTTCGGCACGCAGCGGCGTGGCTGCCAGTACTAGCGACAGCGCCGCAATCGCGCCCACGGCGCGTTGCCTTAACAGAACCTTCTCCCGCATCATTATTGCAACTCTCATAGCACCTTAAGACGGGCGCTGCGAGATCATTTGAAGGTCAATCCTGCGGTTTCAACCCCGTCCAATGGGCAAGAAAAGCGTAAACGTCCGCCGATTCCTCGATCATCTTGGAAACCGGCGTCCCCGCTCCGTGCCCTGCCCGCGTTTCGATGCGGATCAGGTGCGGCTTCGGCCCGATGTCCGCTGCTTGCAGGGCTGCGGCATATTTGAAGCAGTGACCGGGCACCACGCGGTCATCGGTGTCTGCCGTCGTCGTCAGGATCGCGGGATAGACCTTGCCTGCCTGCACGTTGTGATAGGGCGAAT
>CAZSTP010000007.1:19863-26750 GCA_964609325.1 uncultured Novosphingobium sp. | reverse complement strand
GTCGTCAGGATCGCGGGATAGACCTTGCCTGCCTGCACGTTGTGATAGGGCGAATAGGAGCGCAGCCGCCGCCAATCGGCTTCCTTTTCGGGGAAGCCATAGTCGAACACCCATTCGCGGCCCGCGGTGAACTTGTCAAAGCGCAGCATGTCCATCACCCCGACGGCAGGGTGTGCGGCGGCAAACAGATCGGGCCGCTGGTTGACGACCGCGCCCACCAGCAAGCCGCCGTTGGAGCCACCCTCGACCGCCAGCCCGTCCTTGGCCGTCACGCCATTGGCCTTGAGCCATTCGCCCGCTGCGATGAAATCATCGAACACGTTCTGCTTGGTCGCGCCCTTGCCGCCAAGGTGCCACGCCTCGCCATATTCGCCGCCGCCGCGAATATTGGCCACGGCATAGGCCCCGCCCGCCTCCAGCCACGCCATGCGCGCCGCCGAAAAGGCCGGAAGGATCGAGATGTTGAAGCCGCCATAGCCATAGAGGATCGTCGGCACAGGGCCGCTCAAATCCTTGCGGCGGACGACAAACATCGGAATTCTGGTACCATCCTTGGAAGGATAGAACACCTGCCGCGTTTCGAAACGCGCGGGATCGAACGTCAGCTTGGGCGCTTCCCACACGCTGGTCGAGGCAGGGTTGGCCGCATCGAAGCTATAGACCGTGGCAGGCTGGGTGAAACCGCTGAACACGAAGTGGCCTTGCGCGTCCCCCGGTTCGCCCTGCACTCCTCCCACGCTACCGATGCCGGGCAGCGCCAGCGTTCCGGCGGGTTTGCCGTCAAGGCTGGCGAGGCGCAGTTCAGCCTTTACATCGCGCAAGTAGTTCAGGACCAGCTTCTCGCCGACGATGCTGGCACCATCGAGCACGGCTTCGTCCTCGGCCACGACGGTTGTGATCGCCGGTTGAGCGCCCGACAGATCAACCCTGACCACCTGCTTGCGCGGCGCATCCTTGCTGGTCATGAACCACAGCGTATCGCCAATGCCGTCAATCAGGCTCCATTCGTCCTTGAGCAGCGTGACGAGCGGGCGCACCGTCCAATCGCCCTTGCCCAGCGCCACGACGCCCACCGCATTGCCCTTTTCGCTGCCGGTGCTGGTCGAGATGACCATCCAGCGCTGATCGTGAGTGACGGCGGCAGCGTGATAGAGGCGCGGGTTATCAGGCGTGGCATAGACCAGTTTGTCCGCCGATTGGTCGGTGCCGATCTGGTGATACCACACCGACTGGTTGGAACTGACCGCCTGAAACGCCTCACCCGCCTTGGGCGCGGGGAAGCGCGAATAGACCACGCCGCCGCTTCCCGCCCATGCCAGCGCCGAAAACTTCACATGTTCCAGCGTTTCGGGCAGGACGGTGCCGGTGGCGACATCGAGGAATTTGACGGTGCGCCAATCCGATCCGCCGTCCTGAACGGTATAGGCAAGGCGCGCGCCGTCCTTCGATGGCTGCCAATCGTCAAGCGCAGTCGCACCGTCCTTGGCCCAAGTGTTCGGATCGATCAGCACACGGCGTTCACCGCTGCCATCGGCATTGCGGACATAGAGCACCGACTGGTTTTGCAGGCCAGAATTGTGGCGGAAGAACAGGAGGTTGCCCGCCTTGACCGGAATGCCATAGCGTTCGAAATCAAACAGCGTCTTCAGCCGCTTTTCGAACGCGGGGCGTTCGGGCAGCTTGGCGAGGTAACCGGCGGTGAAGCGGCTTTGCGCCTCAACCCACGCCGCAACCTTCTTGTCCTCACGCACATCCGCCTCAAGCCAGCGATAGGGATCGGCCACTTTCTGCCCGAACGCCGTTTCAACCACGCTGCCGCGCTCCGTGGCGGGGTAGTCCATCACAGCCTCCCCGCTCTGCGCAAAGGCTGGCGCGACAAGAAGCGTGGCAGCCGACGCTGCGAGCAAGGTGCGGATCGAGGGCATGGGGGCGCTTTCAGACGAGTCATTCTGGTTGCGGCAGAAACTAGCAGGCATTCATGTTCACGCAAGCGAACCTGAACAGGTTTACACAGTTTACACTGTTCAGAGAAACTTTGTGAGGCCCCGGAGATGGCGGAAATCGCGGCTTTGTATGAGAAAGTTTGCGGGGCGTTGTGAGGCTGCATGGCGGGGAGTTTAGGCTTTCACGCCGGTGTAGGACAGGGTGATGTTGGCAGATGGTGTAATTGTTTTATCTTTGCGGTCTTTGCGATCTCTGCGCGAAATCATGGGTCGTTAGCGGTGCGAAAGGGTGGTGTGGTGTGTGGCCCCCTCTCCCAACCCTCTCCCCTGAAGGGGAGAGGGCTTTACTTCACGATTCCACCCATCCAGCACACGTTTTGATGCCGCCACCCGCGAATGTGCTTGGCGGTTATTCTGGTCTGCAACATGTATCTCTAAAACCCCGTCATGCTGAACTTGTTTCAGCATCCATCTATCAAGACGCACGGCTGTTCGTGGGGAGAAATGGACCCTGAAACAAGTTCAGGGTGACGAAAATGAGAAAAACTTATGCAAGCGGGACAGACGCCTTTGCCTTTCTGCCCCCCACAAACGAAAAACGGGCGGTGGCATTGCTGCCCCGCCCGTTGTTCTTGTTCGGTTTGAACCGAAGCGCTGTTATGCGGCTTCGTATTCGTCTTCGTCAGCGGTCATTACCGGACCTGAGTCCTGACCCTTGGCCGAAGTATCGCGGTCAACCAGTTCGATCACGGCGATGGGTGCGGCGTCCGAAGCGCGGTAGCCGGCCTTGATGATGCGGGTGTAGCCGCCATCACGGTCTGCATAGCGTTCAGCCAGAACGGTGAACAGCTTGGTGAGCTGGGTATCGTCACCCAGACGGGTGTGGGCGAGACGGCGGTTCGAAAGGCCGCCCTTCTTGCCCAGCGTGATCAGCTTTTCGAGGTAAGGACGCAGTTCGCGTGCCTTTGGCGTGGTCGTGGTGATCTGCTCATGCTTGATCAAAGCTGCCGCCATGTTGCGGAGCATCGCCATACGGTGAGACGTTGTACGACCCAGCTTACGCTGGCCAATTTTATGACGCATCGGTATTTCCTTCAGTTCGTAGGGGGGCCGTGCGAGGTACCCCGATCCAGGCGGCTGTTACGGGTTGCCGCTCAATCACCCTTCTTTTGGTCACCCAAATCGGGGCGTTCCGAAGAACGCCCCGTTTGTGATTAACCCAGCAGCTCTTGTTCGAGCTTCTTGGCCATTTCTTCGATGTTTTCCGGCGGCCAGCCAGGGATGTCCATGCCGAGGCGCAGACCCATCGAGGAGAGAACTTCCTTGATCTCGTTGAGCGACTTGCGGCCGAAGTTCGGCGTGCGCAGCATCTCGGCTTCGGTCTTTTGAACCAGATCGCCGATGTAGATGATGTTGTCGTTCTTGAGGCAATTGGCCGAGCGGACCGACAGCTCCAATTCGTCAACCTTCTTGAGAAGGTAACGGTTGAGCTGGTTGGCATCGCTTTCTTCAGGTGCATGGGTGGCAACGCCGCCCGAGACCGAAGGAACGTGGCCAACAGGCACCTGATCATCGAAGTGGACGAACAGCGACAACTGGTCCTGAAGGATGCGCGCGGCATAGGCCACAGCGTCTTCAGGGGTTACCGTGCCATCGGTTTCGACGGTGAGGTTGAGCTTGTCGTAGTCAAGCTCTTGTCCGATGCGGGCGTTATCGACCTTGTAGGACACCTGACGGACCGGCGAATAGAGCGAGTCAACCGGGATCAAACCGATTGGTGCATCGACCGGGCGGTTGGCGACAGCAGGGACATAGCCCTTGCCGGTATCAACCGTCAGTTCCATGTTGAAGGTTGCGCCTTCATCAAGGTTGCAGATAACGAGGTCCTTATTGAGGACTTCGATATCGCCGGTAACAGCAATGTCGCCAGCCTTGACTTCGCCCGGGCCGGTTGCCGAAAGCTGGAGACGCTTGGGGCCTTCGCCCTGCATCTTCAATGCGATCTGCTTCACGTTCAGAACGATGTCAGTCACATCTTCACGCACGCCGGCAAGCGACGAGAATTCGTGAAGGACGTTCTCGATCTTGATCGAGGTAACGGCTGCGCCCTGCAGCGATGACAGCAACACGCGGCGAAGTGCGTTGCCGAGGGTGAGACCAAAGCCACGCTCAAGCGGTTCGGCGACAAATGTCACGCGGCGCTTGGGATCGTTGCCCGGTTTGATCTCGAGATTGTTGGGCTTCTTCAGTTCCTGCCAGTTCTTGATGTTGACAGTCATGGAATTCCCCTGGGGTTTGTGCGGGCTGTGCCGGACATCGGACGAATTATCCGTATCCGGTCGAGGTATTGGGTGGATGAAAGCGCCGGTACCAGCGCCGTCATCCACCAAAGGCAAATTAGACGCGACGACGCTTCGAAGGACGAACGCCGTTGTGCGGGATCGAGGTCACGTCACGGATCGCCGTGATGGTGAAACCGACCGCTTGCAATGCACGAAGCGCGCTTTCACGACCCGAACCGGGGCCCTTGACCTCGACTTCGAGGGTGCGGACGCCGTGTTCGGCAGCCTTCTTGCCAGCATCGTCAGCTGCGACCTGCGCGGCGTACGGTGTTGACTTGCGGCTACCCTTGAAGCCCATCATGCCGGCCGAGGACCACGAAATCGCGTTGCCCTGTGCGTCGGTGATGGTCACCATGGTGTTGTTGAAGCTGGCGTTTACGTGCGCAACGCCGCTTGTGATATTTTTACGCTCGCGGCGCTTAATGCGCTGAGGTTCGCGTGCCATTGATCTCTATCCTCGATAATCTGGGTCGGAAGAAAGCCTTTGCAGGTCTTACTTCTTCTTGCCGGCGATCGGCTTGGCCTTACCCTTGCGGGTGCGGGCGTTGGTGTGCGTGCGCTGGCCGCGGACCGGGAGGCCCTTACGGTGACGCAGACCACGATAGCATGCGAGGTCCATCAGGCGCTTGATGTTCATCGCCACTTCGCGACGAAGATCGCCTTCCACGTTATGATCGGCATCGATCGTTTCGCGGATTTGCAGGACTTCAGCATCCGACAGGTCTTGCACACGACGGCTGTGGTCAATGCCCAGCTTGTCAGCGATCAACTTGGCCTTGTGAGGTCCGATACCATGGATGTAGGTGAGCGCGATAATCACGCGCTTATTTGTGGGGATGTTTACCCCGGCAATACGAGCCACTTGCTTCTCCGTTTTGCTCCACAGGGTGAAACGACTCGCGCCGCCTACCCTATCTCATCGCGAAAAACACTCTGCCAATCGAGAAAATCCCCGCAATCACAAGGCTTTCACCTTGATTGCAATGAACCTTGCCGGTTTAGAGTGAAAGGCGCGCTTAGGCGGTTTGAAACCCGGCGTCAACAGCAGCGCAATGACATATGATGGCATAAACGCCCGAACCGGACGTTGCCTTGTGTCAGTGTCGTGGTGGGTTACTCCATTTCCGAACGAACGTCAAAGGCGCGCCTGCAAATGCACCCGAATGTGCAGGGGCACACTTTGGCAGGATAGGCAGAGCCCGGTGCGGCTGTTAAGGCTACACCGCGCGATGCGCCTTTTCGGTGGCGCTGGTTTCCATGTCTTCGATGCAATATTCCTGACGCCGGGAGCAAATCCGGGCGCAGCCGGTTAAGGGTTGATGCTTGTGAATCCCCAGGTTTTGAAGATCGTGGCCGCGCTGGACTATTCCCTGCCCGAGCCTGCATCGGTGCTGATGCAGGTGGCGGTGGCGCAGCTTGACGACCAGCGCGTGCTGGCCGAAAGCTGGGATCTGGGCGGCTTGCCCGGTGCATTCCATGTGGCCGCGCACGGCAACCTTGGCGAGCGGTCATGGCTGACGCCCAAGGACGCACTGGTGGTGCGCTATGAGGCGCACGTTGAAATTACGCGGGCCACTGTTCCGCTGGTAAATCTATTTGCGGATGCTTTGACGGTGCTTCCCGCCGATACCATCGAATATCTGCTGCCTTCGCGATATTGCCCGGTGGATACGCTGCATGCGGCATCGACCGAGATGTTCGGCAACCTTGCTGGCGGCGCAGCGGTGGAAGCGGCGTGCCGCTGGATGGGCAGCCACTTGTCCTATGTGCCGGGTGCGAGCCATGGCGGGACGACCGCGATTGACACGTTCCATAGCCGCGAGGGCGTGTGCCGCGACTATGCCCATTTGCTGGTGACGCTGGTGCGCGGCATCGGCATTCCGGCACGCGTCGCCAGCGCCTACGCACCGGGCGTCAATCCGCCCGATTTCCATGCGGTGGTGCAAGTGTGGCTGCAAGGCGGGTGGCATCTGGTTGACCCGACCGGCATGGCCGATCCGGCGCAAATCGCGATCATCGGCGTGGGCCGCGATGCCGCTGACATATCGTTCCTGACGATCTTTGGCAGTGCGGTGCTGAATTCCCAGTCAGTCAGTGTGGAGCTCGTCTAAATCCGCTCAGCCTGGGCCACGGCATCGCTGGCGCGCAGCGCGCTGACGATGCGGGTGAGGTGCGCCAGATCGCGCACTTCGAGATCGACTTCATAAGTGTGGAACGGATTTTCGCGCTGGGTCATCTCAAGATTGACGACGTTGGCGTGATTTTGCGCGAAAATCCCGGCCATTTCGGCAAGCGTGCCGGGGCGGTTGTAAAGCTCGGCCCGCAAGCGGCCAATCGCGCCGTCGGTGCGGGCATCCCATGACAGATCGATCCAGTCGGCATCGATGCCGTCGGCCAGTTTCAGGCAATCAATCGCGTGGACTTCGACGCCTTTTTCCGGGCGGCGCAGGCCAACGATACGGTCTCCCGGCACAGGATGACAGCAATCGGCGAGTTTGAACGCCATGCCCGGCGTCAACCCGCGCACCGCGATGGCGCGCTGCTGGCTGGGCCAGTTTTCCTGCGGCAAGTTGGCCGCGCTGCCCGGGACGAGCGCTTCCAT
>CAZSTP010000007.1:0-19763 GCA_964609325.1 uncultured Novosphingobium sp. | reverse complement strand
GTGCCGCCCTGCTTGTAGGACCAGTGCGCGGCAAGGCCATATTCGTTCAACTGGTGCATTTCGTGCGTCTTGATCTGAACTTCGACGCGCATCGCATTGGAATAGATCAAGGAAGTGTGCAGCGAACGATAGCCGTTCATCTTCGGCGTGGAGATATAGTCCTTGAACCGGCCGGGGATCATTTGCCAGGCGCGGTGCAGCAACCCTTGCGCGCGATAGCAATCATCCTCGTTCTCGGTAATCACGCGGAAGGCCATGATATCGCTGATCTGTTCGAACGACACGTGGCGTTCGGCCATTTTGCGCCAGATCGAATAGGGATGCTTTTCGCGGCCCGAAATCTCGACCCGCATGCCGGCACCTGCCAGCACTTTCTTGATTTCGAGCGCAATGGCATCAACTTGCGCGCCCTCTTCGCTGCGGATCGCGGCCAGACGCCCGGTGATCGTGGCATAGGCTTCGGGTTCGAGCTGTTCAAAGGCGAGCAACTGCATCTCGCGCATGTATTCATACATGCCCACACGCTCGGCCAGAGGCGCGTAAATCTCCATGGTCTCGCGCGAGATGCGGCGGCGCTTGTCCTCGCTGCGGATGAAATGCAGCGTGCGCATATTGTGCAGGCGGTCTGCCAGTTTGACGAGCAGAACGCGCAAGTCCTCGCTCATCGCCAGCAAGAACTTGCGCAGGTTTTCCGCTGCGCGCTCGCTCTCGCTCATCGTTTCGATTTTGGAGAGCTTGGTCACGCCATCGACCAGCCGCGCGACATCGGGGCCGAACAGGCGTTCGATATCGGCAACCGTGGTCAGTGTATCTTCAACCGTATCGTGCAGCAGCGCGGTGATGATCGTGTCCTGATCGAGCTTGAGCTCGGTCATCAGGCCCGCCACTTCTACGGGATGCGAGAAATAGGGATCGCCGCTGGCGCGCTTTTGGGTGCCGTGCTTCTGGACGGTAAACACATAGGCGCGGTTCAGCATCGCCTCATCCGCATCGGGATCATAAGCGAGCACGCGTTCGACAAGTTCGTATTGGCGGAGCATCTCCTTCACAAGATGGGCGAAACTGCCCGCAGTCCGCAAGCGCAAACACGCCGATTGCGCCAATCTTGAAGATTTACCCCCATCTTCACGCTTTGTTTGCCATGTTCTGCGCATTCTGGCGCCCGAGCCGCATGACAGACGACGAAGGTTGCCCCGCCCGATGACGCCAAATCCAGCGATAGGACAGAGCGAAACGCCAGCCTTTCGCTTCCACGATCTGGTGGCGGCCTTGCGCACTTTGACGGTGCTGGACCGGCAGCGGGTGGCGGCCTATGCGCTGATCGTGCTGGCGGCCTATGGGCCGATGCTGGC
This sequence comes from uncultured Novosphingobium sp., assembly GCA_964609325.1. Lineage (GTDB taxonomy): Bacteria > Pseudomonadota > Alphaproteobacteria > Sphingomonadales > Sphingomonadaceae > Novosphingobium. The sequence goes on along the minus strand of CAZSTP010000007.1, from coordinate 18,411 downwards.
CAAAGTCTATCTGGAAGCCACCGGCACCGTCGGCAGCGATTTTCTGGCGTTCTGGGGTGCGGGCAAGATTGTGGCGGCAGGCACGCCTGCGCTGGTCTATGATCTGCCGACCGAACATGCCGCGCAAATGGCGAGCGGCACCGGACAATTCGCGGTGTTCGTCAATCCGCCGCCCTATCTGTTTGTCGCCGCGCCGCTGGGCTTGCTGCCATACGCCTGGGCGCTGGTGGCATGGGCGGTGATCGGCTGGGCGGTGTGGTTTGCCGTGGCCCGCAAGATCCTGCCCGATGCGTCGCTGGCGATACTGGCGTTTCCCGCCGCCTACCTTGCCGGAAGCCATGCGCAGAACGGGTTTTTGACGAGCGCGCTGTTGATCGGCGCGGTGCTGGCCATGCGGCGCTCGCAGGCGCTGTCGGGCATCTTGTTCGGAGCCTTGATCATCAAGCCGCATCTGGCGCTGCTGGTTCCGTTCTGGCTGGCGGCGGGGCGTAAATGGACGGCATTCATCTACGCCGGAGCCTCTGCCCTGGGCCTTTGCGTGCTATCGCTGCTGGTGTTCGGGGCGGACACTTGGGCAGCCTATCCCGAAACCGTGCGCGTTTATGAAGTGCTGATCGCGCAAGAGCCGGGCGAGTTGTTCTTGCGCATGTGCACGCTGTTTGCGGCGCTGCGCTATCACTTTGATCCGGCCACCGCGCTGGCAGGCCAAAGCGTGCTGGCTTTGGCGACGCTGTTTGTGGTGTGCCGGTTCCGGATGCGCACGCAGGACGACATGGCCGCAGGGGCCATGCTGCTGGCCGGAACGGCGCTGGCATCGCCCTATCTGTTTGCCTACGACCTGCCGTTTCTGGCGCTGCCGGTGTTCTGGCTGGTTATTGATGCGCGGGCCACAGGCTGGCGGCCTTGGGAAAAGCTGCTGGTGGTGGGTTTGTGGCTGGCTCCGCTGGCCACACGTGCTGCCGCCCTGCCCCTGCACATCAACCTGATGCCCGTTGCCGCCGCCGTACTGGTCTGGGCGATCTGGCGCAGAGGCGGAGCGGAACCGGTCAGCCGGTAATCAGCGCAATTTTCGGCGCTGCGTCCTCAGGATAGAGGCCGCACAGGCGCGGATCGCGATAGACTTCGACAAAGCGCGCAAAGGGTTTGAACCCGCGCGCCATGTAGAACGGCACCGCGCGCGGATCATCGGTGGTGCACGAATGCAGCCAGACGCGTGATACACCTTTGCCCCACGCCATCTGCAAGGCCTTACGCATCAGCCATTTGCCAAGGCCTTTGCCGGTGGCACCCGGGATGAGGCCGAAGAACACGATCTCGCATTCGCCTTCGACGCGGAAATCAAGCTCGACAATGCCGACTTCGACGCGGGCGCGGTCAACCACGGCGAACAAGTGAACCCGCGAATCCGACAGGATTTCAGCAAGTTCTGCATCATTCTTGACAAGCCGTGCCCACCACAGCCACGGCCCGCCAACCCGCTTGTAAAGCAGGCGATACTTTTCAGGCGTGCAGTCTTTCCAGCGGACAAGCTGGATCGGCACGTCATCCTCTGGCGTTAACCGGCGCAAGTCCGCTGGCGGTTCCAGCATTTCAAGCGCGGTGACGATGCAGGCAAGATCGCCCGCGCGGACGTTGAAAAAGCCCTCGCCCAGCGGTTCGCCTTCAACCTTCACGCCATCAGGTCCAAACGGCTTCGGGCGGAAGGCTCATCAGGATGGCATCGATATTGCCGCCGGTTTTCAGGCCGAACAGCGTGCCGCGATCCCAGACGAGATTGAATTCGGCATAGCGCCCGCGATATTCGAGTTGCTGGAGCTTTTCAGCAGCGTTGAATTCCATGCCCATGCGGCGGCGCACCAGCGCGGGGAAGATGTTGAGGAAGGCATCGCCGACATCGCGGGTAAACGCGAAGTTCGCCTCGAACGCAGCCTGATCGGCACATTCAAGGTGATCGTAGAATATGCCGCCGACACCGCGATGAACCTTGCGGTGGGGGATGTAGAAATAATCGTCGGCCCACTTTTTGAAGCGCGGGTAATATTCGGGATCATGCGCGTCACACGCCGCTTTGTAGCTCGCGTGGAAGTCTGCCGTATCTTCTTCATAAGGGATTGGCGGGTTGAGATCACCGCCGCCGCCGAACCATGCCTTGCTGGTGGTGAGGAAGCGGGTGTTCATGTGGACGGCGGGCACATGCGGGTTGGCCATGTGCGCAACAAGGCTGATGCCGGTGGCGGTGAAGCCCGGCGTTTCGGCGCTGGCACCGTTGATCGTGCCGGCAAATTCCTGCGAAAATTCCCCTTGAACGGTCGAGACATTGACGCCGACCTTTTCGAAGATCCTGCCCTTCATCAAGCCCTGCACGCCGCCGCCGCCGTTGGCGACGGTTTCGCCATCGGCCTCACGGTTCCACGGCGTATAGGCAAAGCTGGCGTCAGACCCTGCCTCACGCTCGATCGCTTCGAATTCGGCACAGATGCGGTCCCGCAGCGATTCAAACCATGTGCGGGCTTGGGCGGTGTTATTGGTCCAGTCGGTCATGGATACGGTACTTGCCAAGGGAAACGCCATCCGGCAAGGGGGCGTAATGGTTCCCTTTTCGTTCGCACATCAGGAATTCCGGCTGGGCGCGTCCAGAGCGTTGTTCTGGGCGGAAGAAAACGCGTTGCTGGTGGCCGATTTGCACTTGGAGAAGGCCAGCTTCTTTGCCCGCCATGGCCAGATGTTGCCCCCTTATGACAGCAGGGCAACTTTGGAGCGGCTGGCGCAAGCGGTGAAGGAAACCGGCGCGCGCCGTGTCTTCTGCCTGGGCGATTCGTTTCACGACTCGGCCGGGGTTGACCGGCTGGAACCCCATGCTGCGGGCATGCTGGATGCCCTCACCCGCGCAACAGACTGGGTCTGGATCACCGGAAATCACGATGAAGACGCCCGCGCGCCGGGTGGAACCGTGGTGGACGAGCTTTCTTCGCGCGGGCTTGTGATGCGCCATATCGCCCGCACCGGCACGCAAGGGTGCGAGGTTTCGGGCCATTTCCACCCCAAGTTGCGGGTGAAAGTGCGGGGTCGCTCGATTGCCCGCCCCTGCGCCGTAGCCAGCGAAAACCGCCTGATTTTGCCTGCTTTTGGCGCTTTGACCGGCGGAATGGATGCGGGCGATCCGGCCATTCTGGCCGCCTTGCAGCCTGCCCGCGCGATTGATGCCATCGTTCCGGCGGGCGACCGTCTGGCCCGCTTTGCGCTGTGGCGCGGCGCGGCGTGATCGTTTTGCGTGAACAACCGATGCAATGCGCCCTTTATCTAAACGTGCTTTGTGATATGAGCGCGCCAACCGACTTTTTGTTTCCACTACAGGAGAAAGCACAATAGCTCCCCCACCCCGGCGCAGTATGGCGCCCCCCGTCAAGAGCGGGCCTCGCTTTAACCAGATGATCAACGTGCCCAAAGTGCGCGTGATTGACGAGAATGGCGAGAACCTGGGTGTCATGTACACCCGCGAAGCAATCGATCAGGCTGCCTCTGTTGGCCTCGACCTTGTCGAAGTATCGCCTACGGCTGATCCGCCGGTCTGCAAGTTCCTTGATGTCGGCAAGTTCCGGTATGAGGCGCAGAAGAAGGCCAACGCTGCCCGCAAGAGCCAGAAGACGCAGGAGATCAAAGAGATCAAGATGCGTCCGAACATCGATGACCACGACTACGATACGAAAATGCGTAACGTGGTGCGGTTCATCGAGGATGGCGACAAGGTCAAGATCACGCTGCGCTTCCGTGGGCGTGAGCTTTCGCACCAGCAGATCGGCATGAACCTGCTCCGCAAGGTTCAGGACGATGTCGCTGAAATTGCGAAGATCGAAGCTTTCCCGCGCATGGAAGGCCGCCAGATGCTGATGGTGCTTGCGCCGAAGTAAGCGCGCATAAGTCTGATCGGCAAAGGATATGGGGCGTACCGCAAGGTGCGCCCTTTTCCTTTGGGCGCAGGCTCTGCTAGGCCACGCACAGGGACATAAGGGGGAGCCTGATCTTCGTGATCGACGCGCGCAAAATCGGATTGATGGCAGGGCCTTTGGGCATGGTGGTGACGCTGCTGGTCGCACCACCTGCGGGCATGCCCGATACGGCATGGAGCGCGGCGGGGCTTGTGTGGTGGATGGCCGCGTGGTGGATGACCGAGGCATTGCCGTTATCGGCCACGGCGTTCTTGCCGTTCCTCGTCTTGCCGCTGACGGGTGTGGCCGATGCCAACAAGACCGCGTCGGCCTATTATTCGCCGATCATGTTCCTGTTTGTCGGCGGCGCGTTTCTGGCGCTGGCGATTGAGCGGACGGGGCTGCACCGGCGGCTGGCACTGTTCATCATGGGATTTGCGGGCGCGAAGCCCGGGCAATTGCTGCTGGGCGTGATGGCGGCAACGGCGGTGCTGTCCAGCTTTATCTCCAACACCTCCACCGCTCTGATCATGATGCCGATGGCGCTGGCGATGCTGGGCGCAGGCGGGGTGCGCGAGGGCGAAACCGCAGGAATGGCGGGCGCTTTGCCGATGGGCATCGCTTTTTCCGCATCGCTTGGCGGGCTTGCCACGATGATCGGCACGCCCACCAATGCCATTGCCGCAGGGCTGATCGAAAAGACGCTGGGCACGCAGATCACGTTCCTTGGCTGGGCGATGTATGGCGTGCCGATTGCCTTGCTGGCAGTGCCGCTGGCCGCGTGGATCATCGCGCGGGTGCAGGGTCTGGACAAGGACAGCTTCGATCCGGTGGCCGCGCGCGAGGCAATTGAACATTCGGTGCGCTGGACCATCCCTGAGCGGCGCTTGCTGCCGGTCGTGGTCTTTGCGTTTATCGCGTGGGTCTTGCAGCCTTGGCTCGAAGGATTTTTCCCCAAGGGCGGGCTTACCGACGGTTCGATTGCCGCGATTGCAGGGCTCGTCCTGTTCGTCCTGCCCGATGGCACGGGCCGCGCGATGCTGACATGGCCCGAAGCGAACCGCGCACCGTGGGACGTGGTGCTGATGTTCGGCGGCGGGCTTGCCATGGCGATGGGCATGACCGAATCCGGGCTGACGCTGTGGATGGGCCAGATGCTGCTGCCGTTGCAACATGTGCCACTGCCGGTGGTGGCGCTGGTGCTGGTGGCCTTCGTTATCCTTGTCACCGAATTTGCCAGCAATATCGCGGCGGCCAGCGGGATCATGCCGGTGGTGGCCGCGCTGGTGGCGGCATTGGGGGCAGATCCGATCCTGCTCGCCCTGCCCGCCGCATTTGCCGCGACATGGGGCTTCATGCTGCCCGCCGGAACCGGGCCCAACGCGCTGGCATGGGCAACCGGGCATTGCACCATGCGGTCGATGATCAAGGCCGGGCTGGCGCTGGATATCGCGGGCGTATTCCTGCTGACCGGCGTGGTCTGGGCCATCGCTGCGATCACGTGACCCTTATTGGTTTCCCGGCCTAGACAAGCCCGCCCCGCCCCTTCTAAGCTGGACATGAAGGGGTCGGGATGGACAAGGACAGCGAGTTATCGGCGCTGACGCAAGGGGCGAATTCCGTTCTCGGATCGCCGTTGCGCATGCTCACCGGCACGCTGGTGTTCGAGCTGGCGGTGTTCGTGATCGCCACATCGGGCTTTCTATGGGCTGGCTGGCCGCTGGGCGATGCAGCCTACATGGTGCTGCTGACGATCTTCTCGGTCGGCTATGGCGAAATCCGCCCGGTCGATACCACCTTCCTGCGGATCTGGACCAGCGCCACGATCACGCTGGGCTGCACCGGCATGATCATCATGACCGGTGCCTTGGTGCAAGTCTTCACCCTGTTTCAATTCCGCCGCCTGATGGGGCTCGACCGTATGATGACCGAAATCGAAAAGCTGGACGGCCACGTGATCATTTGCGGCTATGGCCGGATCGGCGTGCAATTGGCCAAAGCGATGACCGAGGCCAAGCGCCCGTTCCTGATCCTCGAACGTGACCATGCCAAAGCCGAAGATGCCAAGGCGCAAGGCTTTTTGTGCATGGTGGGCGAGGCAACCGACGAGCAGACGCTCAAGGCCGCCGGGATCGCGCGCGCCAAAGTGCTGGCCTCGGTCCTGCCCGATGACGCCGCCAATGTGTTCATCACGCTATCGGCGCGCAACCTCAACCCCGGGATCGAGATCATCGCGCGCGGCGAAGCTCCGACGACCGAGAACAAGCTGTTCCATGCAGGCGCTGATAAAGTGGTGATGCCCACCCACATCGGCGCCGAACGCATTGTCGAGATGATCCTCTACCCCGCAACCGGCACTTTGCTGGGCGAAGACGGCGACATGAGCACGACGCGCCGCAACCTGCATGATCTGGGGCTGGACCTCGAAGTGGTCGAAGCCCTGCCCGGCGGCGCGTTGACCGGCGAGACGGTGGGCGAGGCCGAACGGCGCGGCAACGGCGCGTTCTTTGTGGTGCAGGTTGACCGGGTGAACGGCCAATCGATCCAGCATCCCGGCGAGGATGTGACGATTGAAGCGGGCGACCGGATCATGCTGGTGGTGCGCGGCAGCCGTTTGTCAGCCGGCGCGGTGTTCAGCGCGGTGAAGGCGCCCGTGAAGCATGGGCGGACGTTTGTTTCTTAACGCGCTGGCATTGCAGGCCCACCCCCGACCCCACCCGCAAGCGGGAGGGGGGAAGAAGGCACTTTCTGTTTACCCGTGCGCGCCGAAGTAGTTGGCGATGGCGACAGCAATGCGGATGTTGAGCGTTTGCGCGCGTTCGATGGGGTCGATGAAGCGGGCGCGGATGGCGCCGTAGTCTTCGCCGCGATGGTCGGGGTAATCGGTGGCTTCGTCCACCGCGAAATCGGTGATTTCGGGCTCGATCACCGGATAAGCGCGGCGCAATTGCGCCAGCGCATCGTCAACGCGCAAAGACAGCACCATTTCCAGCACATCGTCGCGGCTGACGTCGTTTGATCTTGCGAATGGCGGGACTTGCACCGCGCGGATGAACATGTGCATCAACAGTGCAAGGCGCACCGATTGCAGCAAACCGATGCTCCGGCGATCCGCATCCTGCACCGGATCACGGCCCTGCCGGTGGCCCGGCACCAGCGAGAGCAAACGGTGAAGCTTCATCCAATCGACGCGCAGCCGTGACGTCAGGCGGCGGAACACGCCTGAACGGTCATCCTTGGTCAGATATTCGGCGAGCGCGAGGCATGCGGTTTCCAGCGCGGTTTCGGTGCCGCGATAGGGGCGGCTGGCCCAATAGGCGGAATTGAACAGTTCGCCATGGGCCGCCACGGTCTTGATCGAGGCAAGGCCGTTTGCCGCGCGCAACAGACGCACCAGCTGGTTGCCACGGTCAGACCGGCCGAGCAGTTCGGCGATGGATTCCATTTCTTCGCCCGCCGCCGTGCCCGCGCCCGCGATCACGTTTACCGGATAGCCGATTTGCTGGAGGATGGCGTTGTGCGGGATCGCGCGGATCTGGCGCAAGCTCATCGTGCGATCAGCGCCGACATCGGACTGGCGGCGCGAAACGCGGCTGCCGGTGGACTTGAGCAGGCCCAGACCGAACGCGGTCAAAGCGCGGGAATAGGTCGCGCTTTCAAGGTGTTCGCGCTGCACCCGGCGGATCGAGCGGTAGAAATCGAGGCTGAGGTCGGTGCGATCATAGAACGGGTCTTTGGCGGTCAGGTCGAGGTCTTTCGCCTCTGCTTCGGCGATACGGGTGAGCGTTGCCAGCGCCAGTTCATCGTTGCGGAAGAACAGATAGCCATCGCCGCCCTGGAAGCTGGCTTCGGGTTCGAGCGTGATGCCGGCACGCGCAAAGCGGCGGCGCGCCCAGTTCGAAAGCGGCCATGTGAGCCGGTCCGCAAAGCCCGAAGGATGCGCACCGCGCCCCATTGATTCCCCGTGCGTATCGAAAATCAGCGCGGCGACATCGGTGAGGCCGTTGTTCTTCATCGCTTCGGCCAGGCGGCCTTGCAGGCGTTCGATGGCGAGCGCTGCGGGAAGCTGGCCCATGAAGCGGCCCGCATCGGAAAAGCCGGTCTGGATCGATACGCGGCCGCGCACGCGGGCGTAATCGCGATAGGATTCTTCGGCCAGCAGCGCTTCGAGGAAGCGGCCACCGTGTTCGAGCGCGGTTTCGGTTTCGAACAGGGGCGAGACATCGACTTTGCCATCAATGCCGAACAATTTGGCGAAATAGAGCGCGGCCAGAACGGTTTGCGGCTGTTCGCATTCGGCAATCAGCATGCGGATCGGCGCATCGGCATCGATGTGCTGGAGCATCTTGGCCATGACGAGGAACTGGCGCATGGCCGTGCTCGTCTCGATCGCCAGCGCCGCAAAGTTCACGCGCAGCGGCTGCACTTCGGCCAGCAGTTCGCGCAGGCGTGAGAGCGCGCTTTTGCTGCCAAGGTCAAGCGTGCCTTCGGGATCGATCCGGCGGCGCAAGGCGTTGTGAAGCTGCGAGGCGTTGACGCGGAAGTGAATCCAGCCAATGCCAAGCCCGTCGGCGCGCATCGCGGCGGCCAGCGTGGCCAGCGGGATCGCTTTTTCGTCCGATGCGGTTTTGGCTTCGGCTTCCAACGCTTCGATCAATGGCGAAAGGCTGAGCAATTTGGCCGGATCATCGGCGCTCAGACGATTGGCAGCGGCGGCGAGGTCTTCTGGCGCTTCCAGATTGGACGAGAACAGTTCGGCCATTTCCGCCGAATAGGCCTGCGCCGCATCGAGCGTGGCGAGCAGGGCGTGGGCCTCGTCAATCGCGCGCAGGGCTGTGGCGTAACTGGCCAGACGCCGCGCCTTTTCGCGCAGACGGAATGCGATGGACGTGGTCCAGCCAATATCGGTGCGGCCATCCATGTCATAGCCGACCCAGGTGGCAAAGCGGAACGGCAGCGGGCGGAAATCGAGCCAGCGGCCCGGCCAGCGCTGGCGCGCGTGGGCCAGCAGCGTGGCGTTGATCTTGTCACGCGCCGCAGCGCCCCGTTCAATCGCGGCGCAGACTTCGACGTGTTCGAATTCGAGCGTGATTTTGGGGCCTGCCGAGGGCACCGCGCAGACGGTCGAGGCTTGCGGATCATCGTGCAGCGCGGCGGTGGCCACCGCATCGGCTTGCGCGGGGTTGAGCAGGAATGTGGGATGCGCGGTGAATACCGCGTGGAGCAGCGGCTTTTCCCAACGCGTGCGGAATTCGGAAAAGCCCGCCTCTTCGGGATTGATCGCGGCGATGCGCGAGAGGTTCTCGTCCACCGCCGTTGGCGCGATCAACCGGCGCAAACGCACGGCGCGGCTTTGCAGCGCCTCGCACTCCATTTCGGCCACAAGGCTGTCGAGATCGTCAAGGCTCAGCCCGCCATCTTCCAGCAGCCGCGACAATTCGTGGCTTAACTGGAAAACGGGGTTGAACAGCGGCGTTTCGGCCGTCCGCTCATGGAGTTTCTGCAACCGTGCCCTGAGCTTTGCGACCGTCTTCATCTTCGCCAGTTTCCCTGAAATTCGTTATCGCCCCAAGGCGAAAGCTTCGCGCGCAGCCGCTTCAATCGCGGCTTCATCGGGTGTGCCCTTGCCCACTACCCAGCTGCCACCGACGCACAGGACCGGATCAAAGCCCAGCCATTCCGGCGCGGTGGAGGCGCTAATGCCGCCGGTGGGACAGAAGCGGCACTGGTGGAAAGGACCCGCCAAGGCCTTGAGCGCGGGAAGCCCGCCCGATGTTGCGGCCGGGAAGAATTTGAAGTGGGTCAGGCCCAAGTCCAGCCCGCGCATGATATCAGCGGCAGAGGCTGTGCCCGGCAGGAACGGAATGCCCGATGCCACAGCGGCCTTGCCGAGATTGTCAGTCAACCCCGGCGAGACGATGAATTCGGCGCCTGCATCAATCGCGGCCTTGAGTTCATCGGGATTGGTCACGGTGCCAGCGCCAACGATTGCGCCTTCAACCGCCTTCATCGCGTGGATCACATCGAGCGCGGCGGCGGTGCGAAGCGTGACTTCAAGGACGCGCAAACCGCCTTTTACCAGAGCGCGCGCGATGGGGAGCGCGTGAGCCACATCCTCGACCACAAGGACCGGAATGACCGGCGCTGTGCGCATGATGGTTTCAATCGGCTTCATGGTGTCTCCCTCGCGCTGGCGTGCGGCGCGCATCCCTTGTTGGAGTGCGGGCTTAACGCGAGTGGGACCGATTGTGCACCTGCTAAGGCTAAGCGCATAGCTATTCTTGCGTCAGATAGCCGAGCTGAACTGCTTTTCCCCGCCGCGATAGGCATCGAACACCGCTGCAATCGAGCGGGCATAAGGCGCGCTGCCCGCCAGCAGTTCAAGGCTGTTGCCATCAAGCCGGGCAAGGCCGCGCTCGATAAAGGGGTCCAGCCGATCACGGTTGATGGCCAGCAGATCGCCATCAATGGTGGCCCTGCCCCGGCACAGCAGATCGGTGATGATCGCCCCGCGCCGCCTGTCATCGGCGTTGCGCACCACGCCCTTGCGACCGGTCAACTGGTCTGCCCCCACCAGCATGCGATAGCGCCCGGCGTTCTTTTCGTTCTGCACGAAGACTTCGGGGAATTCGCTGATCGATGATGCGCCAAGGCCGATCAGGACGGGGGACTGGTCTTCGGTAAAGCCCTGGAAATTGCGGCGCAAGGTGCCGGATCTGGCCGCGATGGCCAGATCATCGCCGGGCAGCGCGAAGTGATCGAAACCGACCGCATCATAGCCCGCAGCGGTCAACCGCGCGTGGCCTTGCGCCGCCATGCGGAAGCGCGCGCGCTGATCGGGCAATTCGCTGGCATCGATGCGCTGCTGGCGCGGGATCATGTGCGGCACGTGGGCATAGCCGAACAGGGCGATGCGATCTGCGCCCATCGCGATGGACTGGTCGAGCGTTTCTGCCAGCACGGCATCGTTCTGGAACGGCAGGCCATACATCAGATCGAAGTTGATCGAATCCACGCCCGCTTTGCGCAAGCCTTGGGTTGCGCGTTCGATCAGTTCGCGCGGCTGCACGCGTCCGATTGCGGCCTGAATCTTGGGGTCAAGCGTTTGCACGCCAAGACTGGCCTTGATCACGCCGATCCCGCGCACCGCCATGAACCAATCGGCAGCAAGGCTGCGCGGATCGAGTTCGATGGAAATGACAGGATTGGACAGGCGGAAGTTCAGGGTGAGCTTGTCAATCAGCCTTACAAAGTCGGTCGGCTTGATCGCATTGGGGCTTCCGCCGCCAAAGGCGATGCGCGTGATCCGTACCGATGGAGGCAGGTTGCGCGCAACCAGCTCTATTTCGTGGTGCAGCGCTTCAAGATAGGCGGCGAGGCGCTGCGTCTTGTTGGCGGCCCCTGTGTTGCAGCCGCAGTACCAGCAGATTTCCTGGCAATAGGGGATATGCAGATAGAGCGAGACGGTTCCGCTTAACCCCTGCAAAGCGGCGCGCTGGCGCTCTTCAAAGCTTTCGTCGACGAACTCAGCGGCGGTGGGATAGCTGGTGTAGCGCGGCACCGGCGTTTCGAGCAGTTCGGGGTAATAGGTCCAGTCCGCAAAGGTTTCGGTCCGGTTTTTGCTTTCAGGCGACATCGTTATCGCCCCGTTCCCCGCTGCTCTCATCTTCGTCTTCCCTCTCGCTATCATCGCAACAGCTATCGGCGGCAAAACGCTTGCGCATTGAGATATGACAAACTTTGCAGCAGGGCTGATTATTGTTCCCGTCGTTCTTTCCGGGGATGCGGATCGGCACCATGCCGCCATTACCCCCGCATGATGGCACCATGACGAACGAGGCTTGCGCGGGCGCGGGGCTGGCCATCTGGATCACTGCCAGCGGGGCGAGGAGTTTGAGCAGGCGGCTCATGGCTCGTCATCCTCTTCAATCAGGATGCGCGCGGCGGCACCATCAAGATCACCGAATTGCCCGCGTTTCAGTGCCCAGAAGAACGCGGCAAGGCCGAACAGGCCCATGCCCAGCGCGATGGGAAGCATGATCGCAATGCCGTTCATTTGGCTTCTCCTGTCAGCCGCAGCGAATTGGCGACGACGATCAGCGAGCTGGTCGACATGGCGATAGCGGCAACCAATGGCGTGACGTAACCGGCGATGGCCAGCGGCACCGCGAGTGCGTTGTAGCCGATGGCGAGCACGAAGTTCTGCCGCACCACGCGCATCGTGGCGCGCGAAACGCGGATGGCGCGCGGGATCGCCAGCAGCGATTCCGAGGTGAACACCATGTCTGCGGCCTGGCGTCCTACGTCGCTGGCCGTGCCCGGCGCGATGGAGGCGTGGGCCGCGGCGAGCGCGGGGCCATCGTTGAGGCCATCGCCTGCCATCATCACTTTGCGTCCCGCGTTTTGCAGGCGTTCGATGGCCTCCTGCTTTTCGGCAGGCGAGGCGGCGGCTTGGGCCGTCAGGCCGGTGATGCGGGCGATTGTGCCCACGGCGGAGACGGAATCGCCCGAGAGGATAGAAGCTTCGACATCCATAGCCGCCAATTGCGCCAGAGCGGCTTGTGCATCGGGGCGCAAGCGATCTGCAAAAGCGATCACGCGAACCGGGCCGCCCTCAATGCGCAGCGCGGTGGCCATGCCTTGCGCCGAAGCGGGGCGGCCAAGTGCAACGGCAATGCCGTTCCAGCGCGCACTGACGCCCTGCCCCGCTTCTTCGCGCACGTCCTCAAGCCCGGCCGCGCGCACGCCCATCGCGCCAAGTGCCTGCGCCAAGCCTTGCGACAAGGGATGGCGGCTGTGGCTGGCCAGCGCGAGCGCGACCGAGGCTTCGGCACCGGACAATGCGCCAAGTGCGACCTCGTCGGGAACGGGACGGCCTATGGTCAGCGTGCCGGTCTTGTCGAGCAGCAGGCGGTCTATTTCGGCCATGCGTTCCAGTGCGGAGCCGTCTTTGACCAGAATGCCGCGCTTCATCAGCGCGCCTGCCGCCACGAGTTGCGCCACCGGCACGGCAAGGCCTAGCGCGCAAGGGCAGGTGATAATCAGCACGGCGATGGCGATGACGAGCGAGTGGTAGACCCCTGCCCCTGCCAGCATCCATCCGGCAAAGGTCACCGCCGCCAGCGTATGCACCGCAGGCGCATAGAGCCTTGAAGCGCGGTCCGCGATCCGCACGTATTTGGAACGCGATTGCCCGGCCACTTCCATAAGGCGGGCAATTTCCGAAAGCGCGGTGTCCTGTCCGGTGGCGGTGACGCGGACATCGACCGGCACATCGGCGTTGAGCGTGCCGGCATGGACCAGCGTTCCGGGGCCTGCCGGGACCGGCTCGCTCTCACCGGTCAGCAGCGATTGATCGAAGCGGGTGGTGCCGCGCAGAACTTCGCCGTCTGCCGCCAGCCGCTCCCCTGCGGCAACGCGCATCAGCATGCCGGGGCGGAGCGATTTGGCATCGAGCCAGCGGGTTGCGCCATCGGCCTCGATCACCATTGCGCCAGACGCTGCTTGCCGTAACAGCGCATCGACGCCCGAACGCGCGCGATCGCGCATCATCGCATCCAGCACGCGGCCTGCCAGCAGGAACAACAGCAGCATCAGCACGCCATCGAACCATGCTTCTGCCCCGCCCGTCAGCGTTTCATAGAACGAAAGGCCGGTGGCGATGGTCACGCCGATGGAGATCGGCACGTCCATGTTGGTCTTGCCATGGCGCAGCACTTTCAGCGCCGAGGTGAAGAACGGGCGTCCGGCATAGACGATGGCGGGAACGCCGATCAGCGCCGAAACCCAGTGGAACAGCGACCGCATCGTGCCATCCGCGCCCGACCAGACGCTGACCGACATCAGCATCACGTTCATGCAGGCAAAAGCTGCCACACCCAGCGGCGCGAGCAAGGGCTTTACCGCCGAAACGTTCTCCGCCTCGGGCTCACGCACCTGGGCTTCAAAGCCGGTGGCGGCGAGCGCGGCGACGAGGGCGGGCATTTCCACGTGGGCGTCGTGGATCACCTCGACGGTGCGCGCGGTCAGGTTGGCGCGGGCGGAATGGACGCCCTTGACTTTGCCGAATGCGCGCTCGACTTTGCCCATGCATCCGGCGCAGTGCATGGCCGGAACCGCCAGTATCGTGTGGATCGGCGCTGCTGTTTCAGGCTGTTTGAAGGCGACGACGCTCATTGCACATCCCCTATCGTGCGCCATGCCTTGGCCTGTGCCTCTACCGTGATGCGCAAGCGCCAGCGGCCTTTTTCGAGCGGGGCGGCATATGTGCCGGGCGCGATTTCGTGCAGGACCAAAGCGGTGGCGGGGCGACGGCCGAGAGGGTGTTCGGCCACGGCGGTGACTTTGGCTGCGGTGATCATTTTGCTATTTTTATCAGTTAGTTGGAGCGTTGCGCGGCCATCGCCATCGCGGGTGATGGTACCTTTCCAGCCGAGGGCCTGTTCGGCGCTGGCCTGCTTTAACCAGCCGTTGAATTGCTGGCTGGCGACGTAGGAGTTTTCAACCACCACGCCGCCGAAAGTGGACGAGGCAAAGCGCGCCATGGTGAGGTTCACGCCAATGACCACGGCAAAAAAGCTGATGAGAATCAGTGCCATATACCAGCCTGTAAAGGTGCGGATACGCATCATTGGCCGTTTCCTTGGGCTGTGGTGAAGGTGGTTTCGCTGGTGTCTGTGCCGCCTTCCTTGTCGGTTGCGGCAAGCTCGAAGGCGAATTCGGCGGGCGCGCTGCCGCGTGGGGCCAGCGCATAGACACGTACCGGCTTGGTGGTGTCTGAGGGCACTTCGGTGGTCAATTCGCGGCGCGCGGCGGCAGAATCCATCTCGTCGGTATAGATCGTGCCGTTCTCCAGCCCGCGCAAAGCGATGCGGAACGTGCGCGGGCGCGATTCCATATTGCGCAGCTTGAGCGTGTAGGCATTGCGCACCGAACCGTCAGACAGCGTGACGTATTCCGGGTTGCGATCCTTGGCGATGGAGATGTCCATCCGTTCGCGCTGGCCCAGGGCGAACAGCAGCGCGAGGCCGATGCCAGACCATACGCCGAGGTAAACCAAAGTGCGTGGGCGGAACACCGTCCTGAGGATCGACACGGATTGCTCGCCACGCTTTTCGCGCGTTGCATCGTCCAGCGTGCAGTAATCGATCAACCCGCGCGGACGGCCCACATCGGCCATCGCCTTGTCGCAAGCATCGATGCACAAGGCGCAGGTGATGCAGCCGATCTGCGGGCCTTCGCGAATGTCGATGCCGGTGGGGCAGACCGCGACGCATTGCAGGCAATCAATGCAATCGCCCAGTGGAGTGGCGGCCTTCAGCGCCGCTTTGACAGAACCGCGCGGTTCGCCGCGCCAGTCCTTGTAGGTGACGAGCAGCGACTTTTCATCGAGCATCGCGGTCTGGATGCGCGGCCACGGGCACATATAGATGCACACTTGTTCGCGCATGAAACCGCCGAGCACGAAGGTGGTCATCGTCAGCACGAAAGTGGTGGCATAGGCGACGGGAGCGGCAGTGCCGGTCCAGAATTCATATTGCAGGGTGGGCGCATCGGCGAAGTAGAAAATCCACGCGCCGCCCGTGGCAAAGCTGATGCCGAGGTAGATCCCCCACTTGAGCGCACGCCGCGCGATCTTGGCCGGTCCCCAAGGGGCCTTTTGCAAGCGCAATTGCGCGTTGCGATCCCCATCGATCAGCCGGTCAACGTGCTGGAACAGATCGGTCCAGACCGTTTGCGGGCAGGCATAGCCGCACCATGCACGTCCGACCACGCTGGTGACGAGGAACAGGCCGATCCCCGCCATGATCAGCAGGCCTGCCACAAAGTAGAACTCGTGCGGCCAGATTTCGATGTTGAACATGAAGAACCGGCGGTGCGCCAGATCGATCAGCACGGCCTGATCGGGGGCGTAAGGCCCACGGTCCCAGCGTATCCAGGGGGTGCCCCAGTAGATTGTCAGGCACACGGCCATGACCAGCCACTTGAAGCGCCGGAACGCCCCGTCGATGGCTTTGGGGAAAACGGCTTTACGCTTTTCGTACATGCTGGTTTCGTGGCCGATTTCGTTGGAGTGGTCCGCGCTGAGTTTGGGATCGTGCGCGTTCATGGCCGTATGTCCTGTTTTGGGGCTTATTGCGCCGCTGCGACGGGTGGTGCGGCGGGAGCCGGAGCGGGCGCTGCTTCACCGCCGCCGAGCGAATGGACGTAAGTGGCGAGCATCTTGACGGTCACCGGATCGAGCCGGTTGCCCCATGATGGCATAACGCCATAACGTGCATTGTTAAGCGTCTGCGTGAGCGCTTTGCGGTCACCGCCATAGAGCCAGATCGCATCATTGAGCTTTGGCGCACCGACCGCGCGGCTGCCTTCTCCATTCGCGCCGTGGCATACCGCGCAATTGGCGGTGAAAATCTCCGCACCGCGCTGTGCCGAAGCGCTTGGCTTTTCATTGCCGGAGATCACGCGGACGTAGCTGACGGCATCTTGCACTTGCGGTGCTGTCAGAATGCCGTCGCGTCCGAAGGCTGGCATCATGCTCATCCGCGTGGCATCGTCGCCGGGCTGACGAATGCCATTGACCAGCGTTTGGTGAATGGTGGCTGCATCGCCGCCCCACAGCCAGTCATCGTCGTTCAGGTTGGGATAGCCGACGCTGCCTGCTGCGCCGTTGCCGTGGCACTGGATGCAATTGACCTTGAACGCGGCGCGTCCGCCATCAATCGCGGCACGGCGCAGGCGGGGGTCGCCTGCAATCTGTTCAATCGAGGCTTGATCCAGTTCGGAACGCATGGCCGCTGTCCGCAAGGACTCCGCCTTCATTTCCTTGTCCAGATCACCCCGGCTCGACCAGCCGAAGGTGCCCGCGGATGCCGTATCGAGCAGCGGAATGGCCGGATAGACAATGACATAGCCGATTGCGAACACGATGCAGGCATAGAACGACCACAGCCACCAGCGCGGCAGCGGGTTGTTCAGTTCTTCAATGCCATCCCATTCATGGCCAACGGTTTCGACGCCGGTTGCGTCATCCAAGCGTGGTTTAGACATCGTGCTCGTCCTTGAAGATCGAGTTTGCCGCATCGCGGTTCATGGGCCGTGCGCCGGGCCGGAAGGGCCATGCACACAGGCCGAGGAAGATCGCCGTCATCATCAGCAGCCCCCAGCTATCGGCTAGATGGCGCAGCAGATCATAGGTGGAGTGCGTGCTCATCGGCCCTTCTCCTTGGCGAGCGTTTCCTGCGCGGCAGGCGCGTTCACATCGACCAGCGTGCCCAGCATTTGCAGATAGGCGACCAGCGCATCCATCTCGGTCAGGCGCTTGGGATCGCCATCGAAATCACGCGCTTGCGCTTTGGGGTAACGCTTCTTGAGGTCGCTCGCGTCGCCATCGGATTCGGCCTGGACTTTCAGATCGTCGTTGGCTTTGGCGATGTCATCTGCCGAATAGGGCACGCCCACTTGATAGAGCGTGCGCAGTTCCGCCGTCATGTCGCCTGCGTCCAGTTCATGCGCTGCCAGATGCGCATAGGTCGGCATGATTGATTCCGGCACGAGGCTGCGCGGGTCTTTGAGATGCTGGACATGCCATTCATCCGAATAACGATTGCCGACACGCGCCAGATCAGGCCCGGTGCGCTTTGATCCCCACTGGAACGGATGGTCGTACATCGATTCCGCAGCGAGGCTGTAATGGCCGTAGCGTTCGACCTCGTCCCGGAACGGACGGATCATCTGGCTATGGCAATTGTAGCAGCCTTCGCGGACGTAGATATCGCGTCCGGCTTGTTCGAGCGGGGTGTAGGGCCGCATGCCGTCTACCTTCTCGATGGTATTATCGATCCAGAACAGCGGCGCGATTTCGACGATGCCGCCCACCGTCACCGCTGCAAAGGCGGCAAGGCCCAGCAGGGTGACGTTGCGTTCCAGTTTCTTGTGGCGTTCCACGATTGTGGTCATGGGATTTTCTCCGGAAAGATCGGGATCAGGCCGCAACCGCGATGATCGGGCGATCCTTTGCGGGATCGAAGGCGGCATCGCGCATCGGTGCTTCGTCACGCTGGTGGCCGAGGATCGTGCGCCAGACGTTGACGGTCATCACCACGGCACCGCTGAGGAACAGCAGGCCACCAAAGGCGCGCAGGAAGTACATCGGTTTCAGCGCCAGCACGGTTTCGGCAAAGCTGTTCACCAGATATCCGTCAGCGCCATATTCGCGCCACATCAGGCCTTGCGTGATGCCTGCCACCCACATCGAGGAGGCGTAGAATACGATGCCCACGGTCGAGAGCCAGAAGTGCCAGTTGACCATGCGCAGGCTGTAAAGGCGCGGTTTGCCCCACAGACGCGGCACCATATAGTAGATGCAGGCGAAGGTAATCATGCCGTTCCAGCCCAGCGCGCCGGAATGCACGTGGCCAATCGTCCAGTCAGTATAGTGCGACAGGCTGTTGACCGACTTGATCGACATCATCGGGCCTTCGAA
>CAZSTP010000006.1:0-47306 GCA_964609325.1 uncultured Novosphingobium sp. | reverse complement strand
GAGAAGCTTCCTGAGGCAATCACGGTGGATCAGATATACCGCACGACGCTCTAGCAACTGCTGAAAGGCGTGGCCCCCGTTGGCACTTTCGACCACTGCAATCCGGAATGCGAAGCCGGGCGCGAAGCCCTGCAAACCCACTGATGCGAAGGGGCTGTTTCTTCTGGTCCGCCATGCCCTGTGGCAAGGCCTGAACGCCGAACAGATGAAGGCATGGTCGCAGAATCTGGGCCATGAAAACGTGATGACGACGTTCACCCGCTATGGCCATGTGCCGGTGCACAAGCAGGGCGAACTGATCCGCAAGTCTGCGGTGCGCAAGGATGAACAAACCCGAACGCCAGTTTGCCGAAATGCTGGACGCTGACACGTCGGGCACGGAGCGGTGGTGGCTGCGCAATCCGGAAAACGAAAAGTGGACCGCAAGGATGATCCTGCCCACTGGCAACCGCTTCTTTCCAGACTTTGCAGTCGGGATTAAGGGCCGGATCACCCGCGACGGCATTGCCCTAATCGAAATCAAAGATGACGGCGAAGACGGGCGGCTTCATGGCGACAAGAACCGCACCAAGATTCAGGTGCAGCACCGCGAATACCGGAACGTGTTCTGGTCATGCGAAAAGGATGGTCGGCTGGTGGAACTGGAGTTCAACGCCGCCATGAACCTGATCCAGCCAAAGCGGCCCTTCGACATCGTGCAAATGGTCTTCGTTTACTGACGTTCAAACGCGCGCAAGGGCGGGCAAGAACGGTGGATAAAATGGGGTAGCAGGATCATGTTGGGGGCCAATTTAAAGTTAAGTTTAAAATAATATAGCAAAATCAAGTCATTGTACTTTTCTGGTTCCTCTAAGCGGGCTCACCGAGGCGCAAGGCCAATGCGTTGATTGCTGAAAGGTCGGCCAGGAGGCGGAATGATCCACGTTTATGTTAAAATTCTGGCCCGGGAACCATGACAATCAACGGGGGCGGAACGGAGCCGCCCCGGTTTTCCATTCAGAAGCTAACGCGCGCGCTCAGGCGGATGTCGCGGCCAAATAGCGGTGCTACGTCCTTGAGAAAGCTTGTGTGTCGCCGGGCTTCCACGTCAAAAATGTTGTTGGCTTGAAGCATGAATGTGGTCTGTGCTTCCGGTCCAAACGGCTTCCATGAAATACTGGCGTTGACCATGGTCCATGCCGGCGTGGCGGTTTCAAAAACGGCTACGCGGCGCTGCGCGGTTGCATGTTCCACTTCCAGGCGGCCACCGAATGCATTTCCGGTGGCTTCAACGCCACCGATCATCCGCAACGGTGGAATGCGTGGGACTGCGCCACCTCCGCCCAGAATATCGGCGCGCGTATAGTCGACAAGGCCGGTTGCCTCGATGCTTGTCTGTCCCAACTGCGCCAGCGTGACCGCACCTTCAACTTCAAAGCCGTAAAAGCGCGCGTCCGTTTGCGCATATTGGAACACCGGCAATTCGTCTTCTTCGTCTCCTGTCGCATTCAACGAAATGAAGTTGTCAAACCGGTTGAAGAAGCCCGACAATTCGAACCGCCAACCGGCGCCGCGCCCGCGCAGAACAGCCTCTGCGCCCAACTGTCGTTCCGTCCTGAAATTGGAGTTGCCAATCTCGAAGGCACGGGTTGCTGCGTGAGCGCCATTGGCAAACAGCTCTTCTGCCGATGGCGCGCGCTCGGCACGTGCAAGGCTCAACGCCAAGCGCCAGCCTTCGCCCAGTTGCAATGACCCGCCGGCAGACAGCGACACGGCATTGAATTGACGCTCACGACCGATTGCCGCAGATTTTACAGTGCTGTGTTCATAGCGGCCAGAGGCCTCCAGACGCAGGCTGCCAAGATCAAGCTCTTGCAAGGTGAACAGGCCGAACTGGCGCGTCTGGTTGGCAGGGATATAGGCTTCCTCCCCGACAGCGCTGAAATTGCGGCTGAACACTTGCATGCCGGTAGCGCCCTGCCAGCCATCACGCTCGGCTTGCACCAGCTCGACGCGCGCTTCCCAACTGCGGTTGAAGAAGCTCGTGCCAATTTCCCCTGTATTTTCGATCTCATCGTGGCGGTAATCAGCCCAACCGGCACGCACCTTCAGCTCCTTGAATGCGCCGTCAAGCGGCACCGCCCCGCGCAGATCGACACGGGTCTGGCGCATATCGAGGGTGATATCTTCATGGCCGTGACCTTCTTCGTGGCCATGCCCATCGCCATGATCTTCATCGTGATCTTCGTCAGCATGGTCGTCTTCATGGTCATCGTGCCCGATTTCAAGGCCGTTGGGGATGCCGTAACGATTTGCAAGGTGACTTACGGCCACACCGAAATTGGCCCCATCCTGACCGACCCAAGCCAGGCCGCCTGCCACATCCCAGGTGCGTGCGGCGGTATTCTCAACCCGGCCAAAAGCGCCGGCATCCTCGGCCACTTCGCCACCTTCTTCTGCAGCAGCGTCCCGCAATTCACGGCTAAAAACAAAGCCTCCGCTGCGGTAGTTATCCGATTCAAAGAAGCTGCCATCAACGTGGGCCACAAAACCACCACCCAGCGGCGCATTCACCGAGGCACCGATATTGCGTTCACGCGCAGCCGATGCATAGCCTGCCACGGCATCGACGTGCGGCCCACCTTCGGGAACTTCGCGCGGAATGCGCAGATCGCGCATGTTGACCACACCGCCAATCGCGCCAGAACCGTAAAGCAAGGCGGCAGGCCCGCGCAGGATTTCGATCCGGTCTGCCAAGAGAGGATTGATCGCAACGGCGTGGTCGACAGACGTGTTCGAAACGTCAAAACTGCCGACCCCGTCGGTCAGGACGCGGACTCGCTCGTTATCCAAACCGCGCAAAATCGGGCGGGAAGCATTCGGACCAAAGAAGCTGGAAGACACCCCCGGTTGGCGTGCCAATGTCTCACCGATGGTGGAACGCTGCTGCAATTGCAAAGCATCGCCTTGTAGAACCGTAACAGCCGTGGCGACCATTTCGCGATCACGCTCATAAGGTGCGGTCACGATGATTTCGGTTGATGGTTGGCTGTGCGCACGATTTTGATCGCCGTCTTCATCGGCGCGCTCATCCGCAAAAGCAGGAAAAGAAAGAGCCAGCGCGGCGGACGCAGTACCGCTGGCAAGCAAGCGAGATAGTTTCATTGCAAGGTATCCTTTTTGCGATCCGTGCTGCTGTTTTAAAGCAGCAGCGCAACCTGGGCTCGCAGGCGCTATAAACGACCTTCTGTAAATGATACAAGATAACATATCGTTATTTTTTGAGGCTAGCGCGCTGGCACGCTGTAAGCCTCGCTCCCGGCAAAACGCGGGGCGCGCACGAAACTGCTCTGGTGGAAGAGTACCTGACTGACCTGATCTGGATAGTCATCACGCAAGATGTTCGAATGCAGACCAAACGTTTTGGGCACACTTTCGCTCTGCCCTGCGGGCTCCGCAGCGCAAGCCCTCCCAGCGCCCGGGCGCAAGCGCCATCAAAGACTTTCAGAGCAACGAGTGAGTTTCCACAGACAACGTGCCAGCTGTCGAATTCTGTTCATTCCAGTGTCTGGTATTCAATACGGCCCCGTTCTCGCGGAGCATGCCGACGCGAGAAAGATCGATATTGCAGAATATCCATTCTGCCTTGTGCATTTCGCCTTCTGCGACGATTCCATCGTCCGGGAATTGACCATCTGGCGGAGCGAAAATGCCTGCGGTTCCGCAATTGACATCAACGGCAGGCGACCATGGGGCATCGCCTATGGTGGGCGAATGGACCGTATAGCATTGCCCTTCCAATGCCCTTGCCCGGGCACCGATGCGCACGCGCCAATAGCCCTGCAAGGTGTCGGTGCAGGAGGGGACCAGTAGCAGCTCGGCGCCGGCTTCGACCAATGCACGGGCAAGCAGTGGAAACTCGCTGTCATAACAGATCAGCACACCGATCTTGCCAAGGGAGGTATCAAACAGGCGCAAGGGCCCGCCGCTGGAAACGCCCCACTGTTCGCGCTCGAACCGCGTCATGATCTGCTTGTCCTGCGCGCCCATTCTGCCCGAAGGCGTGAACAGCCTCGCGCGGTTTACATAGCGCCCGTCATCGTTCTGGCACGGCATGCTGGCAGCAAGGATATGGAGGCCATGGCGCGCGGCAAGCCGGGCATGCAACGCATCCACTTGCGGCACTAACGATGATACGAAGGCCATCGACCCCGAAAGGCTGCCCATCGTGGCCGGATCAAGCGATGCCAATTCCATTGCGCCATATTCCGGAAAAACGGCAAGGCTCGCTCCACCGGCGGCGGCGGAACTTACCCACCGTTCCAGCTTCTCGGCATAGGCCTCCCAGTCGGACAGCGCATCGATAGGATATTGTGCGGCAGCCACGACGAAACTCATAGCTTGCGCATCCAGTATTGCATCGGCTTGAGCGTTTCGGTTTTCTCGCCGTGCTCTTTCCATGCCAGGTGTGTGACGAGATTTTCGACCCTGGCATATCCCCGTTTGCGCCAGAAATCGTCCAAAGGCCGATACCCTGCCGGACGGGCGGGATGATCTTCAGCCCGGATCACTGCCGCAAAAGTTGCAGCGTGGGCGCCGGATTTGCGGGCATGCGCCTCGCGATGATCAAAGAAGGCGTGCCCCACGCCCCGCCCGCGATACTCCTGCAGCAGGACACTTTCGCCAAAGTAAAACAAGCTGGACGTATCGATACCCTGCTGTTCGAACGGCGTGCGAAATTCCTCTTTCTGCACCCACATCGGCGAGGCGGTCGCCGCGCCGACAATTTGCGCGCCGTCATAGGCCGCCACCAAAACGCCTTCCGGCGTCTCTTTGAATTCCCGCAGATATTCCGCTTCATAGGCCATGTCGCCGTCATACAGGTAGGGAAAGGCGGCAAAAACAGCGATCCGGAGCGCGGCGAGATCCTCGATCGCTCCGGTCAGGGCTTCGCCTGAAAGTGCGCGAACGGTCAGGCTCACCCGCCCACCTGCCTCATCCAGTCGGCGAGGTTGTAATAGACGCTGACGCGGGTGATCGCACCATCGGCCAGATCGAAAAATGCCCCGGCGGGCAAAACATAGCTCTGGCTGTTGGCTTCCGGCAGGCCATCGTCAGTAGCCAGATACTGGCCGTGCACGACAAATTCCGCCGCCGCGTGCAACCCGTCATCGCTGGCCATGATGACAATATCTTCCAGCCGCTCACGATAGCAACGGTCCATATGCGCAAGAAATGCACGGAACGCGGCCTTGCCAGACTGCCGCTCGCCCTGGTTGATGTCATGCGCAATATCTTCGGACAGACATGCCAGCATGCCTTCTTGATCGCCAGCATTGAACGCAGCGTAATAGGCGCTGATGTGCGCTGTCGTATCATCTCTGGTCAAGATTCCCTCCTCATCTCGTCGTAGTCCTGTCGCTTGGCGATTTCATGGTCAAGCCAGTCCGTCGGTGCCAAACGCAAATCTGCCGACTTTGGGGGGTGTTGAGATTCAGGATTAACGTTGAGGGTAGTTTGTGATTCAAGCTCTGTGAAGGGAGCGCTGAATGCCATGCCTATGTCTGACGGACCGTCAATGGTCGCTGATCGAGCCGCGCTGCTTGGGCAAGAAGACCGATCCGGGACGGAGCGGAACGGGTAATCGGATGTTGGTATAAGGGATTTTGTGGATCGCAAGGGCGGGCAGTCCTTGGCGTGACCTTCCGCCCGGGTTCGGCAAGTGCAACACGGCTTTCAGGTGCCATCGTGATTGGGCCAGAGCAGATGTTTTTGCCGGGATTTTCGAGGCTCTGTCGGGTGTGCTCGACATGGAATACGCTATGGTGGATGCCACTATCGGCAAGGTGCGCACGGGCATGGCCACGGCGCAAAAGGGGGACTCAAAGCCAGGCTACAGGCAATTCGAAGGGCGGCTGGACGACCAAGATCGTCGCACTCACCGACCCATCCTGACGCTGCAAGGGAGCTCAATGCGGGCCTTCCATGCCCTGTACGAAGGGGCACCTCGTTCCGTTCCAGCGTGGGGAATGCCCGTGCTTATTGGCTTGCCGATCCATGCGGTTTCTCGCACACCGTTGCCGCCAGTACACGGGGGCGGCTGCTCTGCGCGTGTCGGCATTCCCAATTCCTGGGATACGGGAAGCTGTTATGACGCATAAGAAATATGACATTATCGTTTACGGGGCCACCAGTTTCGTCGGCCAGATCATTACGCGGTATATGAAAGACCAGTTTGCTGACGGGTCGGTTGTGTGGGCGATTGCCGGAAGGTCGCACAGCAAGCTGCAGCAGGTGAGTGACCGGATCGGGCTTGCGGGCACCGATATGATCGTGGCTGATGCTGCGGATGAGGGCGCATTGCAGCAGATGTGCGCGCAGACCAAAGTCGTGATGTCCACCGTCGGACCATATGCGCTCTATGGGGATTTGCTGGTGCAGGTTTGTGCCACGTCCGGCACGCACTATTGCGATCTGACGGGTGAGCCGCAGTGGATCCGCAAGATGCAACTACGCCACGAGGCGGACGCGAAAAAGAGCGGGGCGAGGATCGTTCATTGCTGCGGCTTTGATTCCATCCCGTCGGACATGGGCGTCCATTTCCTGCAACGCCAGGCTCTCGAACAGTTTGGCGAGACGTGTGACCGGATCGATATGCGGGTTGCCGCCATGAAAGGCGGTGCTTCGGGCGGCACCATCGCGAGCATGATCAATATGGTCAAGGAAGCGGCAGGCGATGCCGATCTGCGCCGCGAGCTGAAAGACCCCTATAGCATGTGCCCGCCCGGACATGGATTTTCCGCGCAGCAACACGATGTGAAGATCACTTATGATGACGTCTATGGAGGCTGGATCGCGCCCTTCGTTATGGCCGGCATCAACACGCGGGTCGTGCATCGCTCGAACGCCCTCAGCGGCAACAGTTATGGTGCGCAGTTCAAGTACGAAGAAGCCATCGTGACCAAAAGCAAGGGTGTGGCCCGGATGGCGACCTGGGGCCTGGCTGCGCTGATGATCGGGCTGGCGATCCCGCCGACGCGCTGGCTGCTGGAAACCAGGGTACTGCCAAAGCCGGGTGAGGGACCGGACGAGAAGGCACAACGCGAAGGACGGTTCGATCTGGTTTTCCTTGGATCAACGGCCAAGGGCGACAAGATCAGGTGCCGGGTCACCGGTGATCGCGATCCGGGCTATGGCTCAACCGCCAAGATGCTGTCCCAAGCCGCAGCCTGCCTTGCCAAAGACGTGCCGGATGATGTGCCGGGAGGCTTCTGGACGCCAGCGACGATCCTTGGGGACAGGCTGATCGACCGGTTGCGGGCGGATGCCGGGCTGACGTTCGCGGTGTTACCGTAGATCGTGCGCCCAAAAAAAAGGGGCCAGCTTGCGCTGGCCCTTGGAAAGTTTGGGAGAGGATGCCTGAAAGGCGAGTTTGTTTTCGTTCAAACAGCGCGATGCTGCAAGTGCGAAGAGTGAGGTTGTAGTTGCGATTTATGCAACCGGACTGCGCGGTGTCAGGCTTTGACGACCTGCTGGTCGATGGCACCGAACAATTCACGTCCGTCGTGGCTGCGTGCTTCCATGCGGATTGTATCGCCAAAGTGCATGAAGCTGGTGGAGGGAGCGCCGTCAGCGATGATTTCAATCGCGCGGCGTTCGGATATGCAGGCAGAGCCGCGCGTTGCATATTCGGCGTTGGAGACGGTGCCGGTGCCGATGATCGTTCCGGCGACGAGATCGCGGGTGCGGGCGGCGTGGGCGACGAGTTCTGGCAGCGAGAAGGCCATCTGTTCGCCGTTGACAAGGCCGAACCGCTCGCCGTTCCACACCACTTCCAGATCGAGGCACACGCGGCCATCGCGCCAGTCCGGGCCCAGTTCATCGGGGGTGACTGCGAAGGGAGCCATGCTGCAGGCGGGCTTGGCCTGAACCCAGCCAAAGCCGGTTTTCATTTCGACCGGGGCGATGGCACGCAGCGACCAGTCGTTGATCTGGACGATCAGGCGGATGTGCGCGGCGGCATCGGCGACGCTGGTGCCCATCGGCACGGCATCGACGATCACGCCAAACTCGCCCTCGAAATCGATGCCGTCGCTCTCGTCGGCAAAGGGGACGGGGTCGGTCGGTCCGTGGAAGCGGTCTGACAGACCCTGATACATCAGCGGGCGCACGCTATCGATGGGGTCAAGCCCGAAGGCCACTTGCATCAGATCGCCGTGGTTCGGGAAGGCTGAGCCATCCAGCCACTGCCATGAGCGGGGCAGGGGCGCGCGCAAGGTTGCGGGATCAAGCGGCTCGCCCGATCCTGCGGCGAGGCTTTCTGCCGCCAATGCGAGAGCAGGCTGCGCGGCCTGCCAGTTTTCCAGCGTATTGAGCAGGTTCGGAAAGCTCACGACGGGCGTGCAGCGCTGCCCGTCTGCCGATGCGAGGATCAATTGGCCATCGGGCGTGCCATTGTGCCGTGTTGCCAGACGCATTGATCAATCCTCGAAAATGGCGACGGCGCGGGTCCACCCGGCCGAGGCGCCTTTGATCTTGTGGGGGAAGCAACTGACGGTGAAGCCGTGCGGCGGCAGGACTTCGAGATTGTGCAGCTTTTCCAGATGGCAGTAGCCGATATCGCGCCCGGCTTTGTGCCCTTCCCAGATCAGCGAGGTATCGCCGGTTTCCTCAACCTTGCGGGCGGTGTGGACGAAGGGCGCGTCCCAGCTCCACGCATCGGTGCCGGTCACGCGCACCCCGCGCGAGGTGAGGTACATCGTGGCCTCATAGCCCATGCCGCAGCCCCGGCTGACATAATCGGGATCGCCCAGTGCCTTTCCGGCAGCGGTATTGACCAGCACGATATCGAGCGGTTGCAGATCATGGCCGATCCGCGCGAGTTCGGCAGCGACATCGTCGGCAGTGACGACATAGCCATCGGGCAGGGCGGTGAAATCAAGCTTCACGCCGCGCTGGAAGCACCATTCGAGCGGGATTTCATCAATCGTCAGCGATGGTTTGCCTCCATCTTGCGTGGGGTGGAAATGCCATGGCGCATCGAGATGCGTGCCGTTGTGCGTGGTCAGCTTCACCCATTCCGCTGCCGCGAAGCCTGCGCCATCGGGCGTCTGGTCTGCGGTAACGCCGGGGAAGAAATGGCCCAGTTCGCCCATCGTTTCGCCATGCTTTTGATAGGTGATTTCAGGACGCAGGAACGGCGGATCGCTGACGACATCGTTGCAGAGCGTAATCGAGAGGTCGACAAATCGGCGCGTCATGGTCTTTCCAATTCAGGCAAAAAGCTTGGGTTAGTTGGTGTTGCCACCCAAAGTCTCGGCAAACCAGTCTGACAGCAGATCGCGGCCATATGACATGTTATCCGCCCCCACATGCTCGACTCCGCCTTCGCGCGGCGTGAAGATCACCTTTTCCCGGCGCGGTGAATTGACGAGCTGGTCATAGAGATCATCGGCATAACCCACGCTGATCTGGCGGTCATGGGCACCATGGGTGACAAGGAAGGGCACTTTGATGCGGTCCATGTGGCCGTTGAGGTTCATGGCTGATGACCGTTCGAGGAAATCGTCCATGTCCGTTGCGCCAAACGCCCAGAATACGTGCGCCCAGTAATGGGGGACGGGATTTTCGCCCTCGTTGGCGCGGCGCTTGTCCTGCACTTCGCGCCAGTTGTGGTTGGCACCCCACACCGCGCCGCTGGCAAAACGTGGCTCATAGGCAACCGCGCGTGGTGCAAAGTGGCCGCCAAGGCTGATACCGGTCAGGCCGATCCGCGCGGGATCCACATCGGCCTGCTGTTCCAGCCAGTCGACGGCTTTGGATGCCCAGCTTTCGCTGTGGGGATCGACGGGCAGGTTCTGCAAACGCAGCGCCTCGCCACTGCCGGGCTGATCGACGCAAAGCGTGGAGATGCCGCGCCGTGCCAGTTCGTGGGGCAGGCGGGTCCAGTAGAGCAGTTCCTTGCAGCTATCGAGGCCGTTGCAGAAAACCACGACCGGCTTTGGCCCGTCGCCAGGCGCGCGGGTGAACAGTGCGGGCATTGTGCCGGTTGCCAGCGGGATTTCCACGCGTTCGCGGTTCAGCTTGCCCAGCACCGTCGATTTGTCAAAAGCCGCGCGCGCTTTGGCATAGGTTTCGGTGCGGCCCGGAGCGCCATGGCCCTGCATCCGTTCGGCGGTGAACAGATAGAGCGAGGCGCGCTCCAGTTTGTCCGATGCTGAAAACAGGCGGCCCCTGGCTTCGTCTTCGGCGGCCAGTTCCAGCAGCTTTGTGCCCATGGCCGCCCATTGCGCCATGAATTGCGGCGTTCCGGCATCGGCCCCGGATGCCGCAGCATCCTTGATCGGCTGGCACATATCGATGATTTCACCGATCCGGCCCCCGCTTTCCATCGCAATGGCGACCGAGAGGTTCCAGATATAGTTCGGGAAGTATTCAAACAGTGCCACGATCAATCCCCCGATGCTACGAACAGGCCGGGATTAGGGGCCGAGGGCGGCATCGTTTGCGGACCGCCCACGCCAATGCCCCACTGGTCCATCACCAGTGGCGCTGGCGGGTAGACCTTGGGTTCGCGGTTTTCGAAGTCAACTTCTTCGAGTTCCGAGGTATATTCGGTGACAAAGCCGCCCGGCGTGACGAAATAGCTGAACGTGTTGTTGCCCGCGGTATGGCGTCCCGGACCCCAACTGATGTTGGTGCCCTTGACCTTCAGACGGTGCGCGCCGCGCATCATGTCGTCCACGCTCAACATATCGTATGCCACGTGATCAAGGCATGGCGGCCCGGGCAGAATGGCGAGGCGGTGATGCGCGGTATTGCAGCGCATGAAGCACATGAAATCGCCGAGCCAATCGCTGATCTTGAAGCCGAGCACATCGCAGAACCATTTGACCAGCCCGTGATGATCGGGCGAGTGGAGCACGATGTGGCTGATCCGTTCGGGCAGGGCTTCCCAGCGCTCCAGTTCGCGCGCTGGTCCGCGCGCGACATCGCTTGAAATCTCGAACTGCAAACCATCGGGTGTAAAGAAACGGAAGCCGTATCCGCCGCCGGGGCTGGTCAAGTCGCGCGGGGCATGGACGATCCTAGCGCCTGAGGCTGCAACTTTGCCATGCAGGTCATCAACGCTTGCGCGGTCTTCGGTCGCCAGTGCCACGATGTCGATGCGGTTGGCTTCGGCCTTGCGCAACCGGACAACGTGATGTTCGTCATGGCCGGGTGTCTTGAGCCATACCGTGGTATCGTCGCCCTCGACCAGTTCCAGCCCCCACAGATCGAGGTAGTAGGCTTTTTCCGCCTCAAGATCGGTAACACCATACCCGACATAGCGGATGTCGTTCACGCGGCTCATGATTGGTTCCTCAGATCGGTTGTGCTGTGACGGCGAACATTTCGCCGGTGGCCTGATGGTTGTCGACGGGCGGGCCTTTGCCCAACTGGCCGTGGCAAATCGCCAGACTGCTTTCAACGATATAGCGGCAGCGTTCAAAGCGACGGTCGCGGAAGGCCGCGAGGGCATCTTCGACGCTGTCATGGCGGGTCAGTTCTTCGGCCAGAACGATGCTGTCCTCGACCGCCATGCCCGCGCCCTGGCCCAGATGCGGCGTGGTGGCATGCACCGCATCGCCAATCAGGCCGATCCGGCCTTTGCTCCAGGCTCCGCGCACCATCAAGGCTTCGAGCGGACGATAGACCACGCCTTCATCGTCGGTGATCTGTTCGGCCAGGGCCTTGATCGCAGGGGAGCAGTTCGCCAGCTTGCCACGCATCACCGCTGCCAGACCTTCTTTGGCATAGCGCGGGTTACCGGGCTCCGGCGTAGTGGCGTAGATGTACATGACATCCGGGCTCATCGGCACCAGCCCGATGCCGGTGGGGCCGTTATAGACCTGCAGCGCATCCAGATCGGCAAGGCGCGGCAGGTTGTACCGCCACACGGCCTGACCGGTGAACTCGGGACCTTCGGCCTCCGGGAAAATCGCCTTGCGCGTATCGGAATAGACCCCGTCTGCGCCGATCACGACATCATAGGATGCCTCGGTGCCATCCGAGAAACGCACGTTCACGCACGTGCCATCGTCGTCAAATGCCTGAACTGTCTGGCCGAGACGCAGATTGGCACCCAGCGCCTGCGCGCTATCACCCAGCACCTTTTGCAAGGCGCGGCGGCCGATGCCGACATTGGCCGGGCGTCCTTCAACCAGCCGGGGCGAGGGGACCCGGGCCACTTTCGTGCCATCGGGGGTGAAAATCTCAACCGCATCAAATCCGCAAGCGGCAGAGAGAAAATCGTCCAATATGCCAAGCTGGTCCATCGCCCGGACCACGTTGGACTGCTGGATGATGCCAACCCCGTATACTGACCATTGCGGATCACGTTCGGCCAGAGTGACGCGATGCCCGTTGCGGCGAAGGGCAATTGCGGATGTTAACCCGCCTATCCCGGCGCCAACTACGAGGACGTTCAAATCCTGCATTACCTGATAACCTCGTCGCTAATACTGGTGGCGCTGGCTGCCACGATAGAATGGCGTATCTTATGGGTGTGCCGGCTGGATAGCAGCGCCATCCAGCCGGCATTTTCACCAGTACCTCAGAACTTCACGCTCATATTCGCGCCGACAGAGCGGAACGAGTCAAGCGAGTAGGTGCTGACAAGGGTCAGCTTCGGCGTTGCCTGACCGCGATTGTTGCGGGCCGAGGCGTCGCCGGGTTCCGTGCTGATCGAAACAGGCAGATGCTGGTTCGTGCAGTTGCGGCAGAACAGCGAAAGCCGGACGTTCTCACCCAGTTGCGCGCCAAAGCTGGCCCCGATCAGGTGAACCCGCGGGATCGTTGCGCCCGGTGTTTCGGCAGTCTGTGGCTTTACCGACGAGCGGTAGTACCAGTTGGCTTCGATGAACGGCTTGGTGCTGCCGCTTGTCTGGAACTCGTACTTGCCTTGCACGGTGGCGGTGAACTTCGGTGCGTTGGGCAAATTGAGGCCGGCTGCATCAAAGGTTTGAACCGTCAGCGAGCAGCCGCCGGTTGCTTGCGTGGGATAGCATTGTGCGCCGGGGAAGCTGTCAAACTTTGCGTCGAGGACCGAAGCGCTGCCGTTGAAGCTGAGGCCTTCTACCGGATTGGCAAACATGTTCACTTCAAAGCCCTTGGTCGTGACCTTGGCCGCGTTCAGGATCTGGAATGTGCGCACGATCGGATCGAACGACTGTACCTGGAAGTCATCAAACTTGGTGTGAAATGCCGATACGTTGAAGGTCAGCTTGCGGTCGAAGAAGGCTGATTTGAAGCCGATTTCCGCTGTCTTCGAAGTTTCCTCGCGCACCACCAGATCGGTGTTCACGTTTGGCGCAACATCGTTGAAACCCGGTCCCTTGTATCCACGACCATAGAAGCCGTAGAGCATGATATCAGGCGTCGCCTGGAACTGTGCGCCGAGCTTCCAGCTGAAATCGGTGTTGGAATAGCTGCGGTCAAGCGTTCCGCGCGGCCCGCCCAGATTGGTGAAGTAGGGGAACTGGCCCTGCGTCAGGTTGATCGAGACCTTGTCACGGGTCCAGCGGCCACCTGCGATCAGTTCCAACTGGTCTGTTACGTCATAGGTCAACTGGCCGAAGCCCGCATAGCTTTCGGTGTCGAGAACGTAATCATTGTCACGCCCGAGGAACGACACATTGCTGACCGAACAGTTTGGCGGCGGACCGGGATTGACCGGCGCGCCGACGCAGAACGGGAACCCGCGCAATGTCGAAGGAGAAATGTAGTTGGAACCACGGATCAGGTTCGACTGGTCGAGCGTTGACTTGAAATAGAACAGGCCCACTTGCCCGCTCAGACGGTTACCCGATGGCAGCGCCACCTTGAATTCGTTCGAGTACTGATCGTAACGGCCATCGGTCAGGTTGATGCTGGCACCGTCAGCCGACAGGTTGTCAATGTCGTACTGCTGGTCGATCTTGTAGAAACGCCAGGCAGCCAGGTTGCTGATTTCGATGCCGGAATCGAGTTCATAGGCGATGTTGGCTTGTGCGCCGCCGGTCTTCAGATCGCGATAGTAGCCGCGTTCACCGCCGTAGGAGAAGTTGTCTTCGCCAGCCGTCAAACCGTCGGCGTTAAGCGCGGGCAGGTTGATCGAGGTGGGATCGGTCTTCAGGTAGGGGCGGTCAAACGCTCCGGCCACGCCCGAG
Source organism: uncultured Novosphingobium sp. (assembly GCA_964609325.1). Taxonomy (GTDB): domain Bacteria; phylum Pseudomonadota; class Alphaproteobacteria; order Sphingomonadales; family Sphingomonadaceae; genus Novosphingobium. The sequence continues at coordinate 33,138 of CAZSTP010000006.1, read as the reverse complement.
TTCTTCGTGTAATCACCGATGATATAGATCGAGAGCGCCTCGCTCGGCTCGTAAAGGAACTTGCCCTTGAGCGTGTAAGAGCGGTTGTCCGTATCGTTGCGGACGCCCGGCAGAGGGTTCCCGACGAACGTGGTGCCCGGCTCCTGATAGGAATACAGGGCGTTCAGGCGGAATGCTGCATTTGCGCCGAGCGGAATGTTCAGCACTTCGCGGACCACCACGCCGCTGGCGCTGCCAGCCGCATCGGGCGTATCGCGTTGCACGATTTCAACATCGGTCTTGCTGGAATAGACACCGAGCTTGGGCTTTGCGGTGACGATGTTCAGCAAACCTGCCGAAGCGTTCTTGCCGAACAGCAGGCCTTGCGGGCCGTTGAGGACCTCGACCCGCTCAAGATCGATGAACTGTGGTGCCGCAAGGAAGGGACGGCCAAGGTTCACTTCGTCAAGCGAAAGCGCCACGCTGGAATCGATCGTGCCGGTAAACGTGAGCGTGCCTACGCCGCGTACGGAAAATCCGTTGTCGCTACCGATCTGCAATGATGGCGCAGCGCGGGCGATCTGGCTCAGATCGTTGATCTGGCGTGATTGGATGATGTCAGACGTGACGGCGGTCAAGCTGACCGGGATCTTCTGCAAGCTTTCGCTGCGGCGCTGGGCCGTCACGATGATCTCGGTCGAGGAAGATGGAGTAGACCCGGTATCCGCTTGCTCTTGGGCATAAGCCGAAGTGCCGGTCAGGGCCGTGCCCAAAGCCAAAATCAGTCTGAAATTTCTGGTAGTCATACAACCTCCCCCAAAAATCCTGCTGTGAACGCAGGTGCTCGAAAACTGATAGGGGGCTGTCCGGAACAATAAAAATGAATTAAATTTTGTATAATCCATCAGTTTTAATTATACCTTGGTTGCCGGGAGGAGTTGGGCAGCGATGCGTTTCAAAGGCCTTGATCTGAATTTGCTGGGTATTTTCGATGCCCTGATCGAGCAGCCCAACATCACCCGGGTCGCCGAACAAATGTGCCTTAGCCAGCCTGCCGTCAGCGCTGCGCTTAACAGGTTGCGCGATTTCTTCGGCGACCCGCTGTTTGTATTGCAGGGGCGCAGACTGATCCCCACCGCATTGGCGCTACAACTCCAGCCACATGTCCGGCTTGTGCTCGACAGCGCGAACACCGTGGTCAGCACCACCACGCATTTCGATCCCGCCACATCGACGCGCCATTTCCGTGTTTGCGCTTCCGACTATCTGGCGCTCGTCATTTTCCGCCCGATGCTCAGCCATCTCGCCGAAATTGCCCCGGGGCTGACATTTGAAATCATTGCGCCGACGGAAAATGTGATCGAGCTTTTGAATGGCGGGGAACTGGACGTGTTTCTCTCGCCGCGCGAGTATTTGAGCAACGAGCATCCTGTCCGGCCTTTGCTGGAGGAGCGATATGTGGTGGCGGGGTGGTCTGAAAATCCGATTTTCGCCACTGCGATGACAATAGAAGCCTTCGAAGCGGCAGGGCAGGTGGCGGCGCGCCTGGGCAACGTCAACCGCACGTCATTTGCGGAAACGCGATTGCGCGCGATGGATTCGCGGCGGCGGATTGAAATCATGGTGCCAGCGTTCGGGCTGGTCCCGGATTTGCTGGTGGGCACGCACAGGATTGCGGTGATGCATGAAAGGCTGGCCGCTTATGCCTCGCAGACCTTGCCGATCACCTATTGTGCGCTGCCGTTTGCGTTTCCCAAATTGACCGAAGAACTGCAAATCCACCGGACGCGCGACAAGGATGCCGGGTTGCAATGGTTCGTGCAGCGCATCTTCGATTTTGCAGGTCCACCGCAATAGGCTGGTCTGTTGCAAGGCCGCCGGTTGCAGCGGCGCATGGGGAAAGCTAACGCAAGGGCCATGCATGACCAGCCACTGCCAGCCAAAGCCCCCCCGCGTGCTGCCGCTTATCACCGTGAGGATTTGAAGGGCGAACTGATCCGCGCCGCGCGCATCCATGTTGCGCAACACGGCCATGCAGATTTGTCGGTGCGGAAAATGGCACAGGCCGTCAATGTCTCGCCCGGCGCACCCTATCACCACTTCCCCGACCGGCGGGCGCTGTTGCTGGCTGTGGCGTTGAGCGGTTATGACGATCTGACCGCGCAAGGTAGCCGCGCCATCCGCGAACAGTCCGCGCCCAATCAACGCCTGTTCCGGTTGCTGCGCGATTTCCTTGATTTCGCAGCGGCCAATCCCCGCCTGTTTGTGCTGATGTATGAAAGCGAATTGACGCAGCCGGTGGTTGATCCGGCGCTTGCCAAGGCGCAGCGGGCAGGGTTTGATCTGGTCCGGGCAACCGTGCTGGAACTCGATTGCGCTATTCCTGAGGGTGAGCTTGGTGCCCGGATCGCCACGATGTGGTCGGCCATTTACGGCTTTTCGCTGCTGCGCACCCGCCAGATGATCCAGCCCCACGACGAGATATCGGACCCTTTCGAGAGCGCGCTGTCCGATGCCATCGTCCGTCAGGCCGTGCGCCTCGTCCAAATCTGATCACTGATTACACTTGCGGTTGACAAGCTTCTCTCAGTCAATCTAATCAGTGATTAGATAGCAAATGGAGAGGGCAGCACATGAGTGCGAAGATTCGGCGCGGCGTGAGCCTCTATTCCTTTCAGGAGGAAATGTTCCTTGGCCAGATGACGGTTGAGGACTGCGTCGCCTTTGCGGCATCGATCGGCGCCCCCGGCATCGAAATCCTGCCCGAACAGAACATGCCGGGCTTCCCGCACATTACCGATGCGCAAGTTGGTGAATGGCAAGACATGGTCGCGCGCCACGGTTGCCATTTCACCGCCTATGACATGTTCCTTGATACCAAGCGCCGCAAAGACCGGCTGATGACAGACGACGAACAGGTTGAAAGCATCGTGCGCGATCTGAAACTGTGCAACCGGCTGGGCATCCGCAACATGCGGGTGCTGGTGTTCGTGCGGCCCGATATTCTGGGCCGCTGCGTGCCCTATGCCGAAGAGCTTGATGTCCACATGGGCGTTGAAGTCCACGCCCCCTGGCACATCGAACATGCGTGGATCTTGCGCACGATCGAGGAAGCTGACCGGCTGGGCACCCGCCACCTTGGCATCCTGCCCGACATGGGCATTTTCATGAAGCATTACCCGCCCGCCTTCCGCGCCCGTTTCGAACGGCAGGGCGCGCGGCCCGAAGTGGCGCAGTTCATCGTCGATAGCCACGAAGCCAAGATCATGGCCGAATACACCATCTTTGAAGTGACCGTGAAAATGCAGGGCAACAAGGCGGAAGTCGCCATGGCCGAAACGCTGCGCCACGCGCCTTATGCCAATCCCAAGCGGCTGGCCGATTACGCCCCCTATTTCCGCCATATCCAGGCCAAGTTCTATGAAATGACCCCGGACTGCACCGATCCTGCCATCGCTTATGAAGAAGCGATCGACACGCTGGTGCGCTGCGGCTGGGAAGGCACGCTTTCCAGCGAGTACGAAGGCAACCGCTGGATCCAGGATGTCGAGGCGGTGGACAGCCGCGAACAGGTGCGCCGCCAGCATGTGATGTTCGAACGCCTGATTGCCGCCGCCGAAGCGAAGTATGCCGTAAAGGATGCAGCATAATGTTCGACAAATACATCATCGATGCAGCCTCTGTGCGCAACACCGGTCCGGCTGACGCGCCCACCGGCTTCGCTTTCGAAACCAAGCTGGGCTATTATCGCGGGCTGGGCCTGTCGATGGTCGAGGAACTGAATGTCGGCATTGACGGCGAAATCCTGCCGCGTTCCGCGATCGCGTTTGACGAAGGCCCGGGGCCGCTGACGCTGGACCAGATGGAAACCGCGTTTGACCGGCGCTGGCCGTTCGGCGCTGCGGCCACGATCACTGTCGCTTACCCCGGCGGCTTTCCTCCGGGCGAGCATGTGCTCTCGCTCCAGCAGAAGCTGCGCATCTCGTACATGCCGTTTCCATCGTTCAACAATGACGAAAAGCGCATCGCGATACGCTGAAAAAACAATGGCGGGCGAGGGGATGTTTGATGCGGAAATTGCGGATGGGAATGATCGGTGGCGGGCCGGGTGCATTTATCGGCCCGATCCACCGCATGGCAGCAGAGCTTGATGCCGGGATCGAACTTGTCGCCGGGGTCTTCTCCGGGGATCCTGCCAAAAGCACTGCTGCGGCAGACATTTACCGCATCGATCCGACCCGCGCCTATGGCACTCTCGACGCCATGTTCGCAGCAGAGGCCGTGCGCGATGACGGGATCGATTTCGTCGCCATTGTCACCCCGAACCATCATCATCTCACCGCCGCGCGCGCAGCCTTTGGTGCGGGCCTGCCGGTGATTTGCGACAAGCCTGCCACCGCAACACTGGAACAGGCGCATGAACTGGCCGCTCTGGTTGTACAAAGCGGCCTGCCCTTTGCGCTGACGCACGTCTATTCGGGCTACCCACTGGTGCGAGAGGCCCGCGCGCGCATCCAGAGCGGTGCCTTGGGGGCTATCCGCAAGGTCGTGGTCGAATATCCGCAAGGCTGGCTGGCCGGCGCTGCCAGCGGCAAACAGGCCGAATGGCGGGTCGATCCGGCGCGGGCTGGTCCGGGCGGCTGCATCGCCGATATCGGCAGCCACGCATTCCAACTGGCCGAATTTGTGACCGGGCTGTGCGTGACCGGGATTCTGGCTGATCTGGGCGCGGTTGTGCCGGGGCGAACGGTGGATGATGATTGCGCGGTCTTGCTGCGTTTTGAGAACGGCGCGCGCGGCGTGCTGCTGGCCAGCCAGATCGAGGTTGGCGAACGGAACGGTTTGCGCATTCGCGTTTATGGCGAAACCGCGGGCCTGACTTGGCAACAGGAAACGCCCAACCGTTTGGTCATCAATACGCTGGATGGGCGCAGCGAAGTGATCCACGCGGGCGGCACCCAGCTTGGCGGCGATGCCATGGCGCGCACGCGCACACCGGCGGGCCATCCCGAAGGCTTCCTTGAGGCTTTTGCCAACATCTATCGCGATTTCGCCGATGTGCTGCGGGGAACCCCGGCGCCGCTCCTGCCCGGTATCGAGACCGCGCTGCGGGGCATGACCTTCGTCGATACCGCCGTGCGCGCCAGCGCGGACAAGGCTGGTTGGGTACAATTGCGCGTTGGGGGAGAGAAGCTGTGAAAACAATCAAGGGTCCGGGCATTTTCCTTGCCCAATTCGCCAGCGCAACAGCGCCTTTCGATACGCTGGAAGGCATTGCCGATTGGGCCGCCGGGCTGGGTTACAAAGGCCTGCAAATCCCGACATGGGAAAGCGGCCTGTTCGATCTGGCAAAAGCGGCGGGCAGCCTGATGTATTGCGATGATGTGGCGGGGATGCTGGCGGACAAGGGCCTGCAAATCACCGAACTTTCAACCCATCTGCAAGGCCAACTGGTTGCAGTCCATCCGGCTTATGATGCGCAGTTTGATGGCTTTGCCCCCGCAGCGGTGCATGGCAACCCTGCGGCGCGGCAGGAATGGGCTGTCAACCAGCTCATGCTGGCCGCCAAGGCGAGCGAGCACTTCGGGCTCAAAGCCCATGCCACTTTTTCGGGTGCATTGGCCTGGCCCTATTTCTACCCTTGGCCCGCACGTCCGGCCGGCCTTGTGGAAGATGCGTTTGATGAACTGGCCCGGCGCTGGCAGCCCATCCTCAACGCCTTTGATGAAAGCGGCGTTGATCTGGCCTTTGAAATCCATCCGGGCGAAGACCTGCACGATGGCGTGACCTTCGAGATGTTTCTGGACCGCCTCGGCCAGCATCCGCGCGCGACGATGTTGTATGATCCCAGCCATCTGGTGCTGCAGCAGGTCGATTATCTGGCGTTTCTCGATATCTACCACACCCGGATAAAGTGCTTCCACGTCAAGGATGCAGAGTTCCGGCCCAATGGACGTTCCGGCGTCTATGGCGGTTACCAATCGTGGGTTGACCGGCCCGGGCGGTTCCGTTCGCTGGGCGACGGGCAGATCGATTTCCCGGCCATTTTCAGCAAAATGGCAGCCAATGATTTCGATGGCTGGGCCGTGCTGGAATGGGAATGCGCGCTGAAGCACCCCGAAGCGGGCGCTGCGGAAGGTGCGCCGTTCATTGACCGCCATATCATAAGAGTGACCGACCGCGCCTTTGACGATTTTGCCGCAGGTGGCGCTGATCGCGCGCTGAACCGCCGCTTGATGGGCCTGTCATGAGCGTGGCCGCATCACTTACCGCAGGACGCGGCACGCGCGCCAAGGGCATCACGCTGATCCTGGCGCAGATCCTGCCGGTCATGGCGATTGTCTCGCTGTTTCCGGCCATCCCCAAACTTTTTGCCGAATTCGGCGCATCGCCCAATGCGGGCTTCCTCATTCCGGCGATAGTCACGATCCCCTCACTGGTCTGCGCGATTTTCGCGCCGGTCGCCGGTGTGATAAGTGACCGCTTTGGCCGCAGGCACAGCTTTATCGGCGGCCTTGCGCTTTATGTTGTGGCAGGCCTTGCGCCGCTGTTTGTCAGCAGCCTTGAGCTGATCCTTGTCAGCCGCGCGCTGCTCGGCATTGCCGAGGCTTTTGCGATCACCATTTCCAGTGCGCTGATCGGCGACTATTTCGAGGAAGACCGCCATCGCTGGACGGCGTGGGTCGGAGTCTGCACTTCCATCGCCGGGACAGCGCTGATCGCGGTCGGCGGTGCCTTGGCCGACGTGAGCTGGCGCGGACCTTTCGCGATCTACGTCGCGGCCATTCCAGCCTTGGTCATGGCCATTCTGGTCATTGACGAGCCGCACCGTCCATCCGCAACTGTCGGAACATCGTCAAAACCACGCGGATTCCCATGGCGCGAGGCTTTGGTGATCGGGCCGGTTACGCTGATCACATCGGTGCTCTATTATGTAGAGCCGCTTCATGTGGCGCGCGTGCTGGAAATGCGCGGGGCAGGGTCGGCCACGCAGATCGGGCTTATCCAGGCGGCCACAAGTCTCGCCTATATCGGCGGTGCGTTCCTGTACCGCTGGCAGCATCGTCTGCCGGTGGGCCGCTTGCTCGCCATCGCCGGTGTGTTCATCGCGATCGGGCAGGTGGTGATCGGGCGCGGGCAGGACTGGCAGACGGTTGCTGCGGGCGCTGCGATCCAGCAACTGGGCAGCGGCATCATCATCCCGGCACTGCTGGCATGGGGGCAATCGTTTCTGCCGCTGGAACAGCGCGGGCGGGGCATGGGCATCTGGGCCACCGCGTTCTTTACCGGCACATTCGTGTGCAGCCCGCTGGTCGGTGTGGTGAATAATGCATCGGGCGGGCTGATCCCGGCCATGCAGGTGATGGGCTTTGTCACACTGCTGTTTGCCGTCCTTGCTCCATTCATCATTCCGGCCACGAACCGTCACAACCAACAGGCACCAAAACCATGAATCCCCAAGCATTTGATTATATCGTCGTGGGCGCGGGGTCGTCGGGCTGTGTCGTCGCCGAACGGTTGAGCGCCGATGGCAAGAGCACCGTCCTGCTGGTGGAAGCAGGCGGTCGCAACGAGACCGAACTGGTCAACATGCCGCGCGCTTTCATGAAGATGTTCGGCAATCCGGTGCACTTCTGGCACTTCCCGGTAAAGGAACAGCAAGGCCGCCCCGCAGGCGAGGTCTGGCCTTATGGTCGCGGTCTGGGCGGCTCAAGCTCGACCAATGGCACGTGGTACATGCGCGGGGTTGCGGCCGATTATGATAGCTGGCCATCACCACGCGGCGAATGGGCCTCTGGCGAGATGCTCCGCTGCTTTACCGAAATGGAAAGCTACCGCGAGCGCGGGGCCGATCCACGGCGCGGGCGCGATGGCCCGCTGCAAGTCACGCAACTGCCCTACCGCTCGCCCGCCATCTCGGCGATCATTGAAGCAGGCGCGGAGATGGGGCTGCAAAAGCTGGACGATATCAATGCCCCTGGCAAAACGGGCATCGGCTATACCCAGGCCACGGTCAGCAGGCGCGGACGGCGGGCATCCAGTTATCAGGCGTTCCTCAAGCCCGCGATGGCGCGCAGCAACCTGACCGTGATGACCGATACGCTGGTCGAGCGCGTGGAACTGGAAGGCTTGCGCGCCATCGGCATCCATGTGCGCACCGCCGAAGGGAGCCGGTTCATCGCAGCAAGCCGCGAAGTGATCCTGTCGGCAGGCGCGATCCAAAGCCCCAAGCTGCTGCAGCTATCAGGCATCGGCGATCCCGATGTGCTGAAAGATGCATGCGTGCCGCTGCGCCACACCCTTCCCGATGTGGGCCGCAATCTGGCCGATCACGCGATGTTCTCGATGTCGTTCCGTCTCCACGGCGATATGGGCATGAACCGCGAGTTCGGCGGCTGGCGGTTGATGACGCATGTCATGCGCTATTACCTCACGCGCAAGGGCTTGATGGCCTATACCTCGCCCGAGGTGACCGCGCTGCTTTCGATGAAATCGCCGCCCGAATGGCCCGATGTGCAGTTCGGGATCGGCCCGTTCTCGATGCGCTCTTCCGAAGATATCAAGGCTGATCCGGGGCGCGGCGCGCTGGAAAGCGAACCCGGCATCACCGTCAACGCCATCGCGCTACGCCCCAAAAGCCGTGGCGCGGTTCGCATCCGCTCCGATCAGCCCGATGCTCTGCCCGAAGTGGATGCACGCTGGTGGAGCGATCCTGCCGATATGGCGTTCATGGTCGATATGGCGCGTCTTGTCCGCACGTTCATGCGCCAACCGGCGCTAAAGCCGTTCGTGGGCGACGAGGTTATTCCGGGGCCGGGCGTTGTCAGCGATGCCGATCTGGCAAAGTCGCTGGAATGGCTGACAAGCCCGGGCATTCACGCCACGGGCACCTGCCGCATGGGCGCGCCCGGTGAAAGCGTGGTCGATAGCCGCCTGCGCGTTCATGGCATCACCGGTTTGCGCGTTGTGGATTGCTCGGTCATGCCCGCGCCGCCTGCGGGCAACACCAACGGTCCGGCCATGGCCATCGGCTGGCGCGCCGCCGAACTGATCCGGCAGGATGCCTCTTAGCTTCGGTTAACCGGCGGCTTCCAGCGCTTCTCCCGCCAGCATCCACGCTTCTTCGGCCTTTTCCAGCTCTTGCGCCAGCTTGCCGCGCCGCTGCGAAAGCTCGCTCATTGGCAGTTTAGCAAGCGCGGGGATGGCGCTGGATGGTTCGAACATCGCGCGGTCCACTTGCGCCAGTTCGGCTTGCAGCTTGTTCACTGCCGTCTCGGCCTCGGTCTGCTTTTTCTTCAGCGCCTTGTATTCATCGCGGGCCAGCGCGCGGGCCTTGCGGTCTTGCGATGTGCCTTTTTCCTTGGGCTGGCCGGATGCTCCCGTCTTGGGTTGGTTACGGCCTAGGATGAAGTCGATGTAATTCTCGATATCACCGTCATAAGGCTTGGCCGTGCCACCATCGACCAGCACCAGCCGGTCGGCCACCAGTTCCACCATATGCCGGTCGTGGCTGATCAGGATCACCGCGCCTTGATAGGTATTGAGCGCCTGCACCAAAGCTTCGCGCGCATCGATATCAAGGTGGTTGGTCGGCTCGTCGAGCACCAGCATGTGCGGTGCATCGCGCGTGACCAGCGCCAGCGCCAGACGCGCGCGTTCGCCGCCCGATAGCGTGCCCACTTGCGATGTGGCGCGCTGCCCGGAAAAGCCGAAGCGGCCCAGTTGGGCACGCACCGCGCCGGGCGATTTGCCATCCATCGCGCGCGTCATCAGTTCCAGCGGGGTGGATGCCCCCGCCAGCTCTTCCACCTGATACTGTGTGAAATAGCCGACCTGCATCTTGCCGGTGGCCTGCATCTGCCCGTCCATCGGCGCCAGTTGCGCGGCGATCAGGCGGGCGAGCGTGGTCTTGCCGTTGCCATTGCGGCCCAGCAGCGCGATGCGGTCATCCGGATCGATGCGCAAGTTCAGCCGCGACAGGATCGGCTTGCCGGGGGTGTAGCCCACCGATGCCAGATCGAGCGTGATCAGTGGCGGGCGCAGCTCTTCAGGATCGGGGAAATCGAAGCTGAGCGAAGGATCTTCGATCATCGCGGCAATCGGCTGCATCTTGGCCAGCATCTTGGCGCGCGATTGCGCTTGCTTGGCAGTGGATGCGCGCGCGCTGTTGCGGGCAATGTAATCCTTAAGGCGTCCTGCTTGCGCTTCTTGCGCGGCGCGGGCGGCGGCTTGCTGGGCAAGGCGTTCGTTGCGCTGGCGTTCAAAGCTGTCATAGCCGCCGGGGTAGAGCGTCAGTTTTCCGGCATGCAGGTGGACGATGTGATCGACCACGTTGTTGAGCAGATCACGCTCGTGGCTGATCACGATCAGCGTGCCGGGGTACGACTTGAGGAAGTTCTCCAGCCACAGCGTCGCTTCCAGATCCAAGTGGTTTGAAGGCTCGTCCAGCAGCATCACATCGGGCGCTGAAAACAGCAGCGAGGCCAGCGCCACGCGCATTTTCCAACCGCCCGAAAAGCTATCAAGCGGGCGGGCCTGCATCTCTTCATCAAAGCCAAGGCCGATCAGAATGCGCGCGGCGCGCGATGGCGCGCTGTAGGCATCGATCGCCAGCAGGCGTTCATGCACATCGCCCAAGCGGTCAGGATCGGTGCAGACTTCGGATTCTGCCAGCAGCTCGGTGCGCTCGACATCGGATTCGAGCACCGTTTCAAACGGCGATTTTACCCCGTTCGGCGCTTCCTGTGCGATATAGCCAAGCTTGGTACGGCGCGGCATTTCGACCGAGCCTTCATCAGGCTCGATCTCGCCAATGATGGCTTTGACCAGTGTTGATTTGCCCGCGCCATTGCGGCCGATCAGCCCGACTTTGGCGCGCGGCGGCACCGCCACAGTGGCTCCGGACAGGATATCGCGCCCGCCCAGACGCACGGTAATGCCATTAATCGTCAGCATGAAAGCGCCCAAATGTTGGCGGGAAGGAAGGTGGTGGGCCCGGCAGGATTTGAACCCGCGACCTAGCCGTTATGAGCGGCCAGCTCTAACCACTGAGCTACAGGCCCATCGCCGTCGCCGGTACACAGACACGGCCCGGTTTGCAAGCTACCCCGGACCGGTTTGGCGCGTTGCAGACATGATATCGCGCACGCAGGCAGGCTTTACCCCGCGTTTGGCCAGGTATCCGAACACCCCGCGCCACCAGTCATAGAAGGCATCCAACTCTGCCTCGCTGCGCACATAGGGGGTGTGGCCGGGGCAGATCGACGGGCTGTGGAAGGAAAAGACCAGAACGGGCAGGCCATCATCAAGCGCGATATCGATGCCCTTGATCGCTTCTTCCAGCGTGATGCCCTCGGGCGTCAACGCGATACGTTCGAGCAAACCCAGCCGCGCCAGCGCGCCGCGAAGACGAGGCGCGCGCCACAGGGCGGGGTAAATCGCCTTGCCTTGCTGGCGCAGCAATCCCCAAAAGACCGTGGTCAACGGCAGTTCCATCAGGCCTTTGGCCTTATCGATCCACCATGGCCGCAGCGGCAGATCGCGGAAATTCACGCCGCCGTTATAACTGTAATCAAACCGCGATCGCACCGATGTGTCGATGGCGATGCCGTTGTCCGAGAGGATCGAGGCGGTAGCCGGTCCCACGCCATAGCGTCCGGCGCGATAGATCAGCGGGGCCGTGCCGAAAGCCGCTTCGATGGTATCGCGCAACGTGACAAACTTCGCGCGTTCAAGCGGTTCGGGAAGGTTGCCCGAAAAGCTGTTGTGCTCGCTCACCGTCTCGTCAAACGGCGGGCTGACCCATGGGTGCAATTGCACGCCCACTTCGGCGCGTCCGGCTTTCACGGCCTCGCCCAGCACTTCAACTGCTTGGGGACACGTGGCGATGGGGTAATCGACCAGATAGACCGGCACCACGCCCATGCCTTCACAGAACTGCTGGAAGCGCGCGATGTGCGGCACATGGTCCAGCCCGTGGCTCGTGCGGTCGAGCGGCTTGCTCCAGTCAAACTCCTCCTCGGTATCGACCGTGACCACAAAGCGCGTGCCGAATGCCGGATCGAACCGGACGAAATCGGCATCGCGCGGCATCGCGGTGATGTTCGCTCGCTGGTTCAATGTGCCCCCTGCCAGCCAGAGGCTGATTGCCGGTCCGGGCCAGTGCCTGCCCAATAGGGTAAGCCGATCACGAGGAGGTCTTCGTCGCGCCGCAAAGCGCCGCCGCCCGCTTCGAGTTCGGCGCGTGCCAATCGCAGGGAAAAGCCATTGCCCAGCATGGCCGATACAGCAAACGATCCGCCGCTTCCCGTGCCATCGGGTGCAAACAGGGCGGCATCATCAAGCCGCTGCAAGGATGCGGGCAGGATGATCGTCAACCTTGCCAGATCGGGCTGTGGTTCCAGAGTGATGGCCAGGCGTTCGCCCGGGGCCACGCTCGATGCGATGACCGAGAGCACACGCCAGACAGAACGTTCCACCTCATCGGGGGAAAACGATACGATCAGCGGTTCATCCGGCATCGTCACATCAAGCCGGACATTGCGCGCCGCAAGCATCGGCGTCACTTGCTCCACCATGCGCGCGATGATGGCGGCGGCATCGGCCTCGCCCTCTTCGATGGCCATGGCGCGGCTTTCCAGCTTTACCAGCCGCTCGACCTCTTCAAAGCCTGCCAGCATTTGCGCGGCATCCGCTGCGATGCTCGCGGCCATTGCGCGATATTGATGCGGGGTCTGGCCAAACACCTGCTGCTGGATAACCTCGGCAAAGCCCTGGATGGCGTTGATCGGGGTGCGCAATTCGTGCAGCAACTGCCGCAGGCGGTCTGCCTCGACTGCTGGCGTGAGCTGTGGCCCGGACGGGGCGGCAAAGGCCAGGGCCATGGGGCGGCGCAGGCGCAGCAAGTAGCCTGTGAAGCTGTTGCTATCGCGTGAGAAAACCGGAGTGCCATCGGCCTGCCACTCGCCTGCCACATAATCGGCACCCGCAATCGCAAGGCGTCCGGCAACGATCGGCTGGCGCTGGCGGAACGCGCCCGCCATGGCCTCGTCGCAATGGACCGGCGCGGACGTGTCTGTGGCAAACAGGCGGCTGCCGACCAGCATGCCTGCCGGATCAATCCCTGCTTGAACCACCATGCCCTCGGCATTGGTGCGCAAATCGATAGACAGGGGCGGTTGGCGAACCGGAGTATGGACCTCCCTGAACGGCAGGAGCGGCGCGACACCATCGGCGCGCGGCAGAGGCATGCCGGCATCACGTTCGGCGCGCTTGCGGCGAAACGCTTCGATCCGGCGTACAATCGCGCCGATGCCTTCTTCTTGCGCTGGTCCGGTAGCGGCCTGCGGAGCCGGTTCCGGCTCGGGGGCGGGCTGGGGACGCCGGAAAACCGGCATCACCGGCGCAGGACCGTAATCCGCTTCGGCGTCCGGTTCGGGCAGCAGAAAATCGTTCACCCCCAACCGGGCGAGCACGTCGCGCACCCGCTCCCCCAGATCGGTCCTGTGGCGCAGGAAACCGCGTGCGGTGGTGGGCAGGCGCGGGATCAGCGCGATCCAATCGTCTTCGGGCAATCGCGCCGATGCGATGATCGCTGAAGCAATGCGCGGGCTGCCTTGCGCAAAATGATAGACCAGCACGGCCGAACGATGCGGGGTAGCCCGCAAAACCGCTGCACATTCCTCGTCCGGCATGGCTTCGGCCAGCGAATCGATTCGGTCCAGCGCCGAGGCATGGCGCTCTGACCATTGCGACAACGGGACCGCGCCAATCAGATCGACGAGCTGCCGCAATTGGGTGCGGCCCGCCAGTTTTCCGGCCACGTTGGTACGCAGCACGGTTTCAAGGCGGTCATCAACGATCATCAAATTTTCGCAAATCCATTCAATTGGTGGCACTCCACCATGCACTGGCCGGCCATCCCTGACCAGAAGGGCTGTTTACCCTACCTAAAGCTAACAAATCGTGGCCACTTGCAAAAGCGCGCTATCCACTGCGTTGCAATGTGGGACGATTGCGATATGAAACAACTTTATAAGCGTCCGGCGTTCGCTTTTGTGCGGAAAATTGTCATATTGGCTTCTTTCCGAACGTGAAGACCGGAAAATTTGAAACAGACAACAAGAAGGCATGGCACCTGTGGACGCGATTGACCGGCGGCTTCTCGCTGAACTGCAGGACGAAGGGCGTGTAACCAACGTCGAACTGGCGCAACGCGTCGGGTTGACCGCTCCGCCGTGCCTGCGCCGCGTGCGCGCTTTGGAAGATGCGGGCGTCATCAAGGGCTATCACGCCGAACTCGATGCATCCAAGCTGGGCTTTGCGATCACCGTTTTCGCGCTCGTCAGCCTCAAAAGCCAGGCCGAGGAATCGCTGCGCCAGTTTGAAGAGCATATGAAGACGCTGGCCGAAGTGCGCGAATGCCACATGCTCAATGGCGAGATCGATTTTATCCTGAAGATCGTCAGCCGCGATCTGCAAAGCTTTCAGGAATTCCTCACCAGCAAGCTGACACCGGCCCCCAACGTCGCCAGCGTCAAAACCTCGCTGACGATTCGCACCGCCAAGCAAGTGCCGGGCGTGCCGCTGGAGGATTAATCCGGTTTAGCAGCCGCCTTTTGGTGGTGGCGGATGACTTCTTCGATCACGAAGCGCAAAAACTTTTCCGAGAATTCCGGGTCCAGCTTGGCGTCCTCGGCCAGTTTGCGCAGGCGGGTGATCTGGCGCTCTTCACGGCCCGGATCGGATGCGGGCAATTTGTTCTGCGCCTTATAAGCGCCAACAGCTTGCGTGATGCGAAAACGCTCGGCCAAGATGTGGATCATGGCCGCGTCGATATTGTCGATCGACTGGCGATAGCCTGCCAGCACCGCGTCTTCGCTCATTCCCGTGTACCCCATCCAAATGATTAATCTGCCCGCTACCGCGCAAGATGCATCTTGCCAAGCGCCGCGAGGGACGCCAAGCGACACAGCACGATGACAGCGACCATTCACACCCTGCCGCGCAAGGCGGAACCTTCGCTCACCCCGATGATGGCGCTTGTTGCCGAAGGCATGAACAGCGTCAACGCGGTGATTCTTGACCGGATGCAATCACGCATCCCGCTGATCCCGACGCTTGCGGGCCATTTGATCGCGGGCGGCGGCAAGCGCATGCGCCCGATGCTCACTTTGGCCAGCGCCTCGTTGCTGGGCTACGGTGGCAGCCGCCATTACAAGCTGGCAGCGGCAGTGGAATTCATCCACACGGCGACGCTGCTCCACGATGATGTTGTCGATGGATCAGACATGCGGCGCGGCAAGAAAACCGCAAACATCGTCTATGGCAACCCCGCCACCGTGCTGGTCGGCGATTTCCTGTTCAGCCGCAGCTTCGAACTGATGGTCGAAGACGGCTCGCTCAAAGTCCTGCGCATCTTGTCGAACGCGTCAGCGGTCATTTCCGAAGGCGAAGTCGATCAACTGGTCGCCCAGCGCCAGATCGGCACGACCGAGGAAATGTATCTCGACATTATCGCCGCCAAGACCGCCGCGCTGTTCTCTGCCGCCTGCCGCATCGCTGCGGTTGTGGCCGAACGGCCCGAAGCCGATGAACAGGCGCTTGATTCCTATGGCAGGAACCTCGGCATCGCCTTCCAACTGGCCGATGACGCTATCGACTATGATTCCGATGCCGCCGAAATGGGCAAGGATCAGGGAGACGATTTCCGCGAGGGCAAGATGACCCTGCCGGTGATCCTCGCCTATGCGCGCGGCAACGATGAAGAGCGCGAATTCTGGCAGCAGGCCATCGCGGGAGATCGCTCGTCTGACGAAGATCTGGCCCACGCGATCACGCTGATCCACAATCACGATGCGGTCAACGCCACCCGCGAACGCGCCCGCATGTATGCCCAGCGCGCGATTGACGCGATTTCGGGCTTCCCCGCCAGCGCGGCCAAACTGGCGATGACCGAAGCGGCAGAGTTCGCAGTCGCCCGCCGGTTCTGAGGGTTTTGCCCCCGGAAGGTATGGCCGGACATTGCCATAACCGTTGATTTCGCCATATGCCCCCGGCGTGAGCGACCTGCCGATCCACGCCGTCCTGCCAGACCTGCTCGCCGCCCTGCGCGCGCGGCCAAGCGCCGTGCTGATCGCGCCGCCCGGAGCGGGCAAGACCACCGCCGTCGCGCCTGCCCTGCTGGATCAGGCGTGGTGCACCGGCCAGGTCATCGTATTGTCTCCCCGCCGCGTTGCCGCGCGCGCTGCGGCAGAGCGCATGGCCGAATTGCTGGGCGAAGAAGCGGGCGGCACCATCGGCTATGTCACCCGCCTTGATGCCAAACGATCTGCCAAAACGCGCGTTCTGGTGATGACCGAGGCGATTTTCGTCGCCACTATCCTTGGCGATCCCGAACTTGCGGGCACCTCTGCGGTGCTGTTCGACGAAGCGCACGAACGCCATCTCGATAGCGATCTCGGCCTTGCCCTCGCGATCGAGGCGCAAGGCGTGTTGCGCGATGACCTGAGGCTCGTCGTGATGTCGGCCACCATCGATGGCTCGCGCTTTGCCGCTTTGCTCGATGATGCGCCGGTGATCGAAAGCGAGGGCAAGGCCCATTCGCTCACGCACAAATGGCTCGGCGCGCGGCCTGATGTGAAGATCGAAGCGGCGATGGCATCGGCCATCCAGACCGCGTGGCGCGATGAAACAGGCGATATCCTCGCCTTCCTCCCCGGCGTCGCGCAGATCGAACGCACCGCCACCTTGCTGGCCGAACGCCTGCCCACCGCGCTGGTCCTGCCGCTCCACGGCCAGGTCGAACCCGCTGCGCAACGCACCGCGATCAAGCGCGATGCTCAAGGCCGCCGCCGCATCGTGCTGGCCACCAGCATCGCCGAAACTTCGTTGACGCTGGATGGCGTATCGGTCGTCGTCGACGCAGGCCTTTCGCGCCGGGCTGAATTTGACAAGGCGGCAGGCGTCACCCGCCTGATCACCACGCGCGCCAGTCAGGCCTCTGCGGCCCAGCGCGCTGGCCGTGCCGCGCGCCAGGGGCCGGGCGTTGCCTATCGCCTGTGGGAAGAGGCTGCGCACGCAGGCCGCCCCGCCTTCGATCCGCCCGAGGTGACCACCAGCGATCTTGCCCCCCTCGCGCTCACGCTGGCGCAGTGGGGTGCGGGCGATCCGGCGCAAATGGCGTGGCTCGATGCGCCGCCTGTGCCCGCGCTCGGTGCCGCCAAAGCCGCGTTGCAGGCCTTGGGCGCGCTTGACGGGGAAGGGCGGATCAATCCGCACGGGCGGGCCATGGCGCGCCTGTCGATGGAGCCAGCGCTCGCCCACATGCTGCTGTTCGCTGCCGCGCGCGGCCAAGCGACAGAGGCTGCACGGCTGGCGCTCTTGCTGCAAGAACGCGGCCTTGGCGGGCGGGGCGAAGACCTTGGCCGCAGGCTGGATCGCTGGGCAGGGGAACGCGGCAACCGCGCCGATGCCTCACGCAAACTGGCGGCGCGCTGGGCGGATACGGCGGTCAAAGTGCTGCGGCAGACCGGCCTTTCTGCCGATGGACGCGCCGAACAAGTCCCCACCGCCATCCTTCTCGCCGAAGCCTTCCCCGACCGGATCGCCCGCGCGCGCAGCGCCTCGGGCGAGGAGTGGCAATCCACCGGCGGGCGCGGCTACCGGCTAGATCCCGCATCGCCGCTGGCCACCGCCAAATGGCTGGTGATCGGCGATGCGCAGGGCGAGGCCAAAGGCGCGCGGATCACCGCCGCTCTGGCCCTCGAAGAAGCCGAAGTCCTGCGCCACCTTGCCCACCGGATCGACGAGCGCCACGCACTCTCGTGGAACGCCACCGAAGCCCGCGTCGAAGCACGGCTGGAGCGGCGCTTGGGCTCCATCGTGCTCGCGCGGGTGCCCGATCCCAAGCCCGATCCCGATGCGGTTGCGGCGCTGCTCATCGCCCAAGTGCGCGAAGCGGGGCTGGCCCTCCTGCCACTCAGCGATAGCAGCAAGGCTCTGATCGAACGGGCAGGCTATGCCGGCCTTGAAGCGCTCGCCGAGGCGGAATTGCTGGCATCGCTGGAAGCATGGCTGACCCCGCTGCTAAACGGTCGCCGTGATCTGGCGCTGTCGGCAGGCAAGCTCCACGAAGCCCTGCTCTCCCGGCTCGATTGGAACGAGCGGCAGGAACTTGAACGCCTCGCCCCTGCCGATTTCCGCTCGCCCGCTGGCACCACGCATGCCATCGATTATGCGCACGACGGCGGCCCCTGCGTGGAATTGCGCGTGCAGGCACTGTTCGGGATTGATCGCCACCCTTGCTTGGGCCAACCGCCGCGCCCCTTGTTGCTCTCGCTCACCAGCCCCGGCGGCAAACCGATCCAGACCACGGCAGATCTGCCCGGCTTCTGGCGCGGATCGTGGAAGGACGTGTGCAAGGACATGAAGGGCCGCTATCCGCGCCATCGCTGGCCGGACGAGCCGTGGACCGAAGACCCCAGCCTCAAAACCAAGAACGCTTTTAACCGCTCGCGCTGAACATAGGCGATTCCCGCTCTTGATTCTGCCCGCGATTCGACGCAGTGCAACGTGCATGTCAGCACGCATCTATCAGCGCCCCAAGAACGCCATGCAGTCCGGCAAAGCCCGGACCAGCGATTGGCTGCTTGAATTCGAAGCATCGGAGGCCAAGCGCCCCGATCCCCTGATGGGCTGGGCAGGCTCGGGCGATACGCAAGCGCAAGTCGTGCTGAAGTTCGAAACCGCCGAAGCAGCGCAGGCCTATGCCGCGCGCTATGGCATCGAAGCCCACGTGATCCCCACGCCCGTGCGCAAGCTCAAGCTGCAAAGCTACGCTGACAATTTCCGGTAATTCTGGCAAAAGCCCACCCCCGACCCCTCCCGTAAACGGGAGGGGGGAAGAAGCAGAAAGTTCCCCACTCCCGCTTGCGGGAGGGGAGCGAGACTTAGGCTTGCGCAGCAAGTCTTAGTCGCAGCGGGGTGGGAATAGCGCCGCGCTGCCTATAACCCCGCCAAACCCGAACCCTCTGGACAAACCCGCCACTCCCCGCCATAGGCCGCAGCGGGAGTCGGTCGGACGCTTGCGCCCGCCAACCTGGTCAGGTCCGGAAGGAAGCAGCCACAACGGTTTGCGGCGGGTCGGCCGGCTCCTTTATCCCTCTTCAGATAGGCCCCTCATCCGCGAACGCGCTGCGTTGCGCGATCCGGTTGCGGGCACGATCCCTGCCACTTTGCCAAGCCCGAACAGCGGCATATTGCCATAGATCGTTTCATGCGCGCCTGCGGCCACGGCATATGTCTCATGAAAAATGCCCACTGTGCCATCGTTGCCCACCGATTTGTTGAACGCGCTCCACGCGGGCCAATGCAACTGGTCACCGTCGCGGGCATAGGCCTCAAGGCTGTCAAAATCGCGCCAGTATTGCAGCAGCACGATCGTGCGATGATTGCGCAGCATAACCTCGGTGCCCAGGAAACCGCTTTCGGGATTGCGGTACAATTCCGAAATCATCGGCCCCATCGCGCGTGCAACCGGCAGCCATTTGCCCACTTTGCGGAAATGGTTGATCCGCATGCCGATCACGAAGACGACAAGCGGTTGGTCAAAATCCGCAGTAAAGCGGCCGGAGTGGATCGTGCTCATACGAATAAGGTTGCATTGTGCAACTTTGTTGTCAATCCACCGATTACCCGCGCACAGACATTCGACAATCGGGTGTTGAACGCCTAGTTAGGCAGGCGATGGACGAATCCACTGACATGTTTGGCGATGGCCCCGAAGATGATGAGCACGACGATCAACCGTCGTCTGCCGATCTTGAGGCGGCTGGCCAATCGTCAATGTTCGGTGATCCTGCGCCCGTAACCGCGCCACCACCTGTACCGGCACCAAACCCCGCGCCAGTGGCCGCTCCCAAAGTGCAGCCCTACCGCGTGCTGGCGCGCAAATACCGCTCGCAAACGTTCGCCGAATTGATCGGGCAGGATGCGATGGTGCAAACGCTGGCCAACGCGATCCGGCGTGATCGTCTGGCCCATGCGTTTTTGATGACCGGCGTGCGCGGGGTCGGCAAAACCTCAACCGCGCGCCTGATCGCCAAGGCCCTCAATTGCATCGGGCCTGACGGGCAGGGCGGCCCGACCATCGATCCATGCGGTGTGTGCGAACCGTGCGTGGCCATCGCCGAGGGCCGCCATATCGACGTGATCGAAATGGACGCCGCCTCGAACACCGGCGTCGATGACGTGCGCGAAATCATCGAAGCGGTGCGCTATGCCGCCGTTTCGGCGCGCTACAAGATTTACATCATCGACGAAGTTCACATGCTGTCGCGCAATGCTTTCAATGCTTTGCTCAAGACACTTGAGGAACCGCCTGCACACGTGAAATTCCTCTTTGCCACTACCGAAGTCGATAAGCTGCCCGTCACCGTCCTGTCGCGCTGCCAGCGGTTCGATCTCAAACGCATTCCGGCCCCGCTGCTCGCCAGCCACTTCGCGATGATCTGCGAAAAGGAAGGCGTCGATGCCGATGCCGAAGCGCTGGCGATGGTCGCCGCCGCCGCCGAAGGTTCCGTGCGCGATGGCCTCTCGATTCTCGATCAGGCGATCAGCCATGCCGATCTGGTCGGCAGCGATGATGGCCGCACGCATGTTTCGGCCGATCAGGTCCGCCAGATGCTCGGCCTTGCCGATAAAACCATGCAGCGCCGCCTGCTCGAAGCCGTGCTCTCGGGCAAGGGCGATGCGGTGCTCGCAGAAGTCGCGCAACAATATGCGCTGGGGATTGAACCCATCGCCATGATGCGCGCGCAGATGGACGTCGTCCACCGCGTCACCGTCACGCAGATCGGCGGCGTCAGCCCCGATGTGCGCTCCACCGAAGAACGCGAAGCGCTGGAAGCTTGGGCCAAGACGCTGGCGGCAGGGCAATTGCACCGCCTGTGGCAATTGCTCCTGAAGGGCTACGAAGAAGTCAAAACCGCGCCCGATCCTCTGGTCGCCACGCAAATGGCGCTGCTGCGGGTGATGCACGCCGCTGAAATGCCCGATCCCGGCGGCCTCATCCGCAAGCTTGAGGAACTCTCCTCGCGCCCGGCCGTTGCGTTTCAGGCTCCGGCAGACGGGACAGGGGCACACGGGGCAGGGGCAGATGGGGCAGGGCCGGTGGCGCAAGCAGCGCATGCTCCTCCGGCGGCGGTCAATTGGGAAGCATTGGTTGAAAAGGTCGAGCATGTCTCACCGCTCGTCGGATCGACAATGCGTCTGGCCGTGCGGGTGGTTGACCTTCAGCCCGGGTTGCTGCGCTACCAGTTGGCCCCGGGCGTGCCGGGTGATCCGGGTGCGGAAATCCGCCGCGCGCTGAATCACGTGACGGGTGAGGCATGGATTGTTGAACAGGCTGCGGGCGATGCTTTGCCCAGCCTTGAAGAATTACGGGCAGCCAAAGAGGCGGCAGAAGCTGTCGCGCTGAAGCAGAACCCGCTGGTCAAGGCCGCGCTGGAGGCATTTCCGGGCGCGGTCATCGTTGATGAAGACAGCTCGCCAGAGCATGAAAAAAGACCTTGGAGCAAACGCGCATGAAGTCGATGGAAGAGATGATCCAGGCCGCCCAGGCGGCTGCGCAGACCATCCAGAAGCAAATGGAAGACGCCCAGAACACGCTCGATTCCATCCAGGTTGAAGGCTTGGCAGGCGGTGGCGTGGTCCGCATCCGTGCCTCGGCAAAGGGCCGCGTGATCGGCGTTTCGATTGACGATACCCTGCTCGTGCCCTCCGAAAAGGGAATCCTCGAAGACCTGATTGCAGCCGCTTTCAACGATGCGCGCGGCAAAGCCGACGCCGTCGCCGCCGAGGAAATGCAGAAGGTCCAGATGGCTGCCGGTATTCCGCCGGGCTTCAAGCTGCCGTTCTGATCGGCCTGATGATCAAGGGAATCCGGATTTGAGTTTGACCATTCTGGCTGGCGCGGCGCTCCTTGCGGGCGCAGCCACGCCCATGGCTGATGTGTCTGCGCCAGACGCGGCAGAGCGGACCGTATCGGTGCCCGATACGGTACAATTGCCCGAATTTGCGCCAGACCAAACCGCTGCCTCATCCTCTTCGCCGCCCGAAGCTGCCCAATCCGCGCCTCCTGCCGATCAGGGTATTGTCGTTTCGGGCGAACGCAGCCCGCCGCAAGATCCGATGCAGTCGGTCAACCAGGCGTCCTATGATGCAGTGCAGGCGGTTGATGGCGCGGTGATCGCACCTGTGGCGATGCAATACAAAAAGGCCGTTCCGCTCCCGGTCCGCACCGGTCTGCGCAATTTTCTGGTCAATCTCACCGAACCCGTCGTCGCGCTCAATTTCCTGTTGCAATTAAAGCCCGGAAAGTCTGCCGAAACGCTGGGCCGGTTCGTGATCAATTCCACCATCGGCATCGGCGGCGTGATGGACGTTGCGAAGAAAAAGCCGTTCAACCTGCCCTATCGCCGCAACGGCTTTGCCTACACTTTCGGCTATTACGGTGTCGGCAACGGACCTTACATGTTCTTGCCGCTGGTCGGGGCCACCACGCTGCGCGATGTGATCGGGCTTGGTATGGACCGTTTCCTGATGCCCTTTGCCGTGGGCGGACCGCTGCTTCACCCGGCCTATGTCTATGGCGGTTTCGTCGTGCGGTCGCTTGATGACCGGGTAGAAAACGATGAATTGTTCAAGCGGATTGACGAGGAATCAAATCCTTACGCCTCATACCGTGAATTCTATCTGAAGACCCGTCAGGCCGAGATTGATGCGCTGAAGGGCAAGGCCGATTTCCAGCAGGAAGGTTCGATCACCCTGCCGGAAGCAGAGCCTGCCCAAGCGCCTGTGGTGGCAGAAGTTCCCGCGTCACCGGCGATGGAATTCATCGCACAACCGGTCGTCCAGCCTTTGCCAACCGACACCGCGCCGCCACGCTAATCAGCGTCACGCGAATTGTGCCTAGGGCCGTGTTAACGGATATTCCACCAGTCAGGGTGGCATCCTTACGGGCATGATCCACAAGGGATGTGCGTAAAGGCATTGCGGCGGGCGCGGGGCCTCCCCATATCCCGGTTATGCCTTGGGCAGCTTGCCCGGAACGACGGAAATGAAGTGCCAATGAATCTTTATCCTCTGCTTCCCTTGCGTGACATTGTGGTGTTCCCCGGCATGGTCGTGCCGCTGTTCGTCGGACGGGAAAAGTCCGTCTCGGCGCTTGAAGCAGCGATGGCTGGCAACAAGGATATCTTCCTGCTCGCCCAGCTTGATCCCGGCTGCGACGATCCCGATCGTGATGACCTGTATGAAACCGGCGTTATCGCCTCGGTGCTGCAACTGCTGAAGCTGCCCGATGGCACCGTGCGCGTGCTGGTCGAAGGCAAGGACCGCGCCAGGCTGCATGATCTGCGCGAAGAAACCACCAGCAATGGCGTGCTGCTGATCGCGCAAGTCGAACAGCTTGAACCCGTGGTGGCCACCAGCACGGAAATCCAGGCGATGATGCGCTCGGTCGTCGATCAGTTCGCCGAATATGCCAAGCTTTCCAAGAAGCTGCCGCAAGATGCGGGCGGCCAGTTGGCCGATATCGAAGACGCCGGCAAGCTGGCCGATTCCGCCGCTGCCAATCTGGCGGCAAAAGTGGCCGACAAGCAGGCCGTGCTGTCCGAAGCCGATCCGCTCAAGCGCCTCGAAATGGTGCTCTCCTTCATGGAGGGCGAACTGGGTGTGTTGCAGGTCGAACGCAAGATTCGTGGCCGCGTCAAGCGCCAGATGGAAAAGACCCAGCGCGAATATTACCTCAACGAACAGTTGAAGGCGATCCAGTCCGAGCTGGGTGGCGGCGATGATGGCGAAGCCAACGAAATCGCCGAACTCGCTGAAAAGATTGATAAGCTCAAGCTCTCGAAAGAAGCGCGGACCAAGGCGCAGGCGGAACTGAAAAAGCTCAAAGGCATGCAGCCGATGAGCGCGGAAGCCACCGTGATCCGCAATTATCTCGATGTGCTGCTCGGCCTGCCATGGGGCAAGAAGAGCAAGCTCAAGCGTGATCTGCCAGCCGCGCAAGCCGTGCTCGATGCCGATCACTATGCGCTCGACAAGGTCAAAGACCGCATCATCGAATATCTCGCGGTGCAGGCGCGCACCAACAAGCTCAAAGGCCCGATCCTGTGCCTCGTCGGCCCTCCCGGCGTCGGCAAGACCTCGCTTGGCAAATCGATCGCCAAGGCGACGGGCCGCGAATTCATCCGCCAGTCACTGGGCGGCGTGCGCGACGAGGCCGAAATCCGTGGCCACCGCCGCACTTACATCGGCTCGCTGCCGGGCAAGATCGTCACCAATTTGCGCAAGGCAGGGGCCTCCAACCCGTTGTTCCTGCTCGATGAAATTGACAAGCTCGGTCAGGATTTCCGGGGCGACCCGGCCTCGGCCCTGCTCGAAGTGCTTGATCCTGAACAGAACGCGAAGTTCCAGGACCATTACCTCGAACTCGATTATGATCTGTCGGACGTGATGTTCGTCTGCACCGCCAACAGCCTTAACCTGCCACAAGCGCTGCTGGACCGCATGGAGATCATCCGGCTCGAAGGCTATACCGAGGATGAAAAGGTCCAGATTGCCGAGCGTCACCTGATCGCCAAGCAGATCGAGGCACACGGCCTCAAGAAGGGCGAATTCGAGCTAACGCACGAAGCCTTGCGCGATCTGATCCGCTATTACACCCGCGAAGCAGGCGTGCGCACGCTTGAGCGCGAAGTCGCGCGGCTGGCGCGCAAATCACTGCGCCAGATCCTCGAAGGCAAGACCAAGAGCG
This sequence comes from uncultured Novosphingobium sp., assembly GCA_964609325.1. Lineage (GTDB taxonomy): Bacteria > Pseudomonadota > Alphaproteobacteria > Sphingomonadales > Sphingomonadaceae > Novosphingobium. Next base: position 8,336 of record CAZSTP010000006.1, on the reverse strand, counting down.
TCACCGTAACCCCTGAAAACCTTGCCGATTTCGCTGGTGTGCGCAAATTCCGCCATGGCGTTTCGGACGAGGAAAACCAGGTCGGCTCGGTCACCGGCCTCGCGTGGACCGAAGTTGGCGGCGAACTGCTCACCATCGAAAGCGTCACCGTTCCCGGCAAGGGTGCAGTGCGCACCACCGGCAAGCTGGGCGAAGTGATGAGCGAAGGCGTGCAAATGGCCTTCAGCTTCGTCAAGGCGCGCAGCCCCGCTTATGGCATCAAGCCCTCGATCTTCCAGCGCAAGGACCTGCACATCCACTTGCCCGAGGGCGCAGTGCCCAAGGACGGCCCGAGCGCAGGCATCGGCATGGTCACCGCGATGGTCTCGACCCTCACCGGCATTCCGGTGCGCGCCGATATCGCGATGACCGGCGAGGTCACCTTGCGCGGGCGCGTGCTGGCGATTGGCGGCTTGAAGGAAAAACTGCTCGCGGCGCTGCGCGGCGGCATCAAAACGGTGCTGATCCCGGAAGAAAACCGCAAAGACCTTGCCGAGATTCCGGTTAACATCAAGGAAGGCTTGGAGATTATCCCGGTCAGCCATGTCGATGAAGTTCTGGCGCACGCGCTAACCTCCAAAATTCAGCCAATTGAATGGACCGAGGCCGATGATCTGGCCACGCAACCGGGCCACACTGCGCCCGGACAGGCTTCATCGCCCACAGCGCATTGATCGAATGCATGGTCCGCAACCGCGCAAGCGGCTGCGGACCATAATACCGCCTGAAACGGTTTGTTTTCGGGCTGCGTAGAGACTACAGCCCCCTATTAACCTTTGACATAATATTGTTTCTAAGGTTTCTTCACAGGCTCCTGAAGGGCGATTCCGACCCAACCTGTCACAAGAAAAAAACTTAGGGGGTTCCGCGAATGAACAAGAATGATCTGATCGGCGCCGTAGCCGATGTCAGCGGCTTGACGAAAAGTGATGCAACCAAGGCCGTCGAAGCCGTTTTTGAATCCATCACCGGCGCGCTGGCCAAGGGCGATGAAGTGCGCCTTGTCGGCTTTGGCACTTTTGCCGTGGCAAAGCGCAAGGCATCCACCGGCCGCAACCCGCGTACGGGTGAGCCTATGGCAATCAAGGCCTCCTCGCAGCCAAAATTCAAGGCTGGCAAAGGCCTGAAAGACGCCGTCAACTAACGATCTTTGCACCCGGCTCCAGCGGGGTCGATGGTAACGAAAACACCGCGTCAGCCTATTGGCCGATGCGGTTTTTTTGTCTCAGGGCCCTGTTCGCACCAGCGCCGTGGGTGCCGCTGCGGTGCGCGCATTGACCTTCCACACCAGTTTCTGGCCGCGCGGGGCAGGTGCCGGCCCATCGTCGGTGTTGTTGGCCAGAATAACGCCATCGGTCACCAGCGTGAGCACACCATCCAGCACCGGTATGTTGCCGGCATCACCCTTGTTGTTGGCAGAAGCCGCCGCCATGCCCATCATCGGTGAGGACGTCGCCGCAGAGCTGAACGCAGGCGCCTCTACCCGAATCGACCCGTCATTGCGCCGGATCAGCGTGACGAACGGCGTTACCATCGGCAGCTTTTCGATCATCGGGAACGTGAAGTCATGATCCAGCCTGCCGGAGATCGCATAGTCCACCTCGAACCGCCCGTCGCCTTTATCGACCACCGATTTCCAACCGTGCTGGCGGCTTAACCGTTCGGCAAATTCCTGCGCGGCGCGCGGATCGGATGGATCAATGCCGCCCATCATCGATTTCATCATCGCCTCTTCCGACTTCTTCTTCTGCGCTACATTCTCTTTGGCGATTGCGAGTTGCTCTTCCCAACTGGCCTTCTGGTCGGCAATCTCGTTTTTTGAACAGGCCCGTTCCTCTCCCGATCCGTCGGCATAACAGGGGGAGGGTACAAAGACCTCGTCGGTGTCTTCCTTGTTGCGCTTGTCAGCCGCCATCTTGGAAAGGGCGAGAAGGTGGATCTCGCCCTTGTAGGCAAAGCTGAAAGTGCCGTCCTTGCGCAGATCGAGGTCGGATGCGAACTTGCCCGGCAGCAACATGCACCCGGCGAGGAGCAAAACCCCGGCCATCACCGCTGAAATTGCCCCCAAGCGCCGCATCATGCCTCTCCCGCCAGTTCAGTCTTCGCGTGTATAGACCGCATACAAGGCAATCGCTGTAGCGTTTGACACGTTAAGACTTTCTATCGCCGATGCCATCGGCAGCCGCGCCACGGCATCGCAATGCTGCGCCACATTGTGCCGCAAACCTTCACCCTCGGCCCCCATCACGATCACCACCGGGCCTTTGGGCAGGGCCGATGGAAACACCGCCTTGCCATCGCCATCCATCCCGATCCGCCAATAGCCTTCCTCGGCCATGCGTTCGAGCGCGCGCGCCAGATTGACCACCCGCACCCAGGGCACCGTCTCCAGCGCGCCCGAGGCAGACTTGGCCAGCGTGCCCGATTCGACCGGCGAATTGCGGTCCTGCGTCACCAGCGCCGCCACATCAAACGCCGCACATGACCGCAGAATTGCGCCAACATTGTGCGGGTCGGTTACCGAATCGAGCACCACGATCGTGCGGCCTTCGGAAGCGTCCAGAATATCGTCGAGCGCAACATCATCGAGCGGCAGGCATTCCAGCACCAATCCCTGATGCGGGGCATCCTTGGGCACCAGCCGTCCCAGATCGGCGGCCTGTGCATATTCCACGGGCAGGGTGGGCGGCAGTTCGGCGTCGTTATCCTCCAGCAACTGCTGGATCGCCTCACGCGTGCCCGAAAGCTTTTTGCAATCGCGGTTGGGGTTGGTCAGCGCGGCTTCGATGGCATGGCGGCCCCACAGGCGCACAATGCCGCCATTCGCGCGGCCGGACCCACGCCCGTGCTTGTTCCGGGCTTCGCGGCCACGCAGGGACTTGCCCTTTTGTTGATCGGTATGGCGGGGCATCGGGCACCTTTTCTACAATGACGTTTAAAATCGTGCCGCGCATGCCACTGTGGCCATTGACAGGCAAGCGATGCTTCGCCAAAGGACCGCCTCTCGGTCGGACGGCCTCCTTGTGGGGCCAACAATGCAGGCTTTCTTTTCGAAGAAATCCTGTGCCGGCAACGCTGGTGTGGACAGGTGGCCGAGTGGTTAATGGCAGCAGACTGTAAATCTGCCCGCGAGAGCGTACGCTGGTTCGAATCCAGCCCTGTCCACCACCCCCTTATTCGCCGCCATTCGCGAATGACCGTGGAAATCGCGGGAAACTTGGCCTTGCCATCACCAGCCCTTGAGTGGCTGAAAAATCAGAAGAGCCGAACATGGCGCTTCCGATTGCTGCGCGAAAGGCAGGACAGCAGCGCCTGCACTGTCCCTGCTTTGCGGGCTCCGCACCAGCGGCAAGATTGTCAGCGGGCGTCCACGCAGGTCTCTGTGTCCCTTCAAGGTGCGCTCAAAGGCTGAGGTCAGGAAAGGGGGGTAAGGGGCACGGCTTTGTCGGCATATTTGCTCGCCGAACCGTTTGCTTTAATCGCATTGGAAATCTAGCGTACCTGCGCCTGCGCTGCGCTCACCAGTGTCGATGCCACGAGGAAACAGCACATCGTGATTACCTTGCTTTCACCTGCCAAGAAGCTGAACTTCGATCCGTTTGAGACCCGGCATGAAATTACGCATCCCCGCCTTGCGCAGGACACGCGCGAGATTGCACGCGTTGCCAAGCAGCAATCGGCAGCAGACCTCAAAAAACTGATGCACATTTCCGATAGTCTGGCCGAACTGAATGCGGAGCGGTTCAGAGCGTTTGACCTCGACGGACGTAGCAATGCGTCCAAACCTGCCGGTCTCACTTTCGATGGCGATGTCTATTGGGGGCTCGAAGCGGAAACCATGGAGGATGCCACCTTGGCCTATGCCCAGGATCATTTGCGCATCCTGTCAGGCCTTTATGGCCTGCTGCGTCCGATGGATGTGATCCAGCCCTATCGCCTCGAAATGGGCACGAGGATGAAAAATCCGCGCGGGAATTCGCTCTATGATTTCTGGGGCAGTCTGATTGCCAAGGCGTTGGAAGGCGATCTTTCCGGCCACGCGGACCGGACAATCGTGAACCTTGCATCGACCGAATATTTCAAAGCGGTCGACACCAAGGCGCTGACCGCCCCGGTTATCTCCGCATCGTTCCTCAACGTGAAGGACGGGCAAGCCCGTCGGCTGATGTATCACGTGAAATTCGCGCGCGGGTTGATGGCGCGCTGGATCATGGACAATCACGTCGACCGCGCAGAGGGCCTCAAGGACTTCAATGCCGGGGGCTATGCCTTTGATGCCAAGGCATCGAGCGCCCACGAACTGGTCTTTACCCGCGAGCAGCCCCCGGTGAAGAAGTAGCAATCGCTCGCGCAAAGCGATTCTTGGGTCCAAGGCAAAGCTATGAAAACCATTCGTATTCCCGTTGCAGGCGGCCTGCATATCGTAGCCGACGAATATGGGGAGCGCGGGGCACCGGCGATCATTCTGGGCCATGGCGGCGGGCAGACGCGGCATAGCTGGGACCGCGCGGGCGCGGAAATGGCGCGCGCGGGCTATCACGTTATCAACTACGATCTGCTCGGCCATGGCGAGAGTGATTGGGAGCCCGATGGCGATTATTCCTTCGCCCGTCGCTGCGCCGATCTTGATGTCATTTCCAGCCTAGTTGAGCGGCCCGTGGCCTTTGTCGGGGCATCGCTTGGCGGTTTGAGCGCGATGGTGACTGCGGCGCGCGGGCTGGTTCCCGATGCGATGGTCCTGGTCGATATCGTCGCGAAAGTTTCAGAAGTGGGGGTTGGACGCATCCTTGGCTTTATGTCCGCAAGTCCCGAAGGCTTTGCATCGGTGGAAGAAGCAGCCGATGCGATCTCCGCCTATTACCCGGATCGGCCACGCCCCAAGCGGCTGGATGGTTTGGCCAAGAACCTGCGTGACACCGGCGATGGCCGTTTGCGCTGGCATTGGGATCCCCGCTTCCTGACGGTCAATCACCAGGACGAAAGCCTTGCCGACCTTCTGGAAGGCGCGGCATGGATGGATACCGTGCCCACGATGCTGGTGCGCGGAATGAAGTCTGATATCGTCACCGATGAGGGCGTGGCCGACCTGCAAGCGCGAATCACGCATTTTGAAATCGCCGATATTGTCGGCGCCGGCCATATGGTGGCGGGCGACCGGAACGACCAGTTCAACGATGCGGTGCTCGGGTTTCTGGGCCGCGTAATGCCCGCAAATCCTTCCTTGGCGCAGTGAAGTCGGTGCTTTGGCGCAAGTTTGCTTGTGGCATTGGATGGCAGGCCCTAGATAAGCGCCATGTCCGGAGAAATATTCGATAACCGTGGTCGCGGCGCCGCCGGGTGGTCCTGGCCATCCATCCATCCCGAAGGTCGCAAGTTCGGCCTCATTGCCGCCGCGTTCAGCCTTGGCGCTGCGCTTATGGCGTGGGAAACACTTGCCTGGCCGTTGGCGTTTTTGACGCTCGGCGTGTTGGCGTTTTTCCGCGATCCCGTGCGGGTTACGCCGCGTGATGATCGCTTCGTGGTGGCTCCTGCCGATGGCCTGATCACCCTGATCCAGAAAGTCGCCCCGCCCCGTGAATTGTGCGCCGATGATGGCACGGGCGTTCCGGGGATGAGCGATGCGCCGGTCACCCGCGTATCGATCTTCATGTCGGTGTTCGATGTTCACATCAACCGCACGCCGATTGCGGGCACGATTCGCCGCGTCGTCTACATTCCGGGCAAGTTCCTCAACGCCGATCTGGATAAGGCCAGCGAAGAGAACGAGCGCCAGCACTTCCTTGTGGAACGCGGCGATGGCGTGCAAATCGGCTTCACCCAGATCGCGGGCCTTGTCGCGCGCCGTATCGTACCTTTCGTCAAAGGCGGCGATATCGTGGCGGTCGGCCAGCGCGTTGGCCTGATCCGTTTCGGCAGCCGCGTGGATGTCTATTTGCCCGCTGGCACCGAACCCAAAGTGCTGATGGGCCAGCGGATCGTGGCGGGTGAAACGATCCTTGCAGAAATCGGCGATGCGCCGGTGATCGAGGGTATTTCGCAGTGATCTCCCCGGGCGATGAGAACGCCCCGCGTCGTGGTCGTCTGCCCGGCGGACTGACCTTGCGGGCGATGACGCCCAATGCGATCACCACCGCAGCCCTGTGTTCGGGCCTCACCGGTATCCGCTTTGCTGTCACCGCCGCCTCGGGCACCGATCCGGTGCTGGTGGCCGAAGATTGGCGCAAGGCTGTAGCCGCGGTCATTCTGGCAGGGCTGCTCGATGGCATCGATGGCCGCATCGCCCGACTGCTCAAGGCGCAATCGCGCTTTGGCGCTGAACTGGACAGTCTGGCCGATAACGTATCGTTCGGCGTTGCCCCTGCGCTGATCCTGTTCCTGTGGTCGTTGCAGGAAGCCCCTCGGGTTGGCTGGTTTGCCGCGCTCGCCGTGGCCATCGCCTGTGCCTTGCGCCTCGCCCGGTTCAATGCGCAGATCGATGTCGAGCATCAGCCGCACAAGTCTGCGGGCTTCCTCACCGGCATTCCGGCCCCCGTTGCCGCTGGCCTTGCGTTCCTGCCGATGTATTTGTGGATCGCCACCGATAACCCGGTGTTCCGCCTGCCCATCGTGGTCGGGCCATGGCTTGTCCTGATAGCGTTCCTGATGATCTCGAACATCGCCACGCTGGGCTGGACCGCCTTGCGTCCGCGCCGCAGCGTGCGGCTTGAACTGATTGCGCTGGTCGGGCTCGTCACCGTGGCGCTGTTGACCGAGCCCTGGCTGACGCTCGTCGGCATTTGCGCTGTCTACTTGCTGTTCATTCCGCTCGGCATTGCGCGTTATGCCAAGGTCAAGCGGCAGCGCGCAGCGAGTGCGCGGACCGAGCCGCATCTGCCCGCCTGAGCGCGCGGCGCGCGGTCCGGCGCACTTGCTGCTCGCTGCCGCTGCGCAGGGCAGGGCGCTCGATCATCGTCACGGTAACCAGAAATTCGCGGTCACGCTGCAACGAGCGGTGATCGGCCAGCAGCGCCGCGATCTGGCTGCGCCGCCCCGACATTGTCACAAAAACGACGGCCACCGCGAAAGTGGCGGCAGCAGCGAAAACGAATGGTGCGAACAGAGCGAGCATATGCGCGGTTTCCTTAGCTTTTCTTTCCGTCCGACCCGTTTTCCGATCACTATCGGGAAAGGTCTGTGGAAAACCTGTGGATTGCGGTATTGTTCCTGTGTGACCGAGAACTGATTCGGCTATGGGGCCAATGTTCTCTTTTTGTTCCGTTCCGTCAAGCGGTAAATGCGCCCGGTCGTGCCTGTGATGCGCCCGCTGCACACCTGATCTATGCAAAACCGATGCGACTTGGGTGATTCCGTGCTGGATTTTTCCATCATCCCGGTCTAAGCGCCGCCCCGTCGAAGGGTTTTTGCGAACGCTGTGTTCGTGGACGAGGGCGGCAATCCACACGGGAAGCAACTTCACCGGTGCTGCCAGCGGGATCTCCGCAGCGGTTCCAGCTTCCCGGAGGCACAACCGGAAAGGAATTTTCTTATGGCGGCACCTGTCGTCACGATGCAGCAGCTCATTGAAGCTGGCGCACACTTCGGTCACCAGACCCACCGCTGGAACCCGCGCATGAAGCCGTATATCTTCGGCGCACGCAACGGCATCCACATCCTCGATCTGTCGCAGTCGGTTCCGCTGATGGCCCGCGCGCTCGAATTCATCGCCGCAACCGTCCAGAACGGTGGCAAGGTCCTGTTCGTAGGCACCAAGCGCCAGGCGCAAGAGCCTATCGCCCAGGCCGCCCGCGCTTCGGGCCAGCACTTCGTCAACCACCGCTGGCTGGGCGGCATGCTCACCAACTGGAAGACGATCTCGGGTTCGATCAAGCGTTTCAAGGCGCTGGAAGAGCAGCTTTCGGGTGACACCACCGGTCTCACCAAGAAGGAAGTCCTTCAGCTCACGCGTGAGCGTGACAAGTTCGAACTGTCGCTCGGCGGTATCCGCGATATGGGCGGCATTCCCGACGTGATGTTCGTGATCGACGCGAACAAGGAAGAACTGGCGATCAAGGAAGCCAATGTTCTTGGCATTCCGGTCGTTGCCATCCTCGATTCGAACGTGTCGCCCGAAGGCATCGCGTTCCCGATTCCGGCAAACGACGACGCAAGCCGCGCTATCCGTCTTTACTGCGATGCTGTGGCTGCTGCTGCAACGCGCGGTGGCCGTGATGCCGTGATCGCTTCGGGTGCCGATATCGGCGCCATGGCCGAACCGGTCGCCGAAGAAGCCAGCGTCGAGGCCTGATCCGGAATTCGCA
>CAZSTP010000005.1:0-51692 GCA_964609325.1 uncultured Novosphingobium sp. | reverse complement strand
TTGGCGCGGTTAACAGTATGGCGAGTTCGGTTGCCGCCAGTTCCGCGCCGATCAGCGGCGAGTTCGGGCTGGCCGCCATTCCCGCCGCGCTGCCCTTGGTCGGACTGTTTGCCGAGGCCTTGCTGGCGCAGAATCCCGGCCTCACCCTTTCGGTAAGATCGGCCACCTCGCGCGAGATCGAGCGGTCCTTGAACGCGTTTGAATGCGATGCGGGGCTGACCTATCTTGATCACGAACCCGCCGGAAACGTGCTCTCGGTGGAGCTTCATGCCGAACGCTATCTGTTTGTCACGCGCGCAGGCGCAGGGTTCGACGGGCGCAGTACCATCACGTGGGAAGATGCGGTCGCCCAGCCGCTCTGCCTGCTTCACCAAGCAATGCAATTTCGCCGCATTCTGGATTCGCGGGTCAAGGCGCAAGGGCTGGCGATTGCCCCGCGCGCCGTGGCAGACAGTTATGTGGCACTGCTTGATATGGTCCGCTCGGGTGGCTTTTCCACCATTGTCCCTGATACTTACGCGCACCTTCTGGAAGGGCTGGAATGGGCGCGGTTGCTGCCTTTCGAGGGTGAGGCTGAGCGGCGCAGGATCGGTCTGGTCGTGATGAACCGCGCGCCGTTGGGGCCACTGGCCAGCGCCGGTCTGGCGGCAGCGCGTGATCTTGCCGGGGGCTGATAGGACTTTCCTATTAAACATCGGCTATTTTGATTTGACCTGAGCGGCGTTTGGTTGAAATCAGGGGGCAAGATGGATAGTATTCAACAGATCATCGCCGCCCACGCCGGGCGTGAAGGGCCACTTCTGCCGATCCTGCACGATGTGCAGGCCGAATTCGGCCACGTTTCCGAAGACGCGATCCGCACGATTGCATCGGCGCTGAACCTCAGCCGTGCCGATGTGCATGGCGTGGTCAGCTTCTATCACGATTTCCATGAAGCGCCGGAGCCACGCGCGGTGCTGAAGCTGTGCCGCGCCGAGGCGTGTCAGGCGCGCGGGGTTGAGGCGCTGGCGGCAGGGCTGGCAGAGCATCCCCGCGTGAAGGTGGAGGCTGTCTATTGCCTTGGCCTGTGCAGCGTGGGGCCAAACGCGATGGTGGGCGACAAGGTTCATGCGCGGCTTGATGCGGCCAAACTGGGCGCGCTGGTGGAGGCGCTGGCATGACGGTCGTTCGGATCAGCGATGACGCGCTGGCGCTGGCTTGCGGGGCCGATGATGTCGCAGCCGCTTTTGTGGCGGCGGGTTGCACGGTTGAGCGGGTGTCCTCATGGGGGATGCACTGGCTGGAACCTTTGGCCGAGATTGATGGACAGGGGTTTGGGCCGCTTGAGGCAGACGATGTGGCTGCAGTGCTTGCAGGCACATCGGCCAAGGCGATTGGTGCGATCGAAGAGCACCCTTTCATTGCCAAGCAGCAGCGTTTTACCTTTGCCCGCGCGGGCAAGACGCGGCCTTTGAGCCTTGAAGACTATGCCGCGCATGGTGGCTGGCAGGGCTTGGCCAAGGCGCGCGAACTGGGTGGTGCCGCCACCATTGCGCAAGTGACCGAATCCGGCCTGCGCGGTCGCGGCGGGGCGGGTTTCCCAGCGGGGATCAAGTGGACCACGGTTGCCAATGCCGCGGCCGATCAGAAATACGTGGTCTGCAATGCCGACGAAGGCGATAGCGCGACTTTTGCCGACCGGATGGTGATGGAGGGCGATCCCTTCATGCTGATCGAGGGCATGGCGATTGCCGCGCTCGCCGTCGGCGCGACCCGTGGCTACGTCTATATCCGCAGCGAATATCCGCACGCGATTGCCAAGATGGAAGCGGCGGTGCGGGCATCGGCGCACATCGTTGCGCCGTTCGTGCTGGAAGTGCGCGTGGGCGCGGGCGCTTATGTCTGTGGGGAAGAAACATCGCTGCTCAACAGCCTTGAAGGCAAGCGCGGCGAAGTGCGCGCAAAGCCGCCGTTGCCTGCGCTCGAAGGCTTGTTCGGCAAGCCCACCGTGGTCAACAATGTGCTGACACTGGCGGCGGTGCCGTGGATCATGGCCAATGGTGCGGCGGCCTATGCAGCCGTCGGGTTTGGCCGGTCCAAGGGCACGATGCCGATCCAGATCGCGGGCAATGTGAAGCACGGCGGGCTGTTCGAAGTCGGCTTTGGCGTGACTTTGGGCGAATTGGTGATGACCGTGGGCGGCGGCACGGCTTCGGGCCGTACGGTGCGCGCGGTGCAAGTGGGAGGGCCTCTGGGCGCCTATCATCCGCCCGCCGATTTCCACCTGCCGTTCGATTACGAAGCCTTTGCTGCCGCCGATGGCCTGATCGGCCACGCGGGGCTTACGGTGTTTGATGATACCGCGGACATGAGCTCGCAGGCGCGCTTTGCGATGAACTTCTGCGCGGTGGAATCGTGCGGAAAGTGCACGCCCTGCCGCATTGGTTCGACGCGCGGGGTGGAATTGATCGACCGCATCCGGGCGCGCGCCGGCCGCGCGGCAGATAAGGTCGAGGCGCTGCCGCAGATGCACAATGCGCGCAAAGCCGAACGGTCATTGGACGATGAAATCACCCTGCTTGAAGACTTGTGCGAGACGATGAAGTTCGGCTCGCTCTGCGCGCTGGGCGGGTTTACGCCTTATCCGGTGCTTTCGGCGCTGCGCCATTGGCCCGAGGATTTTGGCGCACCTGCTGATCGGGAAGCGGCGGAGTGATCCTCGGCGCAGTCCTTGCAGGCGGCCTGTCCACCCGTTTTGGCAGCGACAAGGCGTTGGCCGAGCTGGGCGGGCGCACTTTGCTGGCGTGGGCAGTTGATGCGCTTTCGGGCGTTTGCGAGACGGTTGTGGTGGTTGGGCGCGAGGTTGCACCTGCGCCGACGCTGCCCGATTGGCCGCGCGCCGGGATGGGGCCGCTTGGCGGCATTGCCGCAGCGCTGCACCATGCGCGTGATGCGGGCTTTAGCGACGTGCTCACCTGCGCGGTCGATAGCGTGGGGCTGGGCGATGATGTGCTCGGGCAGTTAAACCCTGCGCCTGCCTATTGCGCGGATCAGCCCGTGATCGGGCTGTGGCCTGTTTCAGCCTCGCCTGCGGTTGACACAATCCTGACAAGCGAATGCCGCCATTCGATGCGCGCATTTGCCGAAAGTATCGGCGCGCGCGCGGTGCGTTTTGAATCCAAACCTGCTAATATCAATACACCGGCAGACCTGAGCGCTGCCGAGGAGCGATCCCATGGGCTATGAACGTCAAGCAGATTTCGGCACCCCGGAGGTCCGTTCGGACCAAGAGGTGACATGCTTTATCGATGGCCGCGAAGTGAGCGTGCCTGCCGGAACCACGGTCATGCGCGCCGCCGCGCTCACCGGCGGGTCGATCCCCAAATTGTGCGCGACCGATAACCTCAAGCAGTTCGGTTCCTGCCGCCTGTGTCTGGTCGAGATTGACGGCATGCGCGGCACCCCTGCATCGTGCACCACGCCGGTTGCGGCGGGGATGAAAGTCCACACCCAGACGCCGCGCCTGCAAAAGCTGCGCAAGGGCGTGATGGAACTCTATATCTCGGACCACCCGCTCGATTGCCTGACGTGCAGCGCCAACAACGATTGCGAATTGCAGGATCAGGCTGCCGCTGTTGGCTTGCGTGATGTGCGCTTTGGCTATGAGGGGGAGAACCATCTTGGTGTGCCCACCGATACGTCCAACCCCTATTTCGATTTTGATCCCTCCAAGTGCATCGTCTGTTCGCGCTGCGTGCGTGCTTGCGATGAAGTGCAGGGGACGTTCGCGCTGACCATCGAAGGGCGCGGCTTCGGATCGAAGGTTTCGGCAGGGCTTGCCTCTGACGATTACTTCTCGTCCGAATGCGTATCGTGCGGGGCGTGTGTTCAGGCCTGTCCGACCGCCACGTTGCAGGAAAAGGCGGTCAAGGAAATCGGCAAGCCCGAGCGCGCGGTGGTGACGACTTGCGCCTATTGCGGCGTCGGCTGCACCTTCCGTGCGGAAATGCGCGGCGAACAATTGGTGCGCATGGTGCCGTGGAAGGACGGCAAGGCCAATCGCGGACATTCCTGCGTCAAGGGCCGCTTTGCATGGGGCTATGCCCAGCATCAGGAGCGCATCCTTTCGCCGATGATCCGTGAAAGCATCGACCAGCCCTGGCGCGAAGTGAGCTGGGAAGAGGCGCTGACTTATACCGCCAAAGAGATCAACCGCATCCGCGACACCTATGGCCGCAATGCGCTGGGCGGGATCACGTCGAGCCGCTGCACCAATGAAGAGACGTTTCTGGTGCAAAAGCTGATCCGCGCAGGATTTGGCACGAACAACGTCGATACTTGCGCGCGGGTGTGCCATTCGCCCACCGGCTATGGCTTGAAGACCACGTTCGGAACATCGGCGGGTACGCAAGACTTTGATAGCGTTGAAGATTCTGATGTCATTCTGGTGATTGGCGCGAACCCGACCGATGGTCATCCCGTTTTCGCCAGCCGGATGAAGCGCCGGTTGCGTCAGGGTGCAAAGCTGATCGTGATCGATCCGCGCCGCACCGATCTGGTACGCAGCCCTCACATCGCGGCAGATTACCATCTCCCGCTGCGTCCGGGTACCAACGTGGCTGTGCTGACTGCGCTGGCGCATGTGATCGTGACCGAGGGTCTGGCCGACGAGGCGTTCATCCGTGAACGCTGCGATTGGGATGAATACCAGCACTGGGCCGAATTCGTCTCTGCCGAGCGCAACAGCCCTGAATTCCTCGCACCCGTAACCGGCGTAGATGCAGAAGCGATCCGTGGCGCAGCGCGGCTCTATGCCACGGGCGGCAATGGGGCGATCTACTACGGCCTTGGCGTGACCGAGCATAGCCAAGGGTCGTCGACCGTGATGGCAATTGCCAACCTTGCCATGGCGACGGGCAACATCGGCAGGCGCGGTGTGGGCGTGAACCCCTTGCGCGGGCAGAACAATGTGCAGGGCGCTTGCGACATGGGCAGCTTCCCGCACGAACTATCAGGCTATCGCCATGTCTCGGACGCCGCCACCCGCGCGCTGTTCGAGGCGGAATGGGGCGTGTCCATCGATCCCGAACCGGGCCTGCGCATTCCCAACATGCTCGACGCCGCAACCGACGGCACGTTCAAGGCGATCTACATCCAGGGCGAGGATATTCTCCAGTCCGATCCCGATACCAAGCATGTTGCAGCGGGCCTCGCCGCAATGGAATGCGTGATCGTCCACGACCTGTTTTTGAACGAAACCGCCAATTACGCGCATGTGTTTCTTCCGGGATCAACCTTTCTTGAGAAGAACGGCACCTTCACCAACGCCGAACGCCGCATTCAGCCGGTGCGCAAGGTGATGGAACCGATCAACGGCTATGAGGACTGGCAGGTCACGCAGGAACTGGCGCGGGCCATCGGGCTCGACTGGAATTATACGCACCCGTCCGAGATCATGGACGAAATCGCGCGGCTGACGCCGACGTTTACGGGCGTGAATTACAAGCGGCTCGATGCCGAAGGTTCGCTGCAATGGCCGGTGAATGACAAAGCGCCCGATGGCAGCCCGATCATGCACATCGATGGCTTTGTGCGCGGTAAGGGCAAGTTCGTGGTCACCGACTACGTACCGACAGACGAGCGCACAGGACCGCGCTTCCCGCTGCTGCTCACCACGGGGCGCATCCTCAGCCAGTATAACGTCGGCGCGCAGACGCGGCGCACGGCGAACAGCGTCTGGCACGAGGAAGACTTGCTGGAGATTCACCCGACCGATGCCGAAAATCGCGGCGTAAAGTCTGGCGATTGGGTGCGTTTGGCCAGCCGTTCGGGCGAGACGACACTGCGCGCGCATGTGACCGACCGCGTGGCTCCGGGCGTGGTTTACACCACGTTCCACCATCCCGCGACACAGGCCAATGTGGTGACGACCGACTATTCCGATTGGGCGACCAATTGCCCCGAATACAAGGTAACCGCTGTGCAAATCACGCCATCGAACGGCCCGAGCGACTGGCAGGAAGATTACGAGGCGCAAGCCACGCTTTCGCGCCGCATTCAGGGTTCGGCGATGGAGCCTGCCGAATGAGCGGGCAGACGGTTGAAAAGCTGGCCTATATGGTCAACCAGATCGCGCGGAACATGAAGCTCGATGCAACACCTGCGGCCTCAGTTGCCGAGCATATCACGGCGTTCTGGACGCCGGTGATGATCGATATGCTGCTGGCGCAAGGCAACGCCGGACTCGATCCGCTTGCGGCAGAGGCGATGGCCAATGTCGCTGCTGCGCGTGCCAATGCCGGTTGAAGGCGCACGCCCTTTTGCCTTGCGAGAACATTATGCCGATGGTTCTCCGGCAAGCGCGATTGAACGCGAACTGATTGAAGAAGCGCCGGTCGCGATCGAGATCAACGGTGTGGGCTATGCCGTGATGATGGCAACGCCGGTTGATCTTGAGGACTATGCGCTGGGGTTTTGCCTTTCCGAACAGTTGATTGCATCGCCTGCCGAGTTTGTTTCCGCACACGCTGCGCCGGTTGAGGCGGGTGGTTGGATGTTGCGGGTGCAATTGGCGGCATCGGGTGCGGGGCCTTTGCTGGAACGCGCGCGATTGCGCTTGTCAGAGGGCAGTTGCGGACTGTGCGGGATCGAAAGCCTTGAGCAAGTGATGCGGCCGCTGGTGCCGGTTGCGGCGCGGCTTGATGTGGAACCGGCAGCGATGTTTCGCGCGGCAGAGGCGCTGGGCGACAGGCAAGTGCTGGGCAAGGCGACGCGGGCGGCGCACGCAGCGGCGCTCTGTGCGGCAGATGGCACGATCCTGTTGGTGCGTGAGGATGTGGGGCGGCACAATGCGCTCGACAAGTTGCTGGGTGCAGCAGCGCGGGCGGGGTTGAGTGTTGCCGGCCATTTCATTCTGCTCACGGCGCGGTGCAGCTTTGAACTGGTGCAAAAGGCGGTGATTGCGCAAGTGCCGCTGCTGGTGACGATTTCGGCGGCATCGACACTGGCAGTCGATCAGGCGCGGGCGCATGGTCTCAGGCTGGTGAGCCTGGCGCGGCGGGACAGCTTGCTGGAGGCTTGAAGGCGGACGCGCTTTGATCTTGCCATGATGGTATGGATAAAGCACCTTTTGTCCAACTGCGATGAAGACCGGGGTTGGTGAAACGATGGCGACAAGCGATAGCCCCGAGCCGATGCGCTATTCTGACCAATCAGCAGCCAGCAAGCGTGAACGCAGTTGGGCCACAGGCTTGGCGATTATGCTGCATGTGGTGGTATTGTGGGGCGTAATTCACGGTTTTGGTGGCGTTCCTGCGCTGACTCCGCTGGTGCCGGACGTATTGACGACCGCCACGTTTGATGTGCCCCTTGAGCAGCCCAAGCCGACGCCCACGCCAACCACGCCGGAACCGGCAGGCGCTTCGGCAGAAGAAGGGCGCAAGGCGGTGGCGAAGGAGACGATTGCCAAAGCCAGAGTGTCCGCCAGGAAAGTGGCTGCTCCGCCGGTTGCATCGACGGGGAACGATGTGCGGTCAGGCGCGGCCGAGCAGGGGCAGGGGACGGGCGGCGGCGGTGAGGGGATGGGTACCGGCAGCGGGGCCAGTGGCAATGGTTCGGGCGGCGGGCTGGCCCGCAAGGCGGAAAAGATTGCGGGCGATATCCGGTCTACCCGCGATTATCCCCGCAGCGGGCAGGACGCGCGCATCGGCAAACGGGTGGTTATTCTGCTGAGTGTCGGGGCTGACGGGAGAGTTTCGGGCTGCAAGGTGTGGCGCGCCAGTGGCGTGCCCGAGGCCGATGCGGTGACATGCCGGTTGGCAACCGAGCGATTCCGGTTCCGCCCGGCAACGGATGGCGAGGGCAATCCGGTGGCATCGACTTATGGCTGGGAACAGCGCTGGTTTGCCCCTTAATTGCTGCGATGCACAATACTCGCAGAGTGAGGAAGGTGCTATAAGGCGGTAAGATAACACCGTTTTGCGACGGATGGCAGAGAAACTGCTGTCATATTGCTGCATTGCGGTGCAACCGTATCGCCTGCGGTGCGTTCATTCACTGACGGTAGAGACGCTGCAACCCCGCGCGCCTCCCGCAGCATTTGGAAGAGCATCGGCCATGACCGTCAGCAACAATCGAAGCGGACCTGCTGTGGCGGCCAATCCCGGCGCGGTGCTGTCCATTCTGTGCCCGACAGACATATCGGTGCGCCACCGCATTGCCCTGATTGGCGGGTTCCGCCCGCGTATGTGCGGCATCGCGACGTTTACGACCGACATTTACGAACAGCTCGGGCATCATCATGAGGATGTGATGGTCGATCTTCATGTGATTGACGATCATCGCGCGCCACTGGTTTATGACGGCGTGCGCGGCACGATCCGCTCTGACCGCGTGGAGGACTATCGCAACGCCGCGCGGCGGATCAACGAGGACGCCGTTGACGCGGTGTGGCTGCAACACGAATACGGGATATTCGGCGGCGAGGCCGGCGAGATGGTGCTGGAGCTGGTTGACCGGCTGGCTGCGCCGCTGATTGTGACGCTGCACACGGTGCTGGCCGATCCATCACCCAGGCAGCGCCAGATTCTGGAGCATCTGCTGCGCCGCGCATCGCGCGTGATGGTGATGTCTGCCCATTCAAGCCGACTTTTGCGCGATCATTATGACGTTGACACCGGGCGGATTGCGGTGATCCCGCATGGCGCACCTGACCGTCCGTTCGGGCGTGAAGCAGAGCATAAGGCCAAGCTCGGGCTGATGGGCAAGCGGGTGATGATGACCTTCGGCTTGCTGGGGCCGGGCAAGGGGCTTGAGACGGTGATCGAGGCTTTGCCCGCGATTGTGCAAAACCATCCCGATGTCATCTACCGGATTGTCGGCGCGACCCACCCGAACCATGTCTCGACAGACGGCGAGGGATATCGCGAAAGGCTGATGGAACTGGCCGACCGGCTGGGGGTGGGCGGCAATGTGCAGTGGGACAACCGCTTTCTGGATAATGAAGAACTGCTCGACCAGCTTGAAGCCTGCGACATCTATCTGACGCCCTATCCCAATATGCAGCAGTCTACCTCGGGCACGCTCAGCTATGCGGTGGCCTTGGGCAAGGCTGTTGTATCGACGCCCTATGTCCATGCGCGTGAATTGCTGGCCAATGGCGTGGGCGTTCTGGTGGAACCGCGCCATCCCGAGGTGATCGCCGCAGCGGTCAACCGGCTGCTGGACGATCCGGCAGAACTGAAAGCGGTGCAGCGGCGGGCTTGGGAAAAGGGGCGCGAGACGATCTGGCCGTGTTTTGCCGGGGCCACGCGCGCGCTGGTGGAAAGCGTTGTGGTGCAGCCGGTGCGGGTCACGCCGCTATTGGCGACGCCGGGCTTCACCGGCGTTGTGGCGATGAGCGATAGCACCGGAATCTTCCAGCATTCGATCCTGAACGTGCCCGATCGCCGCCACGGCTATTGCATTGATGACAATGTGCGTGCGCTGATGCTGATGGGTGTGGCCGATGGGGTGCCTTTGGCAGAGCGGCAGCGTTGGGCGACGGTCTATGCCTCTTTCATCCAGCACGGGTGGAATCCCGATCAGGCCGCGTTCCGCAATTTCATGAGCTTTAACCGGACGTGGTGCGAGGACGTCGGCTCGGACGACAGCAATGGACGCACGCTGTGGGCGCTGGGCCATGCGATGGGCCAAGCGCCTGATGAAGGCTTGCGCCACTGGGCAGCGCAATGGTTTGATATTGCGCTAAAGCCGGTGGCCGCGATGGGATCACCCCGCACGGTGGCGTTCATGATGCTGGGCTGTGTCGAGGCCTTGCGCGTTGATCCCGGGCACGAGGCGGCGCGCTGTGCGCTGGTGCAAGGCGCTGCTTTGCTTGAGGGATTGCTGGCGGTTTCGCGCCGCCCGGATTGGGCCTGGTTCGAAGCTGTGCTGGGCTATGACAATCCGCGCCTGTCGCAAGCATTGATTGAGGTAGGGGTATTGCTGGGCCGGGAAGACTGGTTGGAAAGCGGATTGTTGAGCCTGCGTTTCATCGCGCGCCAGCAAGTTTCGGCGCAAGGGCATTTCCGCCCGGTGGGTTCTGAAACATTTGGCCGGTATTACGAAAGCCTGCCGTTCGACCAACAGCCGGTAGAGGCCTGGGCGGCAATTGATGCGGCGGCTGCGGCCTACGCCGCAACGGGCGATATAGGCTGGTTGCGCCATGCTGAAACCGCCTATCGCTGGTTCCTTGGTGGGAATGATCGCGGTGAAGTGCTGGCCGACATTGCAACCGGGCGCTGCCGTGATGGCGTGACCCCCCAAGGCGTAAATCTGAATTGCGGTGCGGAATCGATCCTGGCGTTCCAGCTTTCGCATTATGCCATGCGCAGGCTGGCGAACCGTTCAGGCGCAGGCAAGACCGTTACGGGCACGGTGCCCAAAGATGTCCGGCCTGAACAGGTCAATTACAAAGGTACGCAACAGCTTGCGGGTACTTGAACAAAGGCTACATGCCGATCCATCGCGGGTTGTGCTTCGTCCGTTCCATCTGGGCTGGCAAGGGCACAGCGGGAAGAGTGCGCGTGCGGAAAAGCTCGTGGCCGATGTCGCCGCGCTGAGCGAGGATGACGCTGCGGCGGAATACACGCGGGTGCTTCACGATTTCGAGGAGCGGCATTGGCAGACCGAGCAGATGTTTGCCGAACGCTATGCCGAAATCGAAACGATGCTGGACCTTGATGGCTGTGCCTATTCGGCTTTGCGCAAGCGGCTGATCGGGGCCTATTTCTGCCATGAATACACCTATGCTGCCGCCGCGTTAATGAACCCCAGTATCGTGCCCCATCCCGACCAATCCGGGATGATTGATGGCGCGGTGCGGTTTGTAATGAGTTTGCGCGCGGTGGGCGAAGGGCACATCAGTTCTATCGTGTTCCGCGAGGGCATTGCTTTGCCGGACGGAACATTCGAATTGTGGCCGCAAAGCCATTTTGCCACGGCGATGCAGGCCGACGACTGCCTTTCGGCGATGCGTGAAGATGGCGCGGTGGCGGTGCACCGCCACGCCGAAAGCAGCCTTTCAAACAGCGTGATCTTTCCGATTACCGAACAGCAGCGCGGAGGCCTTGAGGATTTGCGGCTGGTGCGATTCGATCACGGTGGTGACGATTACGAATGGGTTGGCACTTATACCGCATACTCTGGCGCTTCGATCCGTTCCGAACTGCTGCGGACACGCGATTTCCGCCAGTTCGTGCTGGAGCCGATTGACGGCAAGGCCGGGCGCAATAAGGGCATGGCGTTGTTTCCGCAAAAGATTGACGGGCAGTACTGCATGGTCGGTCGGCAGGACGGCAAAAACCTGTATCTGCTACGATCAGACCGGATGGATTGCTGGGATGATGATGGCGTCCTGTTGATGGAGCCGGAATTCCCGTGGGAATTTGTGCAAATCGGCAATTGCGGCAGCCCGATCCTGACCGAGCATGGCTGGTTGCTGTTTACCCACGGCGTTGGCGCGATGCGCAAGTACGCTTTGGGCTGTGCGCTGCTGGACAAGGACGATCCATCGAAAGTGATCACGCGCTCGGCCAAGCCGATTCTTACCGCGCTTGATGCAGACCGCTTCGGCTATGTCCCCAATGTGGTTTACACTTGTGGTGCGCTGCTGGTCGGGGAGCAATTGCTTATACCCTATGGCATATCGGATAGTGCAGTGGGTTTTGCATCGACATCTGTCTCCGATCTTCTGGCAATGATGCAGGAAACACCCTAAGGACAAAGACGAAATCGAGCGGCACAATTGCGATCAAGGCGGAATATGAACGATATTATTCCTGTTATCCTTTGCGGAGGCAGTGGCACCCGGCTCTGGCCACGTTCCCGCAAGAATAAGCCCAAGCCATTTCTGCCATTGGTGGGTAATACCACGATGTTTACCGCAACGGTTTTGCGGTGCGAGGGCCAGCAAGGCTTTGCCCATCCCGTGATCGTGACGGGGACCGCGCACCTCGATCATGTTGAAGAGCAGCTTCCAGATCGCGCAAACACGCGCATTCTGGTTGAGCCGCAAGGGCGCAATACGGCTGCGGCCATCGCATTGGCTGCGTTGATGCTGCCTGAAGATGCGGTGATGCTGATATGCCCGAGCGATCATCACATTGGCGACACCGATGCCTTTCGCAATGCAGCCCGGGCCGCAGCCAAGCTGGCCATTGACGGCTGGCTGGTGTCTTTCGGAATCTCCCCCACGTCGCCCGAAACCGGCTTTGGCTATTTGAAGCAGGGCGAACTGATTGCCGGAACGGCGGGCCGCAAGGTTGAGCGGTTTGTCGAAAAGCCTGATCTGGCCCGCGCGATCGAGTTCCTTTCCAGCGGCGAATATGCCTGGAACGGCGGCATTTTTGCTTTCCGGGTTGGCACGTTTCTGGAGGAACTGGGGCGGTACAGGCCCGATATTCTCGAAGCGGTGCGCGCCTCGATTGATCAAGGCCATACCGATGGCATGCGCTTCCATCCCGATGCGGATGCTTTTGCCAAAGTGCCCAGCCAATCGGTGGACTATGCGGTGATGGAAAATACCGACCGTGCCGCGATGGTACCGGCCACGATGGCGTGGTCCGATATCGGCAACTGGCAAGCTTTGTATGAAGCGCAGGAACTGGACATTGCCGGGAATGTCACCTTCGGCCGCGCGGAACTGGCCGATTGCTCGAACGTTCTGGTGATGAGCGATGGGCCACGCGTTTCGGTGGTGGGGGCATCCGATCTGATCATTGTGGTGGATGGCGATGAAGTGCTGGTTTGCACACCTGATGGAGCGCAGTCTGTGGGCAAATTGACCGGAGCGGCGAACCAGTGACCCTGCTGACCAAACGGATGGTTGAAAAGCCTTGGGGCAAGGCTGTGCTCCCGGCGCCATTCACCGCACCTGCGGGGCAGCGGATTGGCGAGGTGTGGTTTGAACCCACACCCGAGATACCATCGATTTTGGTCAAATACATTTTCA
The DNA here is from genome assembly GCA_964609325.1 of uncultured Novosphingobium sp. GTDB lineage: Bacteria > Pseudomonadota > Alphaproteobacteria > Sphingomonadales > Sphingomonadaceae > Novosphingobium. The sequence continues at coordinate 38,722 of CAZSTP010000005.1, read as the reverse complement.
CAAGCGAGAAGTTGTCGGTTCAGGTGCATCCTAGCGATGCCCAGGCCGCAGTGCTTGGCGAAACCGACGGCGGCAAGGAAGAATGCTGGCTGGTGATCGATGCCGAGCCAGGCGCGACGCTGGGGGTTGGTTTTAAGGAACCGCTGGATTCCGGCGCCATGCGGCGGGCGGCGCTGGATGGAAGCATCGAGGATCTGATCGAATGGTATCCGGTCAAGCGGGGGGATTTCTTCTACATTCCCGCTGGCACGGTGCATGCCATTGGCGCGGGCGTCAGCCTGATTGAAGTGCAACAGACGAGTGATATCACATACCGGCTGTTCGATTACGGACGTCCGCGCGAACTGCATCTGGATGCCGGGTTGTCTGTGGCTTCGGGCGAGGCGCACGATCCTGCATTGCGCTGTGCCTTGTCGCTTGAAGAAACCGTAGAGCTTGCGCGGCGAGCCTATTTTACCGCCCATTTTGTAAAAGGGTTGCCGTCACCCGAAATCATCGCCGAATATGACCGGCCATGCCTTGTCATCCCGCTGTCCGGACGCATTACGGATGGAAAAGAGGACTGGGCGGCAGGGGATTGCGGCTGGGCCGCAACGATCAACGCTGTCACGTTTGATCCGGCAGGCGATTGCGTGATTGTCCATCCGGCATAACCGGAGCGTGACTGTTTGCGAAAACAGCCACGCGCGCGCGGTTAATTCTGCAATGTTTGGACTGCTGCCGTTACTGTGACCAGCGGTGTAAACAACTGGCTGATCAGGTTCAGCAATTTGCCGGGCTGGTTGGCCGCTGCATTGCCGAAATACAGCACGTCCTTATCGTTCATCCGGAAACGCTGCGTCAGGAAGTATGATGAAGGCTTCATCATGTTCACATGATAGACGACCGGAATCTCCTTGCCGTCCTTGTCAAACGTATAGCGGAACAGGAATACCGCGGCAGGATCACCCGAGCCGGAATTCACCCCGCCTGCCGAAGCGATGGCTTCTGCCAGAGAGACGGTCGATCGCGGGAAGGCAATTTGCTGGACTTGCCCCGGGGCACCCAGAACCGAGTAGGACCGGGGGCTGCTGATCAGCATGAAGCGATCGCCGGGATAGGCCGGCACATCCAGCAGGGGATTATCGACAAGATCGTTAAACCGGATATCCACGTTCCGGTTCTGCCGCACAACCCGCAAGGTCAGATCCCGGGCGTTGCCGCGATATCCGCCCGCCAATGCCACGACATCCGACAGCGTTTCGCGGTTGGTTTGCAGAACGAGGCGGCCGGGGCGGTTAACCTCACCACTGACGATCACCGAGTTTGTGATAGATTCGGTGAGCGTGACGAGCACCTTCGGGTTTTGCGACAAGCCGCGCAATGACCGCTGGATTTGGGCTTCAACCTCGCCCACGGTGCGGCCCACCACACGCAGTTTGCCGGCATAGGGGATGACGATATCGCCGTTATCGTCAACCCGGCTTGGCGGCAGTTTCTGGACCTGCACGCCGGGCGTTCCGCCCAATTGCGCAAGGCCTTCGCCGCCCCCTCCGCCGCCTGCAAACAGTGTGACACCCGCTTCATAGATGCTGATTTCCAGCACATCGCCAGGGCCGACCATATCCGTGGGTGGCGGGGTCAGGCTGGGCAGGATGGCAGTTGGCGCGCCTGCATCAGGCACCGGTACATCGGAGATGCCGGTGACTTTGACGAGCGTGATCGGAAGCGTTTGTTCAGGGGTGCGCAACGCCTTTTCGATCTGCTTGCCGGTTGGGCCACTGGTGGGCAACGAGGCGCAGCCTTGCAGCCCGACAAGCAAGATGACAGGTGCGAGGCGTTTAATTTGCATTGCGAAGTTCACTCAATTTGCACCATCTTGGCAAGGCTGGGCCGGTAGCATTATCTGCCGGTATCCGGCAATAGCGTTGCAGCAATATCGGATGCATCGGCACTGCCGTTTGCGGCCAATTGCACGGGCACACACAAGAAATGCCGCATAACTCCGATAGGGTGATTGCAGGTTGTGCTTGTTGCCATCACACAAGACGTTAATGGCCACACTCATGCGATCCGACATTTCGAGCAGCGGCACCGCCCGGCATCGGTATAGCAAGACCGAGCTATTGCTTCGGGCCCATCTGAGCGCAGCCTGGTTATTTCCGCGCGCCTGGTTCAAAGCATTGTGGTGGCGCATATTGGGCAAGAAGGTGCGATCGCGCGCGCAATTCGCGCCGTTGCTGGCAGCATCGCGCCATACATACCAATTGTGGATGCTGGCCGAACCTTCACCGCCCCGCAGCTTGACCGGAGAGCCGCCGATCATCGCGCTGGTTGTAGCAGGGCCGGGGCAGGATGTGACGCTGGCGAGCGTGGCGGAACAGGGCATTCCTGCCGTGCTTGTGCAGCCTGATGCCTGGGCCGAAGTGGCAGCGCAGGTTGCATGGGCCGATGATCCATGGCTGATGCCGTTGTTTGCAGGCGATGTGCTGGCGCAAGGCGCGGTTGCGGCCTATCGCGCAGTCGCGGCGAACACGGATGCGCATGTCATCTATGCCGACGATGATTTGCTGGACCGGCGCGGGCACCGGCATTCCCCGCATTTCAAGCCTGCCTGGAACACCGAATTGTTCCGTCACTTCGATTTTCTGACAGGAGCTTGCATCGTCCGCGCAACGGCGGCGGATTGGCAAGCGCGTTCAGGGCCGGACCGGGCGGCTGAACTGGTTGCAGCGGTGGCCGGCCGAGGCGAACCGGTGCGCCTGCCGCATGTCCTGCACCATCGCAAGAAACGGCCGGAGCCAAAGGTTCCCGTGGCCGCCGAACCTTGTGATGCGATCCTGCCCAGAGTGACCGTCATCGTGCCAACCCGCAATCGCGTTGATCTGTTGCGCACCTGCATCGAAGGTCTGGCGCGAACGGACTATCCCGATTTCGAGGTGATTGTTGTCGACAATGGCAGCGATGATCCTGCCACGCTTGAATATCTGGCGCAGCTTGATCCTACCCGCCACCGCGTGCTGCGCGATGATGGCCCGTTCAACTTCTCGCGGCTCAACAATCAGGCCGCGCGGCTGGCGACGGGCGAGATGCTGTGCTTGCTGAACAACGATATCGAGATGCTCGGGTCCGACTGGCTGGCGATCATGGTGCGACAGGCGCTGCGGCCCGAGGTGGGGGCAGTGGGCGCGCGGCTGCTCTATCCTGACGGGCGCATCCAGCATGCGGGCGTCGTGATGGGCATTTGCGGGGGCGCAGCGCATGCCCACCGCCTGCTGAAACCGGATGAGCGCGGCTATTTCCGCCGTCATGCCCTGCCGCAATTTGTCTCTGCCGTCACCGCCGCTTGCCTTGTGGTGCGGCGGGAAAGCTTCGAGGCGGTGGGCGGTCTGGACGAGGCGGCGTTTGAAGTGGCGTTCAACGATGTGGATCTGTGCATGCGCCTGAACGCGCGCGGCTGGCAATCATTCTATGAGCCGCGCGCGACGCTGGTGCATCATGAATCGGTGTCACGCGGGTTTGACCGTGATCCGGTGGGCGCAGCACGGCTTGGCCGCGAACTGGCGGCCATGCAAGAACGCTGGGGGACCGACGATTTCACCGGCGATGGCGATCCGTTTCATCACCCCCATCTGAGCCGCTATAGCGAACGCTACGCCTTGGGCCTGCGGTGGTAAGGCGATGAGCGTGGATACGCGGCTGGACCTGCGCCAAGTGACCTTGTGCGCGGTGACATCGGTCAATGTGGCGGCAACGCTGCGTGCCTTGGCGGTGTCGCTGGACCATGTGCGCTTTGGCGCGTGCAAATTGCTGACCGATGCGGTGGTGAGCGCAGACCATCCGGAAATCGAGGTTGTGCCCATCGCAAGGCTGGGCTCGTCACAGGCCTATTCGGCGTTTGTGCTGGAGCAATTGCCGCAGCACATTGGCACCTCGCATTGCCTGTTGGCGCAGTGGGACGGCCATGTGCTGGATGCACAGCGATGGCAGCCGGCATTCCTCGATTGCGATTATATCGGCGCCAGCTGGCCGCAGTTTGATGACGGGCGCGATGTGGGCAATGGCGGGTTTTCCCTGCGCAGCAAGCGGCTGATGGAACTGTGCGGCGATCCTGCTTTTGTGGCGAGCCATCCTGAAGACGTGGCGATTGGCCGCGTCAACCGCGCATGGCTGGAACAACAAGGCATGCGCTTTGCCGCCAAGCCTCTGGCCGACCAATTCGCTGCCGAGCGCAGCGGGGATCCCCGCACCTGCTTCGGCTATCACGGCGTCTGGAACATGCCCCGCGCCATCGGGATCGAGGCGTTCTGGGAGATCTATCAGGCGCTGGATGATCGCGGCACATTGCGCCGCGATTTTGGCGCGCTGTTAAAGGACGTGGCGCGCGGACCACATGGCATAGGCCGCGCGCTGCGTATGGTTGTTGACCGGTACGGGCCGCGCAGGCGATGAAGCGCAAGAACATCATCCGGGCCTTCAATAAATAATAGCGCCAGTTTGGAAGATGTTGCCATAACGATGCAATAGAACGGCCTTGATCTGGACAGTAATCCTTGCCTTGGTAAAAGGCTGATAAGCTGTCGGGTGGAAATATTGTGGCAAGATTCGTTGGACTGGAAACCGCTGATGTTCTGATCGGCGGCGCTGATGCCGACGAGGTTATAGGCAATGGTGGCAACGATACGCTTAGCGGCGGTGCGGGCGCTGATACGCTGACGGGCGGACAGGGAAGTGACCGGTTCATCGATACGACCGCCAACCTGAACGGCGATACGATCACCGATTTCTCGGCTGATGATCTTATCGTCCTCTCCGATGCCGCTCCGCTCAACGGTTTTGTCGAGTTCACTGGCGGCGTGCTAAACTATGCCGGAATGTCGATTGCCCTGTCCGGCCTCGCACCGGGCGTATTCGGCATCAGCCCGTTCATCACCGGCGGCGTCGCCCTTGCCTATTACAACCAGCGCAGCATTACCGCCCCGTCCAGTGTCACCAATAGCGTGCTTACTTATGGTGGTATCAGTCTTGATGGCACCGGCATAACCCTCACCAACACCGCATCAGGCCGCATCCTCTTTCGTCCCGTAACGATAAATCAGGGCGGCAACACCTTCGTCAACGAGTCTGGTGGCCAGGTCGATCAGATCACCGGGTCTTCTGGCGATGATTTCGTCATAAATCGCGGCACCATCTTTGGCAGTATAACGCTGGGCGACGGTCGTGACACGCTGATCACATCAGGTAGCGCCGGAACCAGAGATCCGGTGAACTTTGGCGGCGGGGATGATCAGCTTCGCATCGAAGGAGGATTAAGCTCGCTCAACGCTGAAGGCGGTACGGGCGTTGATACCGTCACCATCGCGATAACATCCGGGCAATTCTTTGCGTCCGGCCTTACCGGTTTTGAACGCGCCGTGATCGAGACCAGCCCCGGTTTTACCTCGAACATCGAGGGTCTTTCAGGCTATCAGGCAATTTCCATTCTTCCGACGTCAGCCTTCGCGCTGGCCAATTTGATAGATTCTTTCAATCCGCAAGTTGATCTCTCGATTGCAGGCAGCAATACCTCATTAGTAAGGTCAAGCTTCCGCTCAATCACAGGTGGTGCACAGAGAGATAGCTTGCTCCTGAATTCCGGGACGGCTGTTAGCGGAGCCGTGCTGCTTGATGCTGGTGACGATTTTCTGAGTTTTGATGTTTTTAGTACAGGCGCGGTTGCCACCGTGGGCGGGGCGGTTGATGGCGGTGCCGGACTGGATACCGCCGAATTCAACATCTTTACCGCCGGGCAATCGCGTAGCGTTGATTTGGCCAACTTTACCGGTTTCGAAAAGCTGAATTTCAATTCCAGCTATGTTCTTGCCGCCAATTGGACGGCCAGCAATGTGGATGCAGGGGTTGCAGATATCCGGGTCGGTCAATTAATCGGGCTGACGTTGAATTCGAGCACGCTGGCCTCAACCAACCTGGATGCTGTGTATGGCACGCGCCTTGTGATCGGCGCTGACAGCCTGGTTGCGAGCATTAAAAGTGTGAATGCAGAACTGTTCGGCTTACAGTTGGATACCCCGCAAGGAGATGTGCGCAATTCATCATCCATCCTGGTGAATGGCAGCGTCACCGGTGACATTGTTTTGGCTACAGGCGATGATGTGGTCGATGCATCGGCAGGCAGTGTCGGCGGGAAAATCTTCGGCAACGGCGGCGATGATACGCTGACCGGTGGGGCGGGTGTCAACCAGCTCTTGGGCGGCTTTGGCAGCGATGTGCTGCAAGGCGGCGCTGGCAACGATATTCTGGATGGTGGTCCGGGCATTGATACCGCCAGCTTTGCTGTGGCGCGCGCGCAAGCGACGATTGTGCGTAATGGCAATGGCACGCTCACCATCACCGCAGGGGCCGATGGCATTGATACCGTTGCCAATGTGGAAAAGCTGCAATTCGCTGATGGACTGTTTGCGGTAAATCGTTTTGCGGAAGCCGGGAATCCACGCGTGGCGAACTTTGCCGCCGGTGCAGGCGGATGGTCTTCGCAGGACCGGTTCCCGCGCATGGCGGCGGATGTGAACGGGGATGGGCTGGCCGATATTGTCGGGTTCGGGCAGGCGGGCACGCTGGTGGCGCTGGGGCAGGCGGGGGGCACGTTTGCTGCGCCGGTTACGGCGGTGGCGAACTTTGGTGTTGATCAGGGTTGGTCGTCAGACAACACCTTCCACCGCGAGATGGCCGATGTGAACAACGATGGCCGTGCGGATATCGTGGGCTTTGGCGTTGCGGGTGTGCTGGTTTCACTGGCGCAGGCCAACGGGACTTTCGGTGCGGCGGCGCTGGGGTCCAGCAACTTCAATCCGGCCAACGGCTGGTCCTCGCAAAATGGCGCGGCGCGGACGCTGGCGGATGTGAACGGCGATGGCTTTGCCGATATCGTGGGCTTTGGCGTGGCGGGCACGTTTGTTTCGCTGGGCACGGGGACGGGATCGTTTGGCACGGCCAGCTTGGCGCTGAACAACTTTGGTGCCAATCAGGGCTGGTCGAGCAACCACGTGTTCCACCGCGAGGTGGGCGATGTGAATGGCGATGGCCGTGCGGATATCGTTGGGTTCGGGCAGGCGGGCACGCTGGTGGCGCTGGGGCAGGCCAATGGTACTTTTGGCGCGGCGACGCTCGCGCTGGGCAACTTTGGCGCCAATCAAGGCTGGAGCACGCAGGACGTGTTCACGCGCGATCTGGCCGATGTGAACGGCGACGGGCGCGATGACGTGGTCGGCTTCGGCGTGGCGGGGACGTTTGTCGCTTATGGCCTGGCCAACGGCACGTTTAGCGCGGCTTCGTTCGATCTTGCCAACTTCGGGCGCGATCAGGGGTGGTCGTCGGACAACACCTTCCACCGCGAACTGGCCGATGTGAATGGGGATGGCTTGGCCGATATCGTGGGCTTCGGTTTTGGCGGGGTGTTTGTGGCGACGGCGTTTGACGGGCTGGTGCTTTAGGGGTTCTTGCCTATACTTAGGGCTGAACCCTAATGAACAATACGTAACCTTTGCGTTGGTGTGAATTATTTATTAGCTTTAACTCAGCCATATGATCCGGACCGGCGAGGCACCACGGCCCGCCAAAAAACCGAGTGCGCGCGATGAACAGCCCGACGGACAATGCCGACGTTCTGGATGGCACTATCGCTGCTGATACCATCTTTGGTCTTGGCGGCAACGATACGCTGAATGGTGGCGGGGGCAATGACAGTCTTTACGGTCAGGCTGGAGACGATACCTCCTTTGGCGGCGATGGCGATGATCTGATCCAGAGCGACATCGGCAACGATACGCTGGATGGAGGAGCGGGGGCGGACCGGCTTTATGGCGAGGCGGGTGATGACACCTCTTATGGCCGCGAAGGGGATGACCTGATCCAGAGCGGTGACGGTGCAGACGTACTCTACGGCGGCGCGGGTGCTGATCGACTCTTTGGCGAGGCGGGGAATGACCTGTCTTATGGCGAGGACGGCGACGATCTGATCCAGAGCGGCCTGGGCAACGATACGCTTTATGGCGGTGCCGGAATTGATGATCTCTTTGCGCAAGAAGGAGACGACCAGGCCTTTGGCGGGGATGGCAATGATTACATCGCTGGCGGCGCGGGCAACGATACGCTGGACGGTGGGGCCGGTGCTGATGACATGTATGGCGAGGAAGGGGACGACTATTACGTTGTCGATAACCTTGCCGATTATGTCTGGGACACCGATGGCGCCAATACCGGTCTGGTAACGGTTGATTTCTACAAACAGGCAACGGGCGTGCAATGGACGCTTGCGCCCGGTGTCAAAGCCTTGCCCTATTGGATCGATGCGCTTGCCTTTGGCGGGGCGCAATACTTCAATTCGCAAAGGCTGCTGGATGCCGGAACGATAAAATATGCGTTTCCGGCGCAAGTGCTGGCCTCGTGGGATGCAGAGGACGTAGCAGGATTTACCCCGATCAACGCTGCGCAAAGGGCGTTCATACAGAAAACGCTGGCGTACATAGAAACTGTCATAAACGTGAAGTTTCAATTGGTATCCGACGCCACCCAGCCCGGTGTCCTGACGTTTGCCAACAACAATCAGCCCGATAGTGCCGGATATGCCAGCGGCGGGGTAAACTTTACCAAATGGGGCGTGTTTTTAAGCAATAGCGGGACATCTGCGGCGGGGAATGCGGCTCCCGTAGATGGTGAATACGCCGCCCTTGTGATCATTCATGAAATCGGACACGCGCTCGGCCTCAAGCATCCCCACAACGATACTGTCGGCGATTTTTCGCCCGGTAATCCGCCTTATCTTCCGCCGGAAGAAGATTTCACCACATATACCCAGTTGAGCTATAATTCCTTTCGGGCAGACTACGTGGGGGAATTTCGTGATTTCGATATCGCGGCGCTGCAATACTTCTATGGTCCGGCCCAAGTGGCAGGATCGGGCCGCAACCAGACCGGCAATACGACTTATACCCTGCTGACCAGCCAGCGGAACTTTATCTGGGATGGCGGTGGCATCGATACGCTTGATGCCAGCGCGGCCAATGCGCGGCTGGTCTTGAGCCTGGAAACAGGCGTACACAGCTATTTCGGTGCGGCGGCCAACGCGTTTATCAGCGCGGCAGGGCAGGTCACGATCAATATCGGTACGCTGATCGAAAATGCGTTTGGCACAGCTTTCGATGATATCATTTCGGGTAACGAAGCCGCGAATATCCTTCGCGGGAATGCCGGGAATGATGAACTGCGCGGCGGCTTGGGCAATGATACGCTTGATGGCGGTGCCGGAGGCGACGTGGCGGTTTATAGCGCGACTTATGCGCAGGCCTCGATCACGCGCACAGCAGGCGGTGTCATCATCAGTTCCGCATTGGATGGCACCGATACGCTGACGAACATCGAATATGCGGTCTTCGATGGCGTGCGGCATTTTCTTCTGGTCTTCGAAGAGCCCGGCGCGCCGCGCGTGGCCAATTATGCTGTCGGCGCGGGCGGGTGGTCTTCGCAGGACCGGTTCCCGCGCATGGCGGCGGATGTGAATGGTGACGGGTTGGCGGATATTGTCGGCTTCGGGCAGGCGGGCACGCTGGTGGCGCTGGGGCAGGCGGGGGGCACGTTTGCTGCTCCGGTTACGGCGGTGGCGAACTTTGGTGTGGATCAGGGGTGGTCGTCGGACAACGTGTTCCATCGCGAGATGGCCGATGTGAACAACGATGGTCGCGCGGATATTGTGGGCTTTGGTTTTGCGGGTGTGCTGGTTTCGCTGGCGCAGGCCAATGGTACGTTCGGTGCGGCTACGCTGGGGTCTGGCAACTTCAATCCGGCCAATGGCTGGTCCACGCAGGATGGCGCAGCGCGCACGCTGGCAGATGTGAACGGCGATGGGTTTGCGGATATTGTCGGGTTCGGGGCGCCGGGGACTTTTGTGGCGCTGGGGACGGGCACGGGGTCTTTTGGCACGGCGACGTTTGCGCTGGCGAACTTCGGGATCGCGCAAGGCTGGTCATCCAATAACGTGTTCCATCGCGAGGTGGGCGATGTGAATGGCGATGGCCGCGCGGATATCGTGGGCTTTGGCGCGGCGGGTACGCTGGTGGCGCTGGGGCAGGCCAATGGTACTTTTGCCGCCGCCACGCTGGCACTGGGCAACTTTGGCACCAATCAGGGCTGGAGCACGCAGGACGTGTTCACGCGCGATCTGGCAGATGTGAACGGCGACGGGCGCGATGACATCGTGGGCTTTGGCGTGGCGGGGACCTTCGTGGCCTATGGCCAGACCAACGGCACGTTCAGCAACGCTGCGTTCGATCTTGCCAACTTCGGGCGCGATCAGGGTTGGTCATCGGATAACACCTTCCACCGCGAACTGGCCGATGTGAACGGCGATGGCTTGGCCGATATCGTGGGCTTCGGCTTTGGCGGGGTGTTTGTGGCTTCGGCGTTTGACGGGCTGGTGCTTTAGGAGGCGTTACTCCGGCGGAAGGCCATTGCCGTCGAACCGGGCAATGGCGTGCCGGACGACCATATCGAGGGCGGTTTTGGAGAAAAAGCCGCCCGGGATCAGGCAGCGGTCGATCAGCACGCGGCGGAACGCCGAATAGACTTCCTGATCGGGGGGCGTGCCTTCTTGCCAGAATGCATCAAGCCCGCCCTGAAAGCATACTCCGGCGATATCATAGATGGCCGTGCCCAGGGCCACGGTCGGGATGCCCATGGATAGCCCGAGGGTGCCGCTGGTGCTGTTGATCGTGACCATGCCGCGTGATTGGCGGGCCACCGGCACAATATCGCCACCGGGCAGGTAATCGATCCGGTCTTCCACGCCAAAGCGCACGGCCATGTCTGTGGTGATCTGCTGCCAATCGCGCACGCCGTTATCGAGCGGATGCTCTTTCACCACAAGCCGCGTATTTGCCGGAGCATGGGCGGCAAACGACGAGACCACGACTTTAAGGGCTTCGGCAATACCCGCAAAGGGCGAATGCAGCCTGATCTGGGCGTCGGAATCGAGCTGGAGCGGAAACAGATAATAGGGTTGTCCGGCAGTGCCCAACCGCTCTATCAGCGCCGCAGCTTCGGCGTTGCGTTCCTTGCTGCGGCGCAGCTTGCGCCACCAGCCCATGCCTTCAACCACCGGATGCCAGGGGCGGTGATTGTTCCAGTTCGAATAATGCCAGCGGCTGAACACGTCGGCCACATTATATAGCAGCCCCTCCGTTGCGCGGCGGCGGAAAGAGGATGGCACCTGGCTGTGTGGCGGAGCGGGAGGCAAAGCGGCGGCTGTTTCGAGATACCATTGCGGATCGCGCGGCAGGGCAGAGTGTCCGTTCACGCCATCGCGTTCGAAGGTGACCCAATCCGGCCGGATATAGCCTTCTTCGAAAACGTGCACCGGGATGCGCAAATCGCGGCACACTTTTGTGGCAAGCATGTGATGATCGCGGCAATCGCCGAAGAGAATGACATCGGTGATTTGCTTGTCAGCGAGGATGCCTTCAAGCGCCTTGGGCCAGTCTTTCAACGTGCCACGATAATCGATTCCCCCGGGGAGCCGCCAGAACAGGCGATCACCGCCGTTGAAATTGATTTTGTGGACCCTGTGTCCGGCCTTGAGCAGGCCCTGCCCCAAACGGCGGAACAGTGGGCCCATCAAGCCCTGAAGCAGAAGGACGCTGCGTTTTGCGGGCAGGTTGCGTCTGGCCGGGGCCGAAAGGGTCGCATAGGAACGTGCGTCTTTGTCGGTTGAAGACGAGGGCATGTTAGACGTCATATATCATTGCCGTACTGCGAACATCGCCCCGGGTCGATGCACATTGTCACATTTCCACCGGGTATTTGATCCGGGGATCATGCAATCCGGCATTCAATCTGGATGGACCCGGGGTTTGGCGGTGACAGGTTTGGCGGAGCTTGGTAACTGTGAGACGGGCGTATCGCACACCTTGCGCGCATTGGTGGTTTGTAGACATTGTGACAGCGAAGTTTGTGATAAGTCTGGCGTTGTTGGCACTATCGCTGTTGCTTGACGGCTGCGTTCGTCCACGGCCTGAGCGGGCCGGTTTGCTGCCTTTGCGCAAACCTGCGGGGATGTGGCTGCACAGCCTTGTAATGGCCACCACGTTTGGTTTGATTCTGGCGGTTTGCGGCCATGTGACGGCATCTGCGGCACTGGCTTTGGCGCTGATGGCGCTGTTCATGATGGTGTCAAATGCCAAGCGCGCCATGCTGGGCGATCCGCTGGTGTTCACCGATCTGGCGTTGATCGGGGCGGTTTTCAAACATCCGCAGTTCTATCTTTCAGCGCTGACCCGATTGCAAAAGGCCTTGCTGGTGATGGCCGCGCCAATGGTGCCTGCGCTGGTGTGGTGGGTGTTTGTACCGTCATGGCAGGCCCATCTGGCAGGGCTTGGGCTTGTATTGGCAGGGGCGTTGCTGATCAGGCTATCGGTGAAGCTTCCGCCAATCGCGCGGCTTGCCCGCGAGCCGGATCTGGAGGGCGATGTTGCACGCTATGGCCTGCTTGCAACCCTGATCCTCTATCGCATCCGTTGGCGCGAAACGCGTGATCCTGCGCCCGCGACGGCGGTGCAGACCGTGCCGCACCCGCAAGAGCTGGCGATTGTGATCCAGTGCGAATCGTTTGCCGATCCCGTCGAGGTTTTTGGCGATCCTGCGCTGTCCTTGCCGGGTTTGGCGGCGGCAAGGGAACAGGCATGGCAATGGGGCGATTTGCGGGTGAGCGGCTTTGGTGCCTATACGATGCGCACCGAATATGGCGTCTTGTTCGGGCGCAGCGAGGAAGAACTGGGGTTCCGCCGGTTTGACCCCTATCTGACCGCGCAGGGGGAAGGCTCTTATGCCTTGCCCGCGCGTTTGTTGGCTGCGGGGTGGCGCAGCCTGTTTGTGCATCCCCATGATCTGCGGTTCTACAATCGCGAAGAGATCATGCATGCGGGCGGATTTGCCGGACTGGTGGGTGAGGAAAGCTTTGCGCCGCCTGCGCCGGATGAAGGGCGCTATGTTACCGATAAGGCGATGGCTGCGCAGATCCTTGATCTTGCCGCCAAGGCGGGGGAGCCTACGCTGGTTTTTGCGGTGACTATCGAGAATCACGGGCCGTGGGAGCCAAGTGCTTCGGCCGGTACCCTGACCGACGGTTACATGCGGCTTGTGCGCAACAGCGATGCGATGCTGTTGACGTTGCGCGACGGACTGGTTGCGCTGGGACGACCGGCCACACTGGTGTTCTTTGGCGATCACCGCCCCAGCATTCCAGGTGTGTCCTTGCCCGGCGGCGCGCGGCATACGCCCTATGTTATTCTACGCTTCGATGAAGGCGGGCAGATTGTGCCGGGTGAAGGGCGGCGCGTTGATCTGACGCCTGCGCAACTGCACCATGCCGTGCTGGACGTGCTCAGCGGTCCGGCGGCGTAAGCGCGCCCAGCAGTTTGTCCCGCAAGAAGCGGGGCAGGGCGCGGTCGATCAGGCGCAGCAGGGCAAAAGGCCATGGCGTGATCAGGTGCGCCTGACCGCGCATGGCGGCCCGCGCGATCACCTGCGCAGCGCGGGCAGGGGACATGATCAAGGGCTTGGGACCGGCTACTTTGCGCGCCGCAGCCGTATCGATGAAGCCGGGTGAAACGAGCGTGACGGTGACGCCATGGCGGCGCAGATTGATGCGCAAGGCATCGGCAAAACGCGCAAGACCGGCTTTGGACCCGGCATAGGCGGCTGCAAACGGCAGCGCGTGAAAGGCTGCGGCAGAGCCGATCAGGACGATCCTGCCGTGCCCTCTGCGAGCCATCCTTGCGCCAAGTTCAGCGGCAATGGCGGCAGGTGCTACGAAGTTTACCACCCCCAACCGCGCAACCTGCGCGGCATCTTCCACCGTATCGCCTATGGCCCTGATATCGCCGAGGCCCGAGGCGACAATCGCCATGTCAAAGGGGGCGGTGCCATCGTCCACGGCAATGGCTGCGATCGCTGCTTCGATGTCCTGCAAATCGACTGCGCGTTCCTCGGTGCTGACCGCGCCTGCGATTCGGCATTCCTGGGCAATGGCGGCAAGTTTTCCGGAATCGCGGCCCCATAGACACAGGGCCGCGCCAGACAGGGCATAGCGCTTTGCCAAGGCTCCGCCGAGTTCGCCCGAAGCTCCGATGATCAGGACCCGGATGGGCCCGGAGATGTGTTCATTTTGGTTAGAATTTCTCGCCATGCTCCGCTGGCTTACGCGTTCAGACGAAAATCGGAAAGGTGGCGCAACAAATAGCGCAAGCACACTGTTGCGGTGCAGCAACGGTAGATTTGCAAAGCGGGTATATTTGCCTGTAACCGCTGTCACTCGAGCTTGTTGTTATGTCGCGTTGGCTTGTTTACTTCTTGACAGCAACGGCCAAGTCTTGTCGAGAATAACGGTAATGCCACGTCGTGATCCCCAATCGCAGCAGATCAGGTTGTTCAAGAACGAACAACTTGAAAAATTGACGGTGATTTCGCCTCGCGGATTCGCCGTGGTCTGGTGCGTCCTCTTGCCATCGATTGCATGGGTGGGTTGGGGCAGTGCAAATCTGGCTGTAGCGCTTGGTCTGGTTGTGGCGGGCGTGGCGGTCTGGACGGTGTTCGAATATGCGATGCACCGTTATATGTTCCACTGGAAATCGGAATCGCCACTGGTGCAAAAGTTCGTTTTCCTGATGCACGGCAATCACCACGCCGATCCGAATGACCCCTTGCGCAACCTGATGCCGCCCCTTGCCAGCATACCCATCGCCAGTGTGGTTTGGGGCGTCCTTGTCCTCTTGCTGGGCGCGTCCGGAACATGGGTGTTTCTTGGTTTCATGATGGGCTACGTGGCCTATGATATGACCCATTACGCCTGCCACCAATGGCCCATGAAGGGGCGGTTGGCCTTCATGCTGAAACGCCATCACATGCGCCATCACCATGTGGGGCAGCATGGCAATTATGCGATTACGGCGCTGTTCTGGGATCGCGTGTTCGGTTCGCTGATCCGGTCGGTCAAGCCGCGCTAATCGCGCTCCAGCCCGGCAATGGCCCGGGCGACGATTTCCATGTGTTCACTCCAAGCGGGTTCGTGCCACTGCGGCAGGCGCTGTTGCTGGGCGTGCAGTGCGGGGCCGTTGTTGGCGTAATCCAGAATGCGTGCCCCCCATGCGGGGCCATCGAGCGGATCAAGGTAATCGGGAGCCGCACCGCCAACTTCATGATGGGCGGGGATATCGCTGCAGATCACGGGCACGCCAACCGAAAGCGCCTCGGCCACCGGCATTCCGAAGCCTTCGGCGAAGGATGGCATGACCAAGGCGCGTGCGTCGCGCAGTAGACCTGCCAGTTGCGCATCAGAACAGCCGCCCAGTTCAGTGACGTGGGGCTTCAGCGCAGGGCAGCGGTCGAGCATGTCGAGCACTTGTTCGTTTTCCCAGCCGCGTTTGCCAATGATGACAAGGCCGGGAATGTTTGCTGCGGGCAAGGTTTGCGCAAATTGCCGCCATAAATTGAGCAGGAGCAGGTGATTCTTGCGTGGCTCTATGGTGCCAAGGCATACAAAATAGGGACGGCCATCGCCGGGCAAGCTGCTGGCAACATCGGCCAGCGGTTCGGTGCCGAGCAAGGCGACATGCAGCGCGATATCTCTGCCGCTGCGCTCTATCCACGGTTGGAACGAGCGGCCGGTGGCGGCGGAATTGACGATCACCGCATCAGCATGATCGGCCACGGTCTGCATGCGTTTGCGGTGGAGGGCCGCGCCGGTTGGACGGGCATATTCGGGGTATTCGATAGGGATCAGATCATGCACCATGCAGATGAAGCGCGCCTGTTCCTTTGCCAGAATGTGCCTGATCTTCTTTGCATCGGTCAGGTGGTGCGGCGATACCTGAATGAAGATCGTGCGCTGCCCGCCGGTTCTGGCAGGCGGGCGGGCGGGAAGCAGCTTTGCCATCCATGGCAGGATCGAGAGGATCGAGCGCTGTTTGGGCTTTTCGCCGCCTTTGGCCCAGCGCTGCTCCAGTTCATCGAGATAGGCCAGCGCGGTTGCATGGCTGATGCGCCCGTAAAGACCGGTGGGATGGACCGCGCCAAAGCACAGGGCATCGCCGTAAATCCGCAAAAGCCCGCGCGCATAGGCCATTTCGACGCGATCCACGCCCGATGGCGTCGAATAGCGCACGCGCGAGATGAGGCGGGAGATGTCGAGGATTATCCGGGTCATCGCCAATAGGCCATAAACCGCCCTTGCAGGCGGCGCAAAGGTTCAACCCAGCCAAGCCGGTTGGGCGTGTGTGCGGCGGACATGCGATGGATCAGCACTTCGGGCGGGCAAGGCAACCCGCTGACCGGATCGAGATAGCGCGGGTACAAAATCAGCACACCGGCAACAAGTTCATCCAGCGTCAGGCAGCGTCCGCGCCGGTCGGGCACTGTGCCAAGATCGCGGGTAAGGCCCCAGCCTGCATAGAACGGCGTGCCGTGGCAGGTTACCGCAAGGCCGCGCATGAGCGCTTCGAAGCCGGTGAGCGATGTATTGACGTGGACCGCGTCAACCGCACCCAGCAAGGCTGCCATGCCGCCACCGCGCACGATCCTGTCAGCGATTTGCAGCACGTCTGCATCGGCGACTGCGCCTTTGCGGTGTCCGGCATCGACATCGGGATGGGGGCGGAACCAGATTTCGGCATCGGGTTCGAGCGCGCGGGCACGGCGCAACAGTTCAAGGTTCGATTGCAGCCCGCCGCCGCCAGCAATGACGGACATATCGTCTTCCACTTGCGCGGGCACCAGCACGATCCGGCGACCCGGCGTGCGCGGTGGAACCGGAGAGCCCGTGCCGACCGAATACTTGCTGATGCCCGAGGCTATGATCGTTTGGCGCAAGGCACCCGCGCGGTCGATCAGGGCCGGGGTGAAGGCGGTTGTGGCGAGGATGTGTTCAAGATCGCTGGGCGATGAGGGATCGAAATGGATACCGCGAGCGTCCACCACCACCGATGAAGGCGGCACAAGGTTGCTGCCAAGCCCGACCGACCGCACGAAGCCATCCTCGACACGGACCAGCGGCGTGCCTTGGCGCGAGGCCTCTGCCAGCAGCGCGGGCGAGACGCGCGAGGGCCAGATGGCGACAGCTCCGCCTGCTCTGCGCGCGATTTTCAGGGCCTTGGTCGCGCGGGATACGATGTGAAGCGTTTGTCCCGGAACCCACAGGAAACGGCGGATTTCGTCACGCTTCCACCACGCCATGCCGCAAGCGGCGCTGATCGCGCGGTTGCTGGCAATTAGCCGCCGCCATTCGGCCAGCAGCGCGATGGTCTGCGCGATAGTGGCAGGCTGGCCGGTGAAGGGATCGGTATAGCGCGCCGCGCTGATGGCTTGCAGGGCTTGGCGATCAAGGTCGGCGGCGCTGTCCCCGGGCGTGCCAAAGCGGCCTGCCGACAGGACGCGCACCGGAATGGCGCAGATGCGCGCAATGGCCACCCATTCGTCATCGCCATGCGCGATCAACTGGCCCGCGTTTTCCAGCACGGACCATGGATCAACCGGACCGATCCACTGCCCGCAGCGAACGGCGCGGGCGGTGGCATCGCTGGAGCTCCAGATCAGGCCTGCTTGCTGGCTGGTCGGAACCGATGCCGCCATGTCATCCAGTGGATCACCGGCGCGCGGGCGCATGACGGCGGTTGCAGGGGCTGCAAGCTGTGCGGGCGGGAGCCAGAAATCACCGCAAACCCGCGCCTCGCGCAGCAGTTGCATAAGGCCGGACGGCGGATCGGTAGCTGTAGCAGGTTCAGACAGGGTGACGGTGCAGCCATGGAATGGCGGTGCGCGCAACAGGCATGGAGGCGTCATGGTCGCTGGCCCCAGACCGGCACTTCCAGCACGCCACCCGATGCTTTGCAGATCAGGCCATAGCTGCCCGTGGGCAGTTTGAGCGTGGCCATTGCGCCAAGCCCTGCGCGCAAAGCCGGATCGGAGAGCAGGGCAAAGCGCGCCGCGCCGTTGCTGGTGACGAGCAGCGTGGGCCGTTCATCGGCTGTGGCGGTGGCAAACAGATTTTGCCATGCCGTGATGCGTTCATCGGCATCGACCACCCAGTCCGGGGGCGGTGTGGCGCTTTCGTCCCATGCGGCGAGCGCGGGTTTGCCGATGCGGGCTATGATGGCCTCGTCGGTCTGGTTCTCATCCGGTCCGTGATCGATTTCGCGCAGGAAAGTGGCGGTTTCCGGTGAGGGGGCATGGGCTTGACCGGCCAGAATCGCCTGGGCGGTCTGGCGGGTGCGCACGAGGGGCGAGACGAGCACTTTGCCGAAATGCCAACCTTGCGCGGCAAAGTGCGCGCCCAGCGCGCGCGCCTGTTGGTGGCCGGCATCGGTCAACGGGAGATCGGTGCGCGCGCCGATGCGGCGCGGGGTCTCTCCGGCAGTGAAGGTGTTGCCGTGGCGAACTATGACGAACATCGATACCATTCAGGCCGGATAAGGATCACCAAAACGGGTAATCGCTTCTTCGGCCTTGGCAAGGTCTTGCGGCGTATCGATGCCGGATAAGACATGGGCCGGAACGTCTACCTCAACCGTGTCTATCGCCCAGCCGTGTTCCAGAAAGCGCAGTTGTTCAAGGCCTTCAAGCTGCTCGTACTGCCCGGGGGCGGCGGCGGCGAACCATTCCAGCGCGGGCATGGTATAACCGTAGAGGCCCAGATGCTGCCATACCGGCGACATGCGCTGGCTGTGCAGTGTGGCTTCATTGCGCATGGCCGGAAGGATCGATTTGGAAAACCACAGGGCCCGCCCGCGATGATCGCGAACGCATGTGGTGCCGCTGAACGGGGCGGTGCGTTTGTGTTCGCGCAGGCGATCCAGCCGTGCCCAGTCAAGGTTGAACACAGGCGTGGTGACGTCTGCCGTGCCGGAACGCAGGGTTTGCATCAGGCCCGCCACGATGGCGGCGGGGATGAACGGGGCATCCCCTTGCAGATTGATGACGCGCCGGGGTGGGCAGGCTTGCTGCTTCGCTGCGGCAAAGGCGCGCATCGTTCCCGAATCCAGATCAGCCGAGGTCATCGCCACTTGTGCGCCGATGGAGTGGGCATGATCGGCAATGCGCAGATCGTCGGTGGCGACAAGTACGCGGCACTGCCCGGCGCTTTCTGCCGCGACACGCGCAATCGCCACCACTCTTTCCAGAAGCGTGCGGCCCGCAATTTCGAGCAAAGGTTTGCCGGGAAGGCGCGATGAACCGTACCGCGCCGGTACTACGATCAGATCAGGAATCAAATCAGACCCGGTTTGCGGACCTTGAGCCGGTTCAGACAATGCCTGTCCTGACAATGTCGTGCATATGCACAACGCCAACCAGTTTGCCGTCATCTTCGACGAAGATCACCGACACGGCGTTTTCGTTCATGATGCGCAAGGCATCGGCGCACAAACTGCCGGGGGGTACAGTGACCGGATTGGACGACATATGCAGGCCGATGCTGTCTTGCAGATCGTGCACAGCGATGCAGCGGCGCAAATCACCATCGGTGAACACGCCGACCAACTTGTCGCCATGATCAACCACGGCGGTTGCGCCATAGCGCTTGCGGCTCATCTCGATGGTCGCGCTGCTTAAGGATGCCTCGCGGCGCACTTTGGGAATGGCCGCATCGGTGCCCATGATCTGTTCAACGGTGAGCAATTGCGCACCCAACTTGCCCCCGGGATGGAACACGCGGAAATCGGACGAGGTGAAGCCGCGCGCTTCTATCAAGGCAACAGCCAGCACATCACCCAGCACCAATTGCAGCGTGGTTGAGGAGGTGGGAGCCAGATCATTCGGGCAAGCTTCGCGGACCAGCGGCAAAGCAAGGCAAATATTGGACGCTTTTGCAGCGGTGCTGTTCGGCCATGCCGTGGCCACGATCAATGTTACTCCAAAACGGTGGCAGTAATGGAAGATATCGTTCAACTCGCTGGTCTCACCAGACCAGGTGATCGCAAAAACAACATCACTTTCGGTAATGACGCCCAGATCACCGTGGCTAGCTTCACCGGGATGGAGGAATAGCGCAGGCGTTCCGGTTGACCGCAGGGTTGCAGCAATCTTGCGGCCGATATGCCCGCTTTTGCCCATTCCGCTGACAATGACGCGACCCTTGGTGCGGGCCATCGCCTGAATCGCGGAATCGAGCGAGCGCTGGAACGATGCTTCCTGAAACACACCCTTGAGTTGCTCAAGGCCCTGAATTTCGGTCTCAATCGTCTTCAATGCGGATTCTGTGTAGCCTCGCGTGACGGCTTTAAGATGCGTGTTCAAGGTTCCCATACCGTTTCCCTCATAGTTACGCTCTTGTGCCAAGCCAAGCGTTTTGCCATTGCCGGTGGTGTAGTGCTTGCCAATTGCGATGAACAAAATTTACCAGCAATTAACGAACAGACCTAAAGCTATTAATCAAAGATAACTATAGCGCGATCCGGAATCCAGATTGAAAATGGAATGAAAAATGATCCTTTGTGGACGTAATGTTGCTGCGGACGCGCCATTGTTTGTAATTGCCGGGCCGTGTGTGATCGAGAGCGAATTGCATACCATGCGAATTGCTGAAAGCTTGGAACAATCGGCTCAAAAGCTTGGAATCATGCTCATTTTCAAGAGCTCTTTCGACAAAGCGAACCGTAGCTCGGACAAATCGTTCCGGGGGCCCGGAATTGACGCAGGATTGCGTATTCTTGAGAAGGTTCGCGCAGAAACCGGGCTGCCGGTGCTGACAGATGTTCACGAAGCAGACCAGGTGACGGCCGTGGCGCAAGTGGTCGATGTGCTTCAGACCCCTGCTTTCCTTGCACGGCAGACCGATTTTATTGCGGCGGTGGCTGCTTCGGGCAAGCCGGTGAACATCAAGAAGGGCCAGTTCATGGCTCCGGCGGACATGACCCAAGTGGTGGCCAAGGCGCGCAATGCCGCCGTTGCCGCCGGGTGCGAACCCGATGCCTTCATGCTGTGCGAGCGCGGCGTCTCGTTCGGTTACAACACATTGGTATCGGATATGCGCAGCCTTGCGATCATGGCGCAAACCGGATGCCCGATCGTGTTTGACGCCACCCATTCGGTCCAGCAGCCCGGTGGGCTTGGCGAACGCTCCGGCGGTCAGCGCGAATATGTGCCGCTATTGGCGCGTGCCGCCGTTGCCGCGGGGGTTTCAGGCGTGTTCATGGAGACCCACCCCGATCCGGATAACGCGCTATCGGATGGGCCGAACGCATTGCCTTTGGCTGATTTCGAACCACTGGTCGCGCGGCTTCAGGCGATTGACGCTCTGGTGAAGGCTTATTAGGCCTTCTGCATAATGTGGACGTTCTGGTGAAAATGGCGGCGATGGCACGCCGGGTGGGCAGGATGCTCAAAGTTGCGATGATGGCGCCGGTTTGGGTGCTGCAACTTTTCACGGGCTACAAAAGCTTTCTCGACAACCCTTTGATTGGTTCACGCAGGTTGAACGCGCGCGGCCTGCATTTGTGGCGGGTGCGGGTGGCCGATGCTTTGTGCCGTTGGCGCAGGCGGCGGCTGGCGCGGCACGTCCGTCCTGAATGGCTTGCCGATTTCGGACGCGACGGGTTTGTTGTGATCCCCGATGTGGTGCCGCCTGACGAATTTCCGGCGTTGCGCGCGGCCATTCTGGCTTACGAGGGGCCTGCGCGCGAAATGGTGCAGGGCGATGCGATTACCCGCAGATTGGCGGTTGATCCGGCCATGCTCAGCGCGATTCCGGCGCTCCGGACGCTGTTGGCGCGCAAGGATATTGTCGCGCTGCTGCACTATGTGGCGAGCTTCAGGATCACCCCGCTGCACTATATCCAGACCATCGTCAGCGGCATCGGTACGCCTGATGCCGATCCGCAGGAAACGATCCATGCTGACAGCTTTCATGCCTCGCTGAAATCGTGGTTGTTCCTTAATCCGGTGGCCGCTGATGAGGGTCCGTTTTGCTATGTGCGCGCATCGCACCGGTTTACGCCCGAGCGGCTGGCATGGGAACACCGGCGCAGTCTGGCCGATCCCGCAGCGATTGACCGGCTTTCGGCCCGCGGATCGCCGCGCGTCGACGATGCCGGTCTTGCCGAAATGGGCCTGCCCCCGGCGGAAGGGCTGGCGGTTGCGGCCAATACGCTGGTCGTGGCCGATACCGTCGGCTTCCATGCGCGCGGGCTTTCGGAAAAGCCGGGCGAGCGGGTGGAAATCTGGTCTTACGGGCGGCGCAATCCGTTCGTGCCGTGGCTGGGCGCCGATTTGTTCAGCCTGCCCGGCATCGCAGAACGCCGGGTTAACTGGATATGGGCTGTGCGTGATCGCTTTCACAAGCAACTGGGCCAGCCCTGGCGCGCTGTCGGCAAGCGCCGCGCCATCACGGACGAGGTTTAGCGGATTTACTCGCGCCGCGTTTCGTCGGGATGTGAAGCTGTGTCCAAAAACGGCAGCTCGTTGTATGCTGGCGAAAAGCCGAGCGCATTATAGATTTCCGGCGGCAGGTACGGGTAAGCGTCTCCTGCGCTTTCATGCACCTTGGCACATTCGCCAAGGTAGCTGTCGACGGTGCGATATAATCCGCGTTTCAACATTGTTCGGTGCATGGCGTCCCTGTGCGCAGACTGCTGCACCGGAGGCAGGCGATTCGCCAGTGAATCATATGTCAGTCACAAACTCGCAACACGGACGAAGCGCTGCACCGGTTTCGATGAAATGCCGGTACAGCGCTTCAAGTCATTGTTACGGCTTGATACCTAGCGCGGGTACTTGTGCTGCGGGCAGTTCAGTGCCGAGCTGAAGGGCCAGTGTCGGCGCAATCGCGCGCATGTCGATCTCGCCCAGATTGCGTCCCTTGGCCACGCCCTTGCCCATGATCAGGAAGGTTGATCGCATTTCGGGAAGGCCGGGGAAATAGCCATGCATGCCTTTGGTGCGCGATGGTTTGGCCAGTGGCGCATTCGCAGCAAAACCGCCAGCCAGCGCACCGGGTTTCAGATCGACAAAGAAGGACGCCTGCGGATTGCCGCCAAGCCTTGTGATCTCCGCCTTATCGGCAGCATGTGCAATGCGGGCTTCGGGATTGGATGCGAGCGAGGCGAGCAAGGCACCCACTTTTGCGGTCAGGGCAGCGTCGTCAGGTCGGGCCAGCACCACCGCGATAGAGCCGCCCGAGGGCCAAGGCATGGCTTCCCACGATGCGACTTTACCTGCTGCATCCAGCTTGATCAGTCCGGCATCGATGAACGGGCGGAACAGGTTGATCTCGGTATCGGTGGCAACAAAGCCGTGATCGCTGACGACGGCCACGGTAGCATCGGGGTGAGCCGCCATTTCGGCCGCAACCAATGCGCCCACTGCGGCATCAAGCCTTTCCAGAACCGCGTTTGATGCAGCCGAGCCGGGGCCGGATGCATGCTCTTCATGATCGAGGCCAGCCAGATAGACGGTCATGAAACCGGGCTTCTTGGTTTCGATCATGCGGACGGCAAATTTGGCGCGCACTTCATCGCCATCAACGCCTTCGTCAATGCCATCGGCATATGCGCCGCAATCGTGCTCCAGCGCGTCATACAGCCCGTCGGTGGACATGGCTTTGAGCATCTTGCGGTCATCGGCGTGGCCCGAGCGCCAGATTTGCGGGAGGTTATAGGTCAGCGATTTCACGCCAACGCTGACGGGCCAATGGACGTTGGCGGTGGTGAGGCCAGCCTTGCGCGCAGCGTCCCATAAAGTGGGGGCGGTGATATCTTCGGCAAACCAGAACCAGCCGCCATAATTGATCTGCCTGGGATCAAACGTGGTGTTGGAAACGATGCCGTGGCGGGCAGGCGCAACGCCGGTAATCAGCGTGGTATGGCTGGGATAGGTGACAGTCGGCAGGTTGCCGGTGACGCCCGTGGCATAGGCGCCATCTTTTAGGAAGCGGCGCAAGTTGGGGATTTTCAGCCCTCGCTTGTCGGCTTCCAAAACATCGCCGGGACGTAACCCGTCGATAGAGATGAGCAAAACCGGGGATGATGGCGTCTGGCCCCAAACGGCGACGGGCGCCGCACTGATTACCAGTGCGACGCCCGCGACGAGGGCCTTTGCTGTTGCAAGGCCGCTTTTCATCAGAAGCCAACCTTGAGGGTTGCGAACACCTGACGGGGAGCGCCAGCCAGCAAGGTCTGACGATCACCGCTGAAGCCGAAGCCGCCCGATCCGACCGTGGCGACATAGGCCTTGTCGAACAGGTTGACCGCATTCAGTTGCAGTTCGATCGGCTGGCGCTGGCCGATATCGAGGCGATAGCCAAGCGTTGCATCAACCAGCGCCCGGCCCGGCACGGACTGGTCGTTGGTGTATGTGAAGTAGCGCTTGGACATATAGTTCACGCCGATACGACCGTAGAAGCTGTCACTGTCGTAGTTGAATTCGGCGCGCGCAAGGTGCTTTGGCGCGTCGACCACGGTCTTTCCGGCGATGAGCTGGGCACCCACGTTCTGGCGATAGGTCGTGTCGTTGTAGCTGTACGAAGCAAAGGCCCCAAAGCCCATGGGCAGCTTCACATCGACAGCGGCTTCAAGGCCGACGGCGCGCACATCGCCGACGTTGCGAAGGGCGTTTGCCGCACCAACGATCGGGCTGCCCGAAGCAATGACCAGCAAGCGGTTGTGGAAATTGACATAATAGGCGGCCAACACGGCGTTGAAGATTCCGGTGTTGTACCGCAACCCGCCTTCAAATGTATCCGAGCTTTCGGGGCGCAATTCGTCCTGGAATGCATCGAACGAGGCTTGCGTCGTCGAGAACGGGCCAGTGGTCGCTGCTGCCTGGAAGGCACGGGTAACTTGCGAGAAGCCAGCGAAAGCCTCAAGCCCGTTGCCCAGTTTGTAGTTCAGGCCAACGTGCGGCTGGAACCAGTCCTTGGTCTGGATCTCGCCAGTGGCCAAGCGGGTCGGACCGGTGCCGTTGACCAGTGCAAACGCGGTTGAATCAACCGTGTAACCCTTCCAGCCGATGCTGACCTTAAGATCACCCAGGGTGATGTCATCGGACACGTAGTACTGGATCGTATCGGTTTCCAGCGCGATAGACCATTGCGTGAAGAACGGGCCGGTCTGGAAATCGCGGTGATCGCGGCCCGGATTCGTGCGGCTTTCATAGGCATAGAACCGGCGTGACTGGATGAAGTCGTTTTTCTCGTACCAGCCACCGATCTTGATCGCATGCGCGCCATATTCTGCGGTATATGATGCAAACGCGCCCTTGCGCTTGATATCGTATTCGGTGGTGCGCAAGGCCATGGGAACGCCGGTAGGGCTGTTCACATAAGGTGAACCCCATGTGCCCTGGCCGTCGTTCTCGTGGTAGTAGCCCTTGACCGCAAACTTGCCGGCTTCACCGACAGGGATCGTCAGGCCGAGCGAGGCCAAGGTGTCCTTGCGCAAGCCCGAGGCGTCGTAATAGGCATCATCGGCGTTGCCGCCGGTTGAACCGATCAGGCCGGGATAGACGGTGCCAGCGGCAGGGTTCAGCGGAGTGGTGCCGGTGTAGCCGGTGTTTGCGCCAACATCGCCAACCAGAACGGCTGTTGCATAACCCGATGGGCCGAAGTTGTCCCAGTTCAGACCGAGGCGGCGGATCATGCCGAGGCTGAGATCCTGATAATCCTGCTCTGCGCGGTCGGAATAGCTGATGTAGCCATCAAGTTCAGCGCCGCCACCCAATGGCGCAACGGCCTTGGCGTTGATCATCAAGGTGCGCTGCTGGCCATCACCCTTCCACTTGTCGCCGTTCTGGTACTGGATCGAGGTGTAGCCGCGCAGGCCGTCTTCAGAGCCGATACCGATGCGGGCAAAGCCGCGGAAGGTGTTGGCCGAACCGTAAGAGCCGCTGGCGGTGACGCCCAGCGCGTCCTTGGGGTCGAGCGAGAAGAATTCGAGCGTGCCGCCAAGGTTGTTGGTGGATTGGGTGCTGATCGCACCGGAACCTTGCGAAACGCGGGTGATTCCGATGTTTTCCGGCGTGATCGCACGGCTGATGTGCAACCCGTTGTGGTTGCCATAAGACATATCGCCCAAGGGAATGCCATCAAGCGTGAAGCCGAGCTGGTTTTGATTGAAACCACGGATGGTGACGCGCGTTGACCATTCATAGTTGCCGAAAGCGTCAGCCGACTGGAAGTTGACCGATGGCAGCTTTTCAATAGCCTTCAAAGGGCTGGTGCCCGAGGCATGGATGGTGAGTTCTGCGGTGGACAGTTCCTGAACCTGGCGGGTCTGGCCTTGGCCCAGAACGACGATTTCTGCTTCAGCGCCTTCGGCGGCAGCAGCCGCTTCGGCAGCAGGTGCAACATCTTCAGCGGCAAAGGCTGGTGCGGCAATAAGCGAGGTGCTGGCGAGCAGCACGGCGACGATACGCATGGTGTGATCCCTCATGAACCGGTTGATCCGGCTGAGCACCCGCTAGACCTTCGCTGTTGCAACATTGTGCAATTTCAGAGACTAATCAGGGACATATCTGTGACGAAGGGTTGACAGCAATCAAATGGCACAGTGATGTCACATGACTGTAACGCGCGGTGCGCAATGGACGGAAACATGCAGCCAAATCATCAGCGCGCGCAATTATGCGGCTTGCCGCCGGTTCAGGAGCGATTTTTCAATCGTGAATTGAGCTGGCTTTCGTTCAACCGCCGCGTGCTGGCCGAAGCGGTCAATCCTGACTATCCATTACTGGAACGCCTGCGTTTTCTGTCAATCAGCGGCAGCAACCTTGATGAGTTCATGATGGTGCGCGTGGCCGGAATCGCCGGACAAGTGCGCCGCCAGATCGACGAGCTGTCGATTGATGGAAAATCGCCGACCCAGCAATTGGGCGGCTTGCTCGATGCGGTGAAGGACCTGATCGATTCCCAGCAAGAAGTGCTGGAGGGCTTGTCAAAGGATCTGGCCGCAGCGGGCATCCGCCTGATCGACAACGATCCCTTCACCCGCGCCGAGGCCGACTGGCTGCGCGCCTATTTCGAAGAACACGTTGTCCCGATCCTGACGCCACAGGCGATCGATCCGGCGCATCCCTTCCCGTTCATCGCCAATCAGGGCACAGGCATCCTGTTCCAGATGCAGCGGCTGGCCGATAGCGCTGGCGTTAGCGAGATGATCCTGATCCCGCCCGCCCTGCCGCGTTTTGTGCGCCTGCCGGGTGAGGATGCTTCGTGGATCGGCATCGAGGAACTGGTGCGGCGGCACGCGTCGCTGATCTTCCCCGGTTTCCGCGTGCTGGGCCACGGCACATTCCGCGTGCTGCGCGATAGCGATATCGAGATTGAGGAAGATGCCGAAGACCTCGTGCGCTATTACCGTACCGCCATCCAGCGGCGGCGTCGCGGCAAAGTCATCCTGCTGCAATTGCAGGATAACTTTGATCCCGATGCCGAACGCCTGTTGCGCGATCAATTGCGGCTCGATCATGCGCTGGTGATCAAGAGCAAGGGCTTGCTGGCGATCAATGGGCTTGCCACGGTGGTGGACGAGGACCGGCAGGAACTGAAATTCGATCCCTACAATCCGCGCTACCCCGAACGCGTGGCCGAACACGATGGCGATTGCTTCTCGGCGATTCGTGAAAAGGACCTGGTCATCCACCATCCTTACGAAAGCTTCGAGGTGGTGATCGATTTCCTGCGGCAGGCCGCCGCTGACCCCGATGTGGTGGCGATCAAGCAGACGCTGTACCGCGCGGGCAAGCAATCGGCGGTGATCGCAGCGCTGATCGCGGCGGCAGAGGCGGGCAAGTCGGTAACGGCGGTGGTCGAACTCAAGGCCCGCTTTGACGAAGAGCAGAACCTGATGTGGGCAGCCCAGCTTGAACGCGCGGGCGTTCAGGTGATTTACGGGTTTGTTGACTGGAAAACGCACGCCAAAGTCAGCCTTGTCGTGCGGCGTGAAGGCGGCGGCTATCGCACTTACTGCCACTTTGGCACGGGCAATTATCATCCCGTCACCGCGCGCATCTATACCGATCTGTCGTTCTTTACCGCCGATCCACGCATGGGCCGCGATGCCGGGCAATTGTTCAACTTCGTCACCGGCTATGTTGAGCCCAAGCACACGGAATTGCTGGCGATTTCACCGATCAATTTGCGCGAAAAGCTTTATGAATGCATCGATCGCGAGATCGAGC
Source organism: uncultured Novosphingobium sp. (assembly GCA_964609325.1). Taxonomy (GTDB): domain Bacteria; phylum Pseudomonadota; class Alphaproteobacteria; order Sphingomonadales; family Sphingomonadaceae; genus Novosphingobium. The sequence goes on along the minus strand of CAZSTP010000005.1, from coordinate 10,537 downwards.
TGGCGGGCAAGGGCCGTCCGGCAACGATCTGGGCCAAGCTGAACCAGCTGACCGATCCCGATCTGATTGACCGGCTTTACCTTGCCAGCCGCGCGGGCGTGGAAGTGCGGCTGGTAGTGCGCGGGATTTGCTGCCTGAAGCCCGGCGTTCCCGGTCTTTCCGAAACGATCGAAGTCAAATCGATCATCGGGCGCTTTCTGGAGCACAGCCGCATCTGGGCCTTTGGCAACGGCGCGCGGATGCCCAACAAGCGTGCGCGGCTGTACATCTCGTCCGCTGACGGGATGAGCCGCAACATGGGCCGCCGCGTGGAAGTGCTGGTGCCGGTGCGCAACCCCACCGTGCATGACCAGATTCTGGATCAGGTGATGCTGGCAAATCTGCTCGATACCGAACAAAGCTGGGCGCTGCATGCCGATGGGGAATACACGCGCTTTGAAAAGGGCGACAAGCCGTTCAACCTGCACCGTTATTTCATGACCAACCCGTCGCTTTCGGGGCGCGGGGCAGCGCTTTCCAGTGGAAGAAAAGTGCCCAAGCTTGCGCTTCGGCGCGGCGCGGCCCACCGTGGCTGAGTGATTCAGACGCTTACGCATAATCCGACATTCGATTGGGGATCGGCCCGCGCCGTTATCGATATCGGCTCGAACACGGTGCGGCTCGTCGTCTACGGCGGCCCGCCGCGTGCGCCTGTTGTGATGCTGAACGAGAAAGTCACGGCCAAACTGGGCAAGGGCGTGGCCGAGGATGGCAAGCTTTCGGGCAAGGCCATGACCAACGTTCTGGCGGCGCTGGCGCGCTATAAGGCGATCATTGACCTTGGCGGAATCGGCACCGTCGATGTGGTCGCCACCGCAGCGGTACGCGATGCCACCAACGGGGCCAAGTTTCTGGACCGCGTGGGCGCGCTGGGTTTTGCGCCGCGCCTGCTTTCGGGCGTTGAAGAGGCGGAAACCAGTGCCACGGGGGTGATCGGCGCATTCCCCGATGCGCGCGGGATCGTGGGCGATCTGGGCGGAGGCAGCCTTGAACTGGTGGATGTGGCTGATGGAGGCACCAGCCACGGCATCAGCATGCCGTTGGGATCGTTGCGCCTTGGGCCCATGCGCGCGTGCGGGGATCGGACTTTTGCGCGCAAAGTGGGCGCGATGCTGGCCAAAGCGGATTGGACGGCCGAGCCGGGCGTCACGCTTTATCTCGTCGGCGGATCGATGCGCGCCTTTGCCCGTGCGGCCATGGTGCGGATGAACTGGCCGCTTGAGGATACCCACGGATTTACCCTTGATGCAGCCAAGGCGGCAGAACTGGCGCGGTTGCTGTCACGGCGGGGGCAAGTGCTCAAGCCCATCGAAGGCGTTTCCGGCAGCCGCTTGGGCGCTATTCCTGATACGGCGGCCCTGATTGCCGTGCTCTTGCGCCGGCTCATGCCAAGCCGGATCGTGTTCTCGTCATGGGGCCTGCGCGAAGGGTTGCTGTTCGGCGGATTGTCGCCAGCAGAACAGGCGCAAGACCCGCTGGTGGCAGGCGTGGCTGATTTCGTCACGCAACTGGGCATTACCGCTGCGCAAGGCGATGCGGCGGTGCGCTGGATGGAAGCGGTGGTGCCGATGGCGCGCACCCCCTTGGGCCGCGCTGCGGTGCTGCTGTGCCTTGCCTCTGGCCGGGTGGAGCCGAATTTGCGCCGCGAAACCCCGCGCGCGTGGGGCCTGCGCAAACGCTGGATCGGGGTTGAGACATCGGGCCGCGCGATCCTTGCAGCGGCCTTGCAAAGCAGCGTTTCGCGTGGCGGGTCGGTTGATGATCTTGCGCTGCTGGCCCCGGCGCAGAATCTGGCGGAGGCGCAGACTCTGGGGCTGGCCACCCGCTTGTGTCGCCGGTTGACAGCCGGATGCGTGCCGCTGATCGAACGCACCACATTGCGCTTGGCTGACGGGAAATTGGCGCTGGACAGCACAGAACCCGCTTTGATCGGTGATGGCGCCTTGCGCGATCTGAAAGAGCTTGCCCAGCAGACGGGGCTGGAACTGGCTTAGCGGCCTTGCTCTGCATCAGGGCGGGATGCTTGCGATTGATTAACCATATTTGCTTTAAGTCATGATCCAAGAGCCCGTCGGGCGCCCCGTGCCAAAACACGAATAGCGTTCCGGACAGTATTCTGGAGAAATGATGACTGCCCCCAGTGCGCGCGCTGTTTTCTTCGCGACCATCATTACCGGCAGTTTCCTGCTGTTTCTTGTGCAGCCGATGGTTGCCCGATTGGCGCTGCCCCTTGTGGGCGGCGCGCCCAGTGTCTGGAACAGCGCCATGCTGACATACCAGACGCTGCTGCTGGGTGGTTATGGCTATGCCCTGTGGCTTTCGAACAAGCCGGTGAAACGTCAGGCCGCGATCCACATCACGCTGCTGTTGCTGGCGGTGTTGACCTTGCCGATCACCTTGCGCGAATGGGTGCCCACACGCCCGGGCCTTGAAGTTGTTACGATTCCGCTGTTGTTGCTCGTGTCCATCGGCCCGGTATTCGGGCTGGTTTCCGCCCAGGCACCATTGATGCAGCGCTGGTACGTGGCCGATCCCGAGGCGGGAGAGCCTTGGTGGCTCTATTCGATATCGAATTTCGGCAGTTTTGCAGGCTTGCTGGCTTATCCGCTACTGGTTGAACCGTTGTTCAGCACGCACGCGCAAGTGTGGGCTTGGTCCATCGGCTTTTGCGTTCTGATCGGCTTGGTGTGCCTTGCCGCATGGACCCGGCGCGGCGTTGCCGCCAATATTGTTGCTCCGGTGGCTGATGCGGCAGAGGAGCAGGTCGGCCCGATATCACGCGCGCAAATCGCGCTATGGCTCGCGCTATCGGCGGTGCCTTCGGGGTTGATGCTTTCCACCACCACGCATCTGACCACCGATATCGTGGCGATGCCGCTGCTTTGGGTGATCCCGCTGGCGCTCTATTTGCTCAGCTTCATCGTGGCATTTGCCAGCCGCCAGACAGCTGCAAAGCTGGTCCTGGTCGCAACGCCGGTGCTGATGCTGGTGGGGGCGCGCGTGATGATGAGTTCGAAGCAGCAAGCCTCGATCTACCTGCTCGTGCTCACGCTCGTGCTGTTGTTTGCGATCTGCACCGCGCTGCACAGCCGCCTTTACAGCCTGCGCCCGCATTTCAGCGCGCTGACCAAGTTCTATTTCGTGATGTCGCTTGGCGGAGCGCTGGGCGGAGCTTTCACCGCGCTTGTCGCACCATTGGTATTCAGTTGGACGTGGGAGCATCCCGTGCTGCTGCTGGCCGCAGCTTTGCTGGTGCCGCTGCCGGTTCTGGTGGATTGGCCCGCGCGCCTTGGCATTGCGCCCGCCCGTGCGCGGCTGCACGCCATGGGCCTTGCCGTGATCGGGCTGTTGTTGTGCGTCTGGCTGCTGGCGGTAGCCAATGCGGGCCCGTCAACGGGCTGCGCTCCGGGCGTTGAATTGGCGCTGGTTGCGGGGATCATCCTGATCGGTTTGGCATGCCTTGCCTGGCGAGCGCTGTTCGTTGCGGTGCTGTGCGGACTGGTTCTGGCGCAAGGCGGGGTCGAGACCATCGCTTCCCTTGCCCATTCCGATGCGCGCCGCAGCTATTTCGGCATTTATCGCATTCAGGATGATCCGGTCACCCGGTCGCGCGCGATGATGCACGGGACCACCGTTCACGGCGTCCAATCGCTTGATCCTGCCAAGCGTCGCACGCCGCTATCGTATTATGGCGTCAATTCGGGCGCGGGATTGGTGCTGGCCAAAACAGAGGCGATGTTTGGTGCGAAGGTTCGGGTCGGCGTTGTCGGTCTCGGCGGGGGCACTCTGGCCTGCTATGCCCGCCCCGGCCAAGTCTGGACGTTCTTTGAAATTGATCCGGTCGTGTGGGACTATTCGCGCGATGGCACCTTCACTTTCCTGCGCGATTGCACGCCGGATGCCAAAGTGATCATCGGGGATGCGCGGCTGGAACTGGCCAAGCTGCCCAAGGCCACCTTCGATGTGCTGGCGGTTGATGCGTTCTCGTCCGATTCCATCCCGCTGCATTTGCTGACCGATGAAGCGCTGGGCATCTACACCAACGCTTTGAGCAAAGACGGTGTGCTGCTGATCCACATCTCCAACCGGTTCATGCGGTTGGAGCCCGCGATTGCGGCCCTTGCCCGAAAACGCGGGCTTTCGGCGCTGCAATTGATTGACCGGCCCGCCAAGGGGGCACTGACGCGGGCATCGCAATGGGTCGTTTTGGCGCGGGATCCGGCAACGTTCAGTGCGTTGCGTGCCGATAAACGCTGGCAACCCCTTACGCCGCCGCATGGCCCGGCATGGACCGATGATCACGCGTCGGTCTTGCCCTATATCCTGTGGCGGCAATTGATTCTCAAACCCTGAATCGGGGGCGGGGATCACCGTGGGCAGATCCTGTCATCTGACATTTTTGCTTTGTTGACCGCGCCGATAACGCGAAGCGATGACCGGCGAACCCGTAAAACGGGTTTGCAATTGTTAGCTAACGCTTGAAAAACAAGAGAATACTGTCCGTTCATTGTTTTCTCTGCGCCGGCATTTTTGAGTCTGGCAGTTGTGACCGGAGAAAACACCGCATCACCTTTGTACGAATTCACGCATTCCCGGGGTTTAACATCAAGAGCTGAAAGTATAAGTAATATTACGTAGTGAATCAGCAAAGTGAGAGCACCATGGCAAGGTTTTCCGTCTCAAGCGCGACTGTAACCGAAGGCAACACTCTCACCTTTATGGTGACTTTGGACACCGCTGCAGCCGGCACGGAAAGCGTGAATTACCGTTTCCTGACAGGCAATGGACTTGGCACTGCCAATGATGGCAATGTCAGCTGGAACGGTGACCCCGGTCAAATCTTCCGCCTGACTTTCGCGCCCGGGGAAACCACCAAAACAGTTTCGGCGTTTATCCAATCGGATTCTGCCGACGAGATCGATCAGAATATTACGCTCGAACTGTTTGATCCCGCCAACGCAGAACTGGCCGGCGGCGGTCCGGCTTTGCGCGCGATGGGTGTCATCCTTGACAATGACGGCACCGGTTCCAACCTCGCAGTGCTTGTCGGCTCCCCGATTGTTTATGAAAATGACAGCGGCACGCTGATGGCGCGGTTCGAAGTGCGCCTGTCGCGGGCGCACACTTCGGCACTGGCGCTGTCCTACTCCACCATTGATGGTTCTGCACAAGCGGGGCAGGATTATATTGCCACCACCGGAACCCTCAATATCGCGACAGGGCAAATCGTCGGCTTTGTCGATGTGCCGGTGATCGGTGATACCACGCTTGAAAACACCGAGACGTTTTTCCTAAGGGTTACCCCGCCATCTGCCGCGCCCAATACTGCCGGAAGTGTCGGCATCGCCACGATCCTGAATGATGACGCGACCATCGACCAGCCTTCGATTTCGGTCAGCAGCTATGCGGTGAGCGAAGGCGATTACATGGCCTTTACGGTCACGCTGGATCAGCCATCGGCGGGCACCGTGTCGGTGCGCTATCGCCTGCTGACCGGCAACGGGCTTGGCACTGCAAAGGATGAAAACACGAGTTGGAACGGAGATACGGGAGAGATTTTCTTGCTGTCGTTCGCTCCGGGTGAAACGACCAAGACAATCCTGCGCTATGCCCCCTCGGATTCCAGCGATGAAATCGATCAAAGCCTGACGCTGGAATTGTTCGACCCGTCCAATGCCGAATTGGCGGGCGGTGGCCCGGCCTTGCGGGCGATGGGCATCATTCTGGATGATGATGGGGTAAGCTCCAACCTTGCTTTGCTGGTCGGCTCGCCCATCGTCTATGAAAATGACAGCGGCACAAAGATGGCGCGGTTCGAGGTGCGCTTGTCGCAACCCCACACTGCGGCGCTGGCGCTGTCCTATACCACGCTGGATGGATCTGCCGTTGCGGGGCAGGATTACACCGCCGTTACCGGTACGCTGAACTTCGTTGCAGGCCAGATTGCAGGCTATGTCGATGTGGCGGTGCTGGGTGACACTGCGCTTGAAAACACCGAGACATTTTCCCTTCAGGTAACGCCACCCACGGCCGCGCCAAATACCGCCGGAAGTGTCGGTATTGCCACCATTCTCAATGATGATGCCACCATCGCTCAGCCCGTGATCTCGGTCAGCAGCTATCCGGTGACCGAGGGTGATTACATGGCGTTCACGGTCACACTGGACCAGCCATCGGCAGGCACGGTGGCGGTGCGTTATCGTCTTTTGACCGGCAATGGGCTTGGCACGGCAAAGGATGAAAACACCAGCTGGAACGGAGATACAGGAGAAATCTACCAACTCTCGTTTGCTCCGGGCGAAACGACCAAAACGATCCGGTTTTACGCCCCTTCCGATTCCGCCGACGAAATCGATCAAAGCCTGACACTGGAACTGTTTGATCCATCCAATGCCGAACTTTCAGGCGGTGCGCCGGCCTTGCGCGCGATGGGGATTATTCTTGATGATGATGGCCTTGGATCGAACCTTGCCGTTCTGGTCGGCTCACCCATCGTCTATGAAAACGACAGCGGCACCAAAATGGCGCGGTTCGAGGTGCGCCTGTCGCAGCCACACAGCGCGGCGCTTGCCTTGGCTTACAGTACGATTGATGGATCGGCCTTTGCGGGGCAGGATTACACCGCCGTTACCGGTACGCTGAACTTCGTTGCGGGCCAGATTGCGGGCTTTGTCGACGTGCCTGTGCTGGGCGACACTGCGCTTGAAAACACCGAGACGTTTTTCCTTAAGGTAACGCCGCCCACTGCCGCGCCGTCGAACGCGGGCACGGTCGGCATCGCCACGATCCTGAATGACGATGCCGCGATTGCCCAACCGGCCATTTCCATCAGCAGCTATGCGGTAACCGAAGGGGATTACATCGCCTTCACCGTAACGCTGGATCAGCCCTCGGCAGGGACTGTCACGGTGCGCTACCGTACGGTCACCGGCAACGGATTGGGCACGGCGGACGATAGCAATACAAGCTGGTCGGGCGACACCGGCGAAATCTACCAGCTCACCTTTGCGCCGGACGAGACGACCAAGACCATCTCGCGCTATGTACCGTCGGATTCCATCGACGAAATTGACCAAAGCTTCACGCTGGAACTATTTGATCCGTCCAACGCCGAGCTTGCGGGCGGTGGGCCTGCGTTGCGGTCAATGGGGATAATCCTTGATGATGAGGGCACCGGTTCCAACCTTGCGGTTCTCGTCGGTTCGCCCATCGTCTATGAAAATGACAGCGGCACAAAGATGGCGCGGTTTGAAGTGCGGCTTTCGCAGCCGCACAGTGCAGCGCTTGCACTGGCCTATACCACGATCGACGGGTCAGCTATTGCGGGGCAGGATTATACCGCCGCCACAGGCACGCTGAACTTTGCCACCGGGCAAGTGTCGGGCTTTGTCGATGTGCCGGTGCTGGGCGACACGGCTCTCGAAAACACCGAGACGTTTTTCCTGAAGGTAACGCCGCCCACTGCTGCGCCATCAAATGCGGGCTCGGTCGGCATCGCCACCATCCTGAACGATGATGCCAGACTGGCCCAGCCTGCCATTTCGGTAAGCAGTTATGCGACAACCGAAGGGGATTACCTGACCTTTACGGTCACGCTGGACCAGCCATCGGCAAGCGCGGTGACGGTGCGTTTCCGTACACTTACGGGCAACGGGCTTGGCACGACCGGCGATATCACCACAAGTTGGAACGGCGATACGGGCGAAATCTATCAGTTAACCTTTGCCCCCGGCGAAACCACCAAGACCATCTCGCTTGATACTCCTTCAGATTCCACCGACGAAATCGATCAAAGCATCACAATCGAACTGTTCGATCCTTCCAATGCCGAATTGGCAGGTGGCGGCCCTGCCTTGCGCGCGATGGGGATCATTCTTGACGATGACGGTACGGGCGCAAACCTCGCCGTTCTGGTCGGTTCGCCCATCATTTATGAGAATGACAGCGGCACGCAAATGGCGCGGTTTGAAGTGCGCCTGTCGCAGCCCCACAGCGCAGCGCTTGCGCTTGCCTTCACCACGATAGATGGCTCGGCCAGAGCGGGGCAAGACTACACCGCCACCACCGGCACGTTGAACTTCGCCGCTGGGCAAGTGCTGGCGTTTGTCGATGTGCCGGTGACAGGCGATACGGCGCTTGAAAACACCGAGACATTCTTCCTCAAGGTCACCCCGCCCACGGCCGCTCCGTCACCGGCAGGCACGGTTGGTATCGCCACGATCCTCAATGATGATGCGGTATTCAACCAGCCTGCGATTTCAGTAAACAGCTATGCCGGATCCGAAGGCGATGTGATGGCCTTCACGGTTACGCTTGACCAGCCCGCGGCCGGGTCTGTGTCGGTCAGTTACCAGCTATTGTCGGGGCCGGGCTATGGCACGCTGAGCCAGGCGGAGAGCCGGACGACCTTCAATAAAACAGGCATTTTGACATTTGTACCCGGCGAAACCAGCAAAACGCTGCATTTTGATGCCTTTAGCGATAGCCTCGACGAAATCGACGAAAGCTTGACGTTGGTATTGTTCGATCCTGTAAACGCTGAACTGGCAGGGGCGGCGCAGTCGCTGTTTGTCTCGGGCATTGTATTTGACGACGACGGCGTGGGCAACAATATCGCGCTGGCAGGCGTGGCCAGCATAGTGCATGAATCGTTGCAGCCAACCAACCAGACCATTTTCGAAATCAGGTTGTCGCAGCCGTTCTCGGCACAATTGCAGGTGAATTATACCACGGTTGACGGCACTGCGGTGGCCGGTTCGGATTATGTGGCGGCCACCGGCGTGATTACTTTTGTGCCCGGCCAAACCGTTGCCTATGTGCCGGTCACCGTGCTGGGCGATACCATCGCTGAAAGCAGCGAAAACTTCAGCATTATGCTCACGCCAACGTCATTGGCGCTGGGGCCGGCCAGTCTAAGTGTCCAGGCAATCATTAATGATAATGATTATGTCGGCTCCAATCTGACGGGAACAGCGCTGGGCGATTACCTGGTGGGCACGGCGGGTAATGATCTGATTGTGGGGCTGGGCGGCAATGATACGCTGATCGGCAACCGTGGCGGTGATACGTTGAACCCCGGCACAGGCAATGATGTGCTTGATGGCGGCGCGGGCGGGGATCGCGCCATTTATGCGGCAACGCGTGGCCAATCGACTGTTACACGTGGCGCGGGGTCCCTGACCGTCTCCTCTGCCCTGGATGGCACCGATACGCTGGTCCGGGTGGAGCAGTTGCAGTTTGCCGACGGGCTGTTTTCCTTCACTTTCCGCAATCCCGGCGCGGCGGTTATCGCCAACTTCAATCCGGCCAGCGGATGGATGTCGCAGGACCAGTTCCCCCGCCATATCGCCGATGTGAACGGCGATGGCTTTGCCGATGTGGTGGGCTTCGGCTTTTCCGGCGTGCTCGTCTCGTTCGGATCGGCGAGCGGCAGCTTTTCGGCTACCAGCGTGGTGGTGTCCAACTTCGGGCAAACTGCCGGGTGGACATCCAACAATGCCTTCCACCGCGAATTGGCCGATGTGAACGGCGACGGGCGCGATGACATTCTGGGCTTCGGCTTTGCCGGAACGCTGGTATCGCTCGCCCGCGCCGATGGCACTTTTGCCAACCCCACGACCGGTATTGCCAATTTCGGCACCAGTCAGGGCTGGTCAAGCCAGAACGGTTTTGCCCGCACGGTGGGTGACGTGAATGGCGATGGCAGGGCCGATATCATCGGCTTCGGTTTTGCCGGAACGCTGGTATCGCTGGGCAATGGCAATGGAACATTCCAGAATGCGCAAACCGCCGCTGCCAATTTTGGCGTGGCGCAGGGGTGGGCCAACGATACCAATTTCCACCGCACCGTGGCCGATGTGAACGGCGATGGTCGCGATGACATCATCGGCTTTGGCACTGCCGGAACGCTGGTGGCATTGGCCAACAGCAATGGCACGTTTGGCACGGCCCAATTGGTGCTCAATGATTTTGGCGTCAATCAGGGCTGGGCCAATAACGACGCGTTCCCGCGTATTGTGGCCGATGTGAACGGTGATGACATTGCCGATATTGTCGGCTTTGGCGTGGCAGGCACCCTGGTGGCCTATGGCAGGGGTGATGGTACTTTTACCGCAACCGGGTTTGATATGGCCAATTTCGGTACGGCGCAGGGCTGGAGCAGCAACAACACATTTTATCGCGATATCGCCGATATCAATAACGATGGCCTTGCCGATATCATCGGCTTCGGCATTGCGGGGGTCCTGATCGCCAGCAACCAGGGCGATTTCCTGATTTGACGTCCGCGCCCTTTGACCGGCATTCCGCGCTTGGAGCGGGATGCCGGTGGGTGCGACGATCCAGCTTGCTTGCGGTCAGTCGGGTGCCTGACCTTGTAGCGGCTTCGTTGCATAAAGCCCGAAGGCGGCAATCACGGCATAGCACAGCGCAGGCAGGGTGAATGCCATGGCAAGGCTGCCGGAGAGATCGGCCAAGGTGCCGGTCAGCGGCGGGATCA